>JAADFX010000113.1 GCA_013152685.1 Methanobacteriota archaeon | reverse complement strand
AACCTCGCCTCGCTGTACTGCGACATGCTGGTGATGCTGAAGAAGGGCAGGGTGGTGGCGGAGGGCACGCCTGAGGAGGTGATAACACCCCGGAGGATAAGGGAGGTGTACGGCTGCGAGGTCTGCGTGGTTGAGCACCCCCTTACAGGAAAGCCGCAGATTGTGCCGGTGCCGTAGCCTCTACTTAACCCACACCCTGCGCCCCTCCACCATGTAGACCACCCTCGCTCCCGTCTTTGCGGCGATGTCGCCTATCCTCTCCAGGTAGCGCGCCACAAAGAGCAGATCGGTGGCGTCGTCTATCCTGCGCGGGTCCCTGAGCATGTAGGAGATGAGCTCATTGTAAATCTGATTGTAGAGGTCGTCCAGGAAGTCGTCCATCTCCACCAGCTTGTCCGTGTCGGGCGATTCGTGCCTTTCTATGGCTTCCAGGTCGAGGTCTATCATCTCCGCTATGGTGGCCGCCATCCTGGGTATGTCTATCAGCGGCTTGAGCAGCTCCTTCTCCTCGTACTTCTGAGCTATCTCCGCTATCTTGAGCGCCAGGTCGGCGATGCGCTCAAAGTTGTCGCTGATTTTAATCATCGCATTCACAAAGCGCAGGTCTCTAGCTACTGGCTGCTGGAGCGCCATCAGCTTTAAAGCGCTTTCGTCTATGTCCAGGTTCAGGAGGTCGCTCTTCTCCTCCAGCTCCCCAACCCTCGAGGCCTTCTCCATGTCCCTCTCCTTCAGCGCCTCGACGCTCAGAAGCACCGCCTGCTTTGCGATGCCTCCGAGCTCAATAACCTCCCTGCGGATCTTCTCCATACCCCTCTCAAGCGGCGTTCTCGGCAACTTCAGCCCTCCACCTCTTTTATCAGTTTCTTCACCCTTTTCTCAATTTCGTCCCTCACCCGGCGGTACACCTCTATGTCCTTCCCCTTCGGGTCTTCAAGGCTCCAGTCTGTGAGCTTTGCGCTGCCCGCCAGGAAGGCGGGGCAGGACTCGCGGGAGAGGCAGCCCATGGTCACCACCCTCCTCGCTCCTGAAACCATCTCCAGTGTGAGCAGCTTCGGCTTCTCCCTGCTTATGTCTATCCCCTTCTCCCGCATGACCTCAATGGCCTTGCGGCTCACCTCTCCTGCCGGCTCCGTACCTGCGCTCTCGGCTCTCGTGCGCCTGGCGTAGTGGTTGTAGAAGCCCTTCGCCATCTGCGAGCGAGCGGCGTTGCCAACGCAAACGAACAGCACGTCCATCATCCGAACCTCCCGGTTATGTAGTCCTCGGTGCGCTTGTCCCTGGGATTCTCAAATATCTGCGCCGTCTCCCCGTACTCTATGAGTTCTCCCATCAGGAAGAAGGCGGTGTAATCTGCGATGCGTGCAGCCTGCTGCATGTTGTGGGTGACTATCACTATGGTGTAGTTCTCCCTCAGCTCCAGGATGAGGTCCTCTATCTTCGCCGTTGCCACCGGGTCCAGGGCGGAGCAGGGCTCGTCGAAGAGTATCACCTCGGGCTCCACGGCGAGCGCCCTGGCGATGCACAGGCGCTGCTGCTGTCCCCCCGAGAGCGATACCGGGGAGTCCTTCAGCCTGTGCTTGACCTCATCCCACAGCGCCGCCTTCCTCAGGCTGTCCTCCACTATCCTCTCAAGCCCCTTTTTCATGCCATGGATTTTTGGACCGTAGGCGATGTTGTCGAAGATGCTCATCGCCGGGAAGGGGTTGGGCTTCTGGAACACCATACCCACGCGCCTGCGTATGTCCACGGGGTCCACATCGCTGTCGTAGATGTTCTTCCCGTCCAGCAGCACCTTTCCCCTGACCCAGGCGCCGGGAACGAGCTCGTGGATTCTGTTCAGGCAGCGCACAAAGGTACTCTTGCCGCAGCCGCTGGGCCCTATTATCGCCGTAACCCTGTTCCTGGGTATGCTCATGCTTATGTTCTTCAGCACGTGCGTGCTCCCAAAGCCTGCGTTCAGCTCCACAACCTCAATCTTGCTCTCCATTACCATCTCCTTCCTGCCGCGAGCTTGACGCCTATGTTCAGGGCGAGTATCATCGCCACCAGCACCAGGGCACCGCCCCACGCCTGGGCGTGCCAGTCCTCGAAGGGCGAGATGGCGTAGGTGTATATCATCACGGGAAGCGTCGCCACGGGCTGCATAACTCCGTCGAACCAGAAGCGGTTGCTGAAGGCGGTGAAGAGCAGGGGCGCCGTCTCGCCGGCGATGCGCGCTATTGTGAGGAGCACCCCGGTGATTATACCGAACCTCGCCGTTGAGAGCACCACCTCCAGGGTTGTGCGCCACCTGGGCGCGCCCAGCGCCAGCGAGGCCTCCCTGAGCTCCCTGGGCACGAGCTTCATCGCCTCCTCCGTGGTGCGGACGATGAAGGGTATCATCATCGTGGCGAGGGCGACGCCTCCCGCCAGGGCGGAGAAGCCCCCGAACTTCAGCACCACAACCAGGTAGGCGAAGATTCCGGTGATGATGGAGGGCACCCCGGTGAGCACGTCTGCGGTGAAGCTCACCACCCTGCTCACCCGCGAGCCGGGAAACTCCGCCAGGTACATGCCGGCGGCTATTCCGAGGGGTATGCCAATGAGGCTGGCTATTCCCACGACTATAAAGCTGCCCTGGATCGCATTTCCGAAGCCTCCTCCGGGCTCACCCGCAGGAGCGGGAAGCTTTGTGAGGAAGTCTATGCTTATCACCGAAAAGCCCTTGACAAAGATGGTGTAGAGCATGCTGCCCAGCGGAATCAGCGCCAGCAGGGTGCTGCCGATGCAGAAGGCGGTGAAGAGCCTGTCCTTCAGCTTCCTCGCCTGCATTCAGCTTCCTCCCTGAACCCTGAGGTACCTCCAGGTAATCGCCCTCGCAATTATGTTCACCACCATGGATATGGCGAAGAGCACCAGGCCTATTTCTATCAAAGCCGCCAGGTAGATGTCGTCGGTGGCCTCTGTGAACTCGTTGGCGATAACCGCCGCCATCGTGTAGCCAGGGTGGAGCAGCGATGTGAAGAGCTGGGGGCTGTTGCCTATGACCATTGTCACCGCCATGGTCTCGCCTATGGCTCTCCCCAGGCCCAGCATCACCGCACCGAAGATGGCGCCTCTCGCATAGGGCAGCACCACGCCCGTGACTGCCTCAAAGCGCGTCGCCCCCAGCGCGAGGGCTCCCTCCTTCTGCAGCCTGGGCACGGCGAGCAGCGCCTCCCTCGAGACGGAGGAGATTATGGGGGTTATCATTATCGCCAGCACAATCCCCGCGGTGAGCACCGAGTAGCCGTAGGCGGGCCCCCTGAAGAGGGGCAGGAATCCCAGGTGCTCCATGAGCAGGGGTGCGATGTGCTCCCTCACGAAGGGCGCCAGCACAAATATGCCCCATAGCCCTATAATCACGCTGGGTATCGCCGCCAGGAGCTCTATCACCGGCGAGAGCACCGCCCTGACCTTCGCCGGGGCGATCTCAGTAAGAAAAACCGCTATCCCCAGGCTGAGGGGCACCCCTATTAGCAGCGCAAGCAGCGAGGAGACGATGGTGCCGTAGATGAAGGGCAGCGCTCCAAACTCGCTGAGCACGGGGTTCCACTCGGCGCTGAAGAGGAACTCCACGCCGTAGGCTGAGAGCGCCGGCATCGCCCCAACTATGAGCTCCCTGAGAAGCAGGGCTGCCAGCACCAGGACGCTGAGCACGGCGATGCTGCCCAGAAAAATCTGGAAAAGGGTGTCGGGGGATATGCCCCTGAAAAATGGGAGGGAGGAGACCCGTGACCTCATGCAGCCACCTAAAGCAGGGGTTTACCCTGGTAGGTTATTAACTTTATGGTCTCCTCGTTGAGCTTCACGACCTCCTCGGGCAGCGGGGCGTAGTGGAGCTCCGGCGCATACTTCTGACCGTCATGAATGGCCCACCACAGGAAGTCCACCAGCGCCTTTGCCTTGCGTTCTGTCATCCCGGGTATCACCGACAGGTCCCTGTACACCAGCAGGTAGGTGAAGCTGGAAATCGGGTAGGCATTCTCTCCGGGGGCGTTTACTATGCTGACCCCCGCCCAGGACTCGTCGCCTCTTGGCAGGGATGCCACGGCACCCGCCGCCGCTGCGGCCACGCTCTCAATGCCCGGCTCGACAAAGTTGCCCTCCCTGTTCTTTATCAGCGCATAGCTGAGGCGGTTCTCGACCGCGTATGCCAGCTCCACGTAGCCTATGGAGTAGGGGTTCTGCTTCACCAGCCCTGCCACACCTTCGTTGCCCTTGCCTCCGAGACCTAAAGGCCACTTCAGCGACTTGCCCTTGCCCACCTTCTCCCTCCACTCGGGGCTTACGGCGGAGAGGTAGTCCGAGAACACGAAGGTTGTGCCGCTCCCGTCGCTGCGGTGCACCACCACAATCTGCTCATCGGGCAGCTCAACACCGGGGTTGAGCTCCGCTATCCTGGGGTCGTTCCACCTTGTTATTTTGCCCAGGAAGATGTCAGCAATGACCTCGCCCGTCAGCCTGAGCTTTGCCTCAACCCCCGGGATGTTGTACACCACAACCACCGCTCCCAGGGTCTCGGGAATGTGGAGTATGCCGGGCATCCTGCGATACTCCTCCTCCTTGAGGGGCGCGTCGCTGGCTCCGAAGTCAACAGTCTTGGCCATTGTCTGCTTTATCCCGCCGCCGCTGCCTATGCTCTGGTAGTTTATCTTCACCCCGGTGAGCTTGTAGTACTCGTAGCTCCACTTGGCTATGAGCGGGTACGGGAAGCTCGCCCCGGCGCCGTTGATTGTTATCTCTCCCGCAGCCTCTCCGGCAGCCTGGGGGCTCTCCCCCGACTTGCCGGTGCAGCCCGCAAAGAGCAGAAGCAGGAACACTCCGAGAACTGCAACCCATCTCATGCTACCACCTCTGTTTTTTATGGAGCAAACACACCCCCGGGAAATATCAACCTATCCATAGTAAACTAAGTAGTGGACTAAATCTATATAGATATTAGATGTTCATGTCCAGGGTGCTCTCGGCGATGTCGGCCGAGTAGGCGTACACCCTCTGAAAGCTGTCCAGGAGGGTGAAGGCTCCTATGGTGCCGGGTTTGTCCTCAATCTGCTCCAGCAGGCTGGAGACCATGCGCTGCAGCTTATCCCTGGCGTCCAGCACAGCGTCTGCCAGGTTCACATCTCCGGAGAAGAAGGACCTGCTCGCCTTTTCAAAGTTTTCCACCACCTCGGCGTACAGCTTTCTGAGCTCTCCCGCCACCTCCTCCGGCGGAGTTCTTCCCACCAGGGAGGAAATTTTGACGCTGTGGTCGGCTATTCGCTCGAGGCTCCTGGCAACGCTCAGGTAGTGCACCGCCTTCTCGGGGGGAACGTCTATGTTTGCCCTCCCTGCCCTCCGGATGCCCTCTATAATCTCCCTGGTGGCCAGCAGGTAGAACTTGTCCACCTCCTCGTCCCTTGCGATTACGTCCTTTGCGAGCTCTCTGTCCCTGGAGAAGAAGGCCTCGACGGCATTTTTAAACATGAACTCGGCGATCACCTGCATTCTGCGGAGTATGCTCCTGGGTGAGATCTCCTTGAAGTCCAGCAGGTCGTTTACTACCATCTCGTGGGAGGTCTCCGCCAGAACCTCTGTTCCGAGAATTCGGCGCAGTATGTTCATCACCGCCTCCCGCTGGTCCGGGAGTATCCTGTGCCTGGAGGTTATCCTGAGCTCATCAAAGCCGAAGAGGTATGCCGATACCACCCTCCTCTCAATCTGACGCGGGGACAGCCCGGATATGTCCAGGCTCTTTGTGCGGGGCTCCTCCACCCTGCTCGCATCCGCCCTGATAAGCAGGTCTCCGGACTCGGTTACCTCAATCAGCACCCTGTCCCCCGCCTTCAGGCCCCTCTCCCTGACCCACGCCTTCGGCAGGGAGACCACGTAGGTGGAGCGGCCGGTGAACTGCAGCTTTCGGCTTTCCATCGTCATTGTATCTAAATATCATAACAAATCGACTAAATATTAAAACCTATCTATATAGAAACTGTAGAGATATGTTAAATTTACTTAGGAGAATTAACAACCATGCTCAGGAGGAAGGTCTACTCCAGCGGCTCATCGCCCATGCTCTCCCTCCCCAGGGACTGGGTGGAGGCCCACGGTCTCCGGGATGGGTACGTTCTGCTGGATGTGCAGGAGAACTGCATAGTGATAGAGCCGGAGGAGTCCTCCGGGAGGCACAGGGAGTTTGTGATAGACAGCAGCCGGATGGATGTGGGTGAGCTCCACCGGCGGGTTATCGCCGCGTACCTTGCTGGTTACAGCACAATAAGAATAAGGTTTAACAGGGACAGCATACGCCTCAAGGAGAAGACGAAGGACCTCCTCAACTTTCTGATTGCGGTGGAGGTGATAAAGGACCTGGGCTATGAGATAACCGCCCAGGTGCTCCTCAGCCATGCGAAGCTGCCGGTGCTCAAGGTGGTGGAGAGGGTTTCGGGGATAGTAGAGGGGATGCTCCAGGACCTCAGCAGCGGCATCTCCTCCGGAGACTGTGAGCTCCTCAGGCACGTGACGGAGCGTGAGCTGGAGGTGGACAGGCTGTACTTCCTCGCCGTGAGGCAGCTGAAGAGCGCTGCCATGAGCCAGATAGCTGCCAGGCAGGTGGGGATTGAGCACCGCAGGGACGTGCTGGGCATAAGGCTGATAGTCAAGAGCCTCGAGCGCATCGCCGACCATGTGGAGTCCATCGCAACGAAGCTTATTCAGCTCTCCGTGCCCGAGGACTCAAAGCTGCTTTTGGGAGTGGCGGAGGGCGTCTCCGACATCTACCTCACCGCCAAGGAGGCGACCCTCAGCTTCGACGCAGACCTGGCGGAGGAGGTGTTCAGGAAGCTGCCAGCGGTGGAAGAAGAAATGCGGAAGAGCGCCCGGGAGCTTGTGCGGAGCGGCTCTGACCTGGAGGAGGTGATAACCCTCCGCCTCTCCCTGGAGAGCTACTACAGGATTGCGAGGTACTGCTGCGACGTGGGTGAGATAATAATAAACATGCACGCCGAGGTGCCCGAGAGGGGAAGGCAGGGGTAGGAGCAATGCCCCCGCGTCAGACGGCGATCCTCCTCACTCCTGCTCCTCCGCGCCTGAGCAGCTCCAGGCTCAGTGAAATGTCTCTGGGCGCACCCCGCTTAACCTCCAGCACAGCGGTTTCTGCCCTTAAGCAGCCGCCCAGCCTGCTGTAGTCTATGCTTCCTGTGGTCAGTGGCAGGTGCTCATCCCAGGGCTCCCCCTCTGTGCCGTGGTTGTTGTGGAGGTGCAGGTGCATAACCCTGTCCCCCAGCACCTCAAAGTAGCTCTCCAGCTCCACCCCGTGCAGCACGGAGGATATGTGGGCATGCCCCACGTCTATGTTTGCTCCCAGATTCCACCTGCACGCCAGCTCACACAGCCGCAGGAGTTCGTCGGGTAGCTCTCCCACCCTCCTCGCCACCCCCTCTGAGAACACGTTCTCCACCGCCACGTACATGCCGTACTCTCCAGCGAGCCTGTCAATCGCCCTCAGGTTTCTCACCGCATTCTTCAGGGCATGCCTGCACACCGCATCCCCCGCGTGCACCACGACCCCCTCCGCCCCTATCCTGCCAGCAAGCTCCAGCGCCCTCTCAACCACCTTGAGGCTGCACCTCTCCGCCAGGTTGACCCGGAGCCTCTCCACGGGGGAGTTCTGGTAGGGCGCGTGCACAGTGTAGCCGACGCCGGTGTCGTCCCTCACAATCCTGCAGAGTTCCAGGATGTCCTCCTCCAGGGCTATAAAGTCCACCTCGGCGAAGGATAGTTCCACCACGTCCACCTCCCCGGTGCTCACGGTGCCGAGGGGGTTGAACTCCCTCACGTTTATCCAGTTGATTCCTATCCTGCCCATGCGCCATAATTTGGCGCATTTTGTCATATAGGTTCCCAAAATAGAATACAGCCATACAATATCTGCAAATACCTCTCAAAATCTATATAGATCTTCGAATTTAGAAATTCGAAACACAATGTTTATCTAAAACCATCCCCAAAATAACCCGGGGTATGATGCCGAGGGTAAAGGACATAATGACGCCTGCTGTCAAGACCATTGAGAGCACCGCCTCCATTCTGGAGGCCACCAGGATAATGGAGGACATGGTGCTTGGCGCCCTCGTGGTGGTGGAGCGCAGCAGAGCGGTGGGCATAATTACCGAGAGGGACGTCATCCACCGGGTGCTCAACGCCTGCCTGGACCCGGAGTGCACCACTGTGAGGGAGGTGATGAGCTCTCCCCTTGTAACCGTGTCCCCCGACGCCTCAATAGAGGAGGCAGCCCAGATAATGATTGACAGGAGGATAAAAAAGCTGCCTGTGCTCAGGGATGGCCGGCTGATTGGAATCGTCACCGCCACCGACATAGTGAGGGAGGTGCCCCATCTGAGGGAGAAGATACTATCCACCTTCAAAAAGCTCTGAGTAGCAGCGCTGCAGCCACCTGCAGCCGTTGCACACCTCCATAAGCTCATCCTCGGGGATGGAGAGCACCCTCCTCACCGCCTCGCTGAAGTCCAGCCTCTCCCCTGTTCTCACCTGAAGCCTGCTCAGGGCGAGGGCATCCATCCGGCGCACCCTCTCCTCACTTTCCCCTGACTGGAAGCACCTGCCCCGGGAGAAGTGGGGGCACTTTCTGCATATCTCGTCTCCTCCCGCCACGACCTCCAGCCGGTCTCCGCACACCAGCCCCTCCAGCACCTCCCAGAAGTTCTCAACAAACTCCCTGCTGTACCCCTCGCCTGCGAATTTCAGGACGCACAGCAGGTGGTGGGGTCTGAGCCTCCTCCGGGGCATGGAGAGAGCTTGTCCCCGAAAAATAAAAAGCTGTTGAAAAGCTTTATAAACATCCCGCCCAATTTAACCATGGGAGGAAGCATGATAATTGATTCCCATGTCCACCTGGGGGGCCCCGACAGGGGCGACGGCTCCAGGCAGGATGTCGGAGAGCTTCTCGAGCGGATGGACAGGGCGGGCGTGGAGAAGGCGGTGGTCTTCCCCTTCAACGAGGCGGAGCCGGGGATAAGCTTTGCCAGCGCCAACAACTTCATCGCGAAGGCCCAGCGGGAGAACAGGGAGCGCATCATCGGCTTCGCGCGCCTCGACCCCCACTACCGCGAGGCGGCGATACTCGAGGCCAAGCGCGCCCTGCGCGAGCTGGGCCTGCGCGGAATAAAGCTGCACCCGGCGGCTCAGAAGTTCTACCCCGACCACCCCTTTGTTGTCAGGATACTGCAGACCGCGGCACGCTTCTCAGCGCCCGTGGTCTTTGACAACGGCAAGCCCGAGTCCCGAAATTCGGAGCTGGCGAAGCTCGCCGACCAGGTGCCCGAGGCGACGATTATCCTGGCCCACATGCGGGGCGAGGGCTTCATCGAGGCCTGCGAGGGCAGGCCCAATGTCTACCTGGGCACGGTGAAGGCAAAGCCCGAGCATGTGCTTCAGGCGGTGGACGCTCTGGGAGCGGAGAGGATTATCGCCGGGAGCGATGCTCCCTATGCAAGCATGCGCTACGAGATGGTGGAGAAGTTCGAGGCGCTGGAGAGCCTGAGCGAGGAGGAGAGGGCGCTAATTCGGGGGGGCAACATCGCCAGGCTCCTCAAACTTTAGCCGCCCGCAATCGCCGGCACCACCGTCACCTCGTCGGTGTCCTTCACCTCAGTCTCCTCTCCGCTGAGGTGGTTTATTCCGATGCCGTTGACCATGAAAATCAGGTCCCCACGGAGCCTGCCATCCTCGAAGAGGAGCTCCTCAACCTCGGGCCTGGATTCGCAAAGCCGCCTGAGCACCTCCCGCAGGGGGAGGCTTCCCTCCACGGGAACCTCCACCTCCTCCGCACCCAGGCGTGAGTGGAGCACATAGTGCAGCGATACCTTTATTTTCACCATACACCCGCTCGCACAACTTCAACGAAGGAAATTTTATAAAGTATGACTGAAATACGAAGGCTAAGGAGGTAGGAATCATGGTCAAGATCAGCGTTGGTACCAAGGAGGAGTGCAACTGGGAGCTGCCGGATGAGCTATACTACCACCCCAAAGACCACATCTGGGCGAAGGTGGAGGGCGACTTGGTGACAGTTGGCCTGGACGCCTTCGGTGCCTACGCGGCAGGAAAGATCCAGCACCTGCGCACCTTTCCAAAGGGCAGGAAGGTGCGCAAGGACCAGGCCTTCGGGAACCTGGAGAGCGGGAAGTTTATAGGCCCCATGCGTGCGCCGGTGGCGGGGGAGATTGTGGAGATAAATCAGGAGGTTGTGAGCAACCCCAGCAAGATTAACGAATCACCCTATGAGGCGTGGATAATCAAGATAAAGCCCGACAACCTGGAGGAGGACCTGAAGGACCTTCCCCACGGCGAGGAGGGCATAAAGGCCTGGATGGAGAAGGAGATAGAGGAGTACAAGAAGAAGGAAGTGCTTAAGTGCGACTGAGGCAGGCTGCCCCGCGCCTGCTCTTTGCATTTTCTCCTTCTATCAATTTATCATAATTAATAATAGCAAATTTTATAAAGGTTAGCCACGACTTAGAATCACGGTGGTAGCCATGATAGTAGTTGGCGGGCTTCCCCTGTTTGTGGTACTCTTCATCATCGCCACCCTGATACTGCTCATCGGCGTCGCCTGGAATGTGGCGCTCTGGCTAAGAGGAAGGCACTCCCTGCGGGGGAGCATTAACTGGGCGCTGCGCAACCTCCTGAGCGGAAACATTCTCCTGCTCCTGGAGCGCCTGGTGATGGAGGTCTTCCTGCAGCGCAGGCTCTTCAGGCAGGACAAGCTGCGCTGGCTGATGAAGGTGCTGATAATCTTCGGCTACGTGGGAATAATTCTGGTGAACCACATCAAAGCTTCAACGCGGGTGGAGCAGCTCCACGGCATGCCCGAGGTGCTCATCTTCTTCTTCGCGCCCTTCGTGGACTACTACTACCTCGCCACAGTGTCCCCGGAGAACTTTACCGGCATAGATGCAACCTATGCGATGCTGAATGAGCTCTTCGGCGGGATGGTCATCCTGGGGGAGTTTATCGCAATTTACCGGCGCTTCATCGCAAGGGCGTTCCCCATGGAGACAACCCTTATGGACAAGCTGGCGGTTATAAACTTGGGCGGCTGGTTCATATTCCGCTTCCTCGCGGAGGCTGCCTCGCTTCAGGCGTACCGCGTACCCGAGGAGATCGCGCGCAACTGGTTTATAGCGTACCCCATCTCCAAGGCGCTGCCCTTCCTGGGTGGCTTCAACGACGCCCTGTGGATACTCTCCTCGCTGCTTCTCGCGTCCCTCTTCGCCAGCATACCCTTCAACGCAAAGCTGTGGCACGTGTTTATGTCCCCCTTTGTGATGCTGATGAACGCCTTCCCCTACGACTACAGGGAGGTTGAGGGCAGGCCGGCGAAGCTGGACTTCACCTCCAGGCAGCTGATTCAGTTTGACGGCTGCGTGAAGTGCCAGCTGTGCACCCTCAACTGCCAGGTGTACGAGGCGACTAGGGCAGATCCCGAGCTGGAGACCTACCTGAGCTACGCTGCAATTAACTCCCACGTGAAGCAGCAGCTCAAGAAGGGCGGCGAGGTGGAAGGCGACGAGGAGGTGTACAACTGCCTGCTGTGCGCGCGCTGTGCCGAGGTCTGCCCTGTTTTCATCAACACCCGCGAGCTGGGAATTGCGGTGAGGGCGAACCTCTACCACAGGGGCAAGCTTCCCAAGAAGTTCCACATGGCCCAGGAGGCGGTGGTGAAGGAGAAGAATGTGGCCAACTTCCCCAACAGCGACCGCGCAATGTGGGTGGACTTCTTCATCCCCGAGCCTCCGGAGGACTACTACAGGAAGGAGAAAGCTGAGGTGGTGTACTTCGTTGGCTGCGTTGCCAGCTTCTCCCCCCAGGTTCAGGACATTCCCGCGGCGATGGTTCAGCTCATGGAGAAGGCCGGGGTGGACTTCACCATCCTGGGCGAGGAGGAGCACTGCTGCGGCTATCCGCTCATCATCCTGGGCATGAAGGAAGAGGTGGAGGAGCTGATAAGGCACAACATCGAGGCGATTAAGGCCAAGGGGGCCAAGACTGTGGTCTTCTCCTGCCCGAGCTGCTACCACACCTTTGCCCACGAGTACCCGGAAATCGAGGGCGTGGAGCTTCTGCACCATTCCCAGTTCATTGCGAGGCTTATTGAGGAGGGCAGGATAAAGCTGAAGAAGCCCCTCAATCTGAGCGTCGCCTACCACGACCCCTGCGATCTGGGCAGGAATTCGCGCATCTTCGAGGAGCCGCGCAGGGTGCTGCGTTCTCTTCCCGGGACTGAGTTCAGGGAGTTCCCGAGCAACCGCGAGCTTGCACTGTGCTGCGGCGGTGGCGGCGATGTGGAAATACACAACCCGAAGATTACCGAGAAGGTGTCGATGCAGATAATCCACGAGGCGGACGAGGTGGGCGTGGATGCCATAGCCACCGCGTGCCAGCAGTGCAAGCGGGTTATTAAGTCTGCTGCCGAAAGGCACGAGGGGAAGAGCTACCAGGTGAAGGACATCGCAGAGCTGGTGCTGGAGGCCATGGAGTAGTAGCCC
The DNA here is from genome assembly GCA_013152685.1 of Methanobacteriota archaeon. Classification (GTDB taxonomy): domain Archaea; phylum Hydrothermarchaeota; class Hydrothermarchaeia; order Hydrothermarchaeales; family BMS3B; genus Pyrohabitans. The sequence goes on along the minus strand of JAADFX010000113.1, from coordinate 1,134 downwards.
CACCTGACCCCTTTTCTTTTTGTTTGCCTTAAAGAACCTGAGAGCAGCGCCGTCGTGGATGTTTTTAAATGCAGCACGCCACCGGCGTTCCACGACAGCACCCCACGAAAAGAGGCAAATTTTATATCGAACCCAGGCTAAATACTAAAATGTCGGGCAGTCAGAATAAGCCTAAGGTAGGATTGAAAGGCATCTTCAGGTGCAGTTTTACATCGTCGAGGTACGGGTCAGAATAAGCCTAAGGTAGGATTGAAAGAACCTACCCTGGCACAACGTTAAAAAAAGAGATACTCGTCAGAATAAGCCTAAGGTAGGATTGAAAGATGTTCATGTCGGCTCAATACCTAACGCGAGAAGAAGTCAGAATAAGCCTAAGGTAGGATTGAAAGTTACCTTCCCGTATCATAAGATAAATTGCCGCTGCAACGTCAGAATAAGCCTAAGGTAGGATTGAAAGCGGATTTACCCGCCGGGGTAGGCTGCTCGCCACCCGGGTCAGAATAAGCCTAAGGTAGGATTGAAAGAACGTTCCTGTTGTCATTCTTGACGATTCTGGCAATGGTCAGAATAAGCCTAAGGTAGGATTGAAAGACCCATAAATGTGAATATATCATCATAAAATTTATTGTCAGAATAAGCCTAAGGTAGGATTGAAAGTTAACTTTCCTAGCAAACTCCTCGGCACTCTTAGAGTCAGAATAAGCCTAAGGTAGGATTGAAAGTAGCCACAGCAGCCAGTCTTCACCTATCCAGAACTCGTCAGAATAAGCCTAAGGTAGGATTGAAAGGAGCCTGCCGGCCATGCGGGGGCCCTCGGATTTACCGTCAGAATAAGCCTAAGGTAGGATTGAAAGGTCTCAAGAAGATCCCTGGTTGTACTAGCGAGCCGTGTCAGAATAAGCCTAAGGTAGGATTGAAAGGCGCTACCACGCAGTGAAGGACCTCATAACCTACCGCGTCAGAATAAGCCTAAGGTAGGATTGAAAGCTGAATCGCTGATAACCCACAGTAGCTCCGCTTCGAGTCAGAATAAGCCTAAGGTAGGATTGAAAGGAGATTTCGAAGCGAACGCTGAATTTTATACCCCTTGTCAGAATAAGCCTAAGGTAGGATTGAAAGTTTATACAATATGAG
>JAADFX010000112.1 GCA_013152685.1 Methanobacteriota archaeon | reverse complement strand
GCTTGAACTGCTTCTCCCAGTCCAGCTCGACCCTCGCCCTGGACATCTCCTCGTCTATCTCTTTTCCTCTTCCCTTCGCCAGGTCTGCTGCGTGCGCTGCGATTTTGCTCGCCACAACGCCAACGCGCACATCCTCGACGCTCGGCAAAGCTAAGTGCTCCGCGGGCGTGACGTAGCACAGGAAGTCTGCCCCCGCGTAGGCGGCTATGGCACCGCCTATGGCAGCGGCTATATGATCGTAGCCCGCGGCGATGTCGGTCACAAGGGGGCCGAGGACGTAGAAGGGAGCGCCGTCGCAGAGGCGCTTCTCCAGCAGCACATTCGCCTCAATCTGGTTGAGGGGCACGTGCCCAGGCCCCTCGACCATGCACTGCACCCCCGCTTCGCGGCAGCGCCTCACCAGCCTGCCCAGAATCATGAGCTCGCGGAGCTGAGCCTCATCGCTCGCATCGCTAATGCTGCCCGGGCGCAGCGCGTCGCCCAGGCTGAGGGTAACGTCATGCTCTCTGGCGATCTCCAGCAGGTAGTCGAAGTTCTCATACAGGGGGTTCTCCCTCTCGTTGTGCCTCATCCAGGCGGCGAGGAAGCTTCCGCCCCTGCTAACTATGCCGGTAACGCGGGGGCTCTTCTCCAGTGCCTCAAGAGCTTCAAGCGTAATTCCGGCGTGCACCGTCATGAAGTCCACTCCCTCCCTCGCCTGCGCCTCTATAACCGAGAAGAGCTCATCCTCACTCATGTCCACTATGCTCCCCCGCTTTGCGGCGAGCACCCCGGCTTCATAGATGGGCACAGTGCCGAGGGGCACGGGAATCTTCAGAATCTCCCTCCTTATCCTCCTGAGGTCCCCGCCAGTGCTCAGGTCCATGAGCGTATCAGCGCCATACCTAACCGCCACCCTCGCCTTCTCCAGCTCCTCCTCAATGCTCACGTGCTCCGGCGAGGTGCCTATGTTGGCGTTGACCTTAACCCTGAGCCCCTCACCTATTCCCACCGGTTTAAGCTCCCTTCCGGCGCTGTTCCTGGGTATAACCACCCTGCCCTTTGCCACCCTGCGCAGGAGCACCTTCTCCTCTATGCCCTCCGCCCTGCTAACCTCCCGCAGCTCATCGCTGACGATGCCACGCTGTGCCTCAAGCATTAAGGTCATGTGTTCCTACCCCAACTATAACATTTATAAAGGGTTGTGAGACGCTAGCACTCCCTCAGCACCCTGTAGATTACAGAAAAGTCCAGGTCGCTCACATCCCTGGCGAAGGTCATGGCAAAGAGCTCCTTGGCGACACTTCCCATAAAAAGCGGCCTCCCGAGCTCCCTCGCCAGGTCCTGCAGGTAGTGGAGGTCCTTGTAAATCAGCGCAGAGGAGAAGTGGGTGGAGAAGTCCTCCCTGAGCAGCTTTTCCCTCTTGGCATTCAGCACCATGGAATTTCCGGCGCCCGAGGCCAGGATTTCCAGAACCTTCTCCCTGCTCAGCCCTATGGCTTCGCCGAAGACCAGAGCCTCCGCAATAGCCGCCATAAAGGAGCCCAGGGTGAGGTTGTTAACAAGCTTCATCTTGGTAGCCAGGGCGGGCTCACCCAGGTAGAATATCTTCTCTCCAATCTTTTCAATGTAGGGCAGTGCCCTTTCGTAGGCCTGCCTCTCGCCGCTCACCAGCACGGTGAGCTTTCCCTGGGATGCGGGAACCACGCTCCCGAGCACCGGTGCCTCAAGGTAGTGGGCGCCATGCTCCTCAAACATGCGGTGGAAGCGCAGCACCGCCTCGAAGTGGTTCGTGGTGGTATCCACGATAACCTTCCCCTCAACCTCCCCCTCAAGGAGCCCTCCCTCGCCTGTGGCGACCGACTCCACCGCCCTGCTGTCAAACAGGCAGAGGAAGGTGATGTCCACCTGCGATACTAGAGAAGCGGGGCTGTCCGCCACCTCCACCCCCAGCTTCTCCGCCTTTTCCCTGGTTCTGTTCCATACCACAAGCTCCACACCCTGAGCTGCAAGCCTTCCTGCCATCGCTCTTCCCAGGTTGCCCAAGCCTATAAAACCCGCCTTCATGTCAGCGCCTCCGGTCACTATATAGGAGGGTAACATAATAATTCTTCCTGGTCATGCGCTGCAAAAAGGTTATATTTTTCAGCGGCGCTAAAGCGTGAGCATGTCCCTGACCACTGTCATACTCAACGACCCTGAGCTTGGCAGGCTCCTCGGCAAGCGGGGCACAACGAGCGACATAACCCTGTACAACCGCAGGCTGGGCGGGGAGATTTTCATTTTCGTGGAGCCCGGCCAGGAGAAGCTGGGAGCACTGCTCCAGGCTATAGCGATGGCGGATGCGGCAATTGTGAGGATGGATGCCCTCACGCCAGAGATTGGCGAGATGCTCCTCGCCCTTGACATGCTCGGGAAGAGGCAGGGGTTGCTGATTCTGGAAGGCCTGACAGAGGAGCAGGTGCTTCCTGTGCTCAGGGGCACAGTGGCCGAGGGCTACGCCACTGTGGAGAGGGACTTCAATGCGATAATCTCAGAGCTCGGAGGTTTTTCTCATGAAAGCACGCCCCCGTGCAGGGTGGAGGTGGACCACGCCTTCACTGTGAGGAGCGTCGGCACGGTTGTGCTGGGCAATGTAAAAGGCGGGAGGATAGAGAGGCACATGGAGCTCACCCTTCTGCCCCAGGGCAGGGAGGTGCTGGTCAGGTCGATTCAGATTCAGGATGAGAACGTCGCCCATGCGGAGGCGGGCGACCGCGTGGGGCTGGCACTTAAAGGCATAAGCAGTGAGGAGATTGAGCGCGGGGCGGTGCTCACACCTGAGCCTGAGAGCTTCACTGTGAGTAGGGAGGTTGAGCTGGACTTTGCGCCCTGCCCCTACTTCAGGGGAGAGCTTAAAGCGGGCATGAGGTGCATGCTGGGCGCAGGCCTGAGCTACAGGGCGGCGGTAATAAAAGATTTATATGAAGCGGGGGAGAATACACTCAGGCTGGTGGTAGAGGCGGAGAGAAGGCTGGTGCTGACTCCCGGGCAGCCTGTAATCGTTGCCCGCCCGGAGGTGCGAGGCCTCAGGCTGGCGGGCAGCGGCACTGTGGTGTGAGAGGTGCACTCATGGAGGCGGTAAGAACCGGCATCCCCGGGCTTGATGCCCTGTTTACCCTTCAGGGGTTTCCCAGGGGCAACACCATACTCCTGATTGGCGGTCCCGGAAGCGGAAAGTCAATTTTCGGGATGCAGTACCTCTACTACGGCGCTGTGGAGTACGATGAGCCCGGGGTGTATGTGACCTTTGAGGAAACTCCGGAGAAGATAAGGAGGAATATGCTCGCCTTCGGATGGAATCTGGAGGCGCTGGAGAAGGAGGAAAAGCTGATACTCATGGACGCCGTAACCTACCGCATCTCTGGCGACGTTGACGAGGAGACGCTGCGCTCGGGTCTGGATGTGGACAACCTGATCGCAAACCTGGACGACGCGGTATCCGCAATAGGGGCGGAGCGCGTGGTGATAGACTCCCTCTCGGTGATGGGGCTCTATGCCCAGGACGAGTTTGAGAAGCGCACAAAGCTCCTGCGCCTCTCCAACCTGCTGAGCATGCGCCGGGTGACCAGCCTGGTGATTACAGAGGCGGGGAGTGAGGAGATAGGCGTGAGGGAGTTTCCGGTGGAAACCTTTATGTTCGACGGGGTAATAACTCTCCGCCTGGACACTGAAACGCAGGAGAGGAAGATTTCCATACGCAAGATGAGGGGCACGAAGCACGTGCTTGGCTCCTTCAAGTTTACAATAACCGACCGCGGAATAGAACTCACACCGTAGGTGTTGGACATGGAGGATATAGTGGGGATAAGCGTTTTCGCAAGCGACCGCAAGGGTTTGCTGAGAGACGTGAGCAGCGTCATAGCGGAGCACGACGTGAACATCACCTACATACAGCAGTTCATGCAGGATGACGTGGTGCAGATATACTTTGAGCTGGAGGGGGTGCGCGACCTCGAGGAGCTGAAGAAGGACCTCTTGAAGGTGGAAGACGTCATCGAGGTGGAGGTCCACCGCCCCTTCAGGGACATCTACGGCAAGCGCGTCATAGTTATAGGCGGCGGGGCCCAGGTTGCCCAGGTGGTGCTGGGCGCTGTGAGCGAGGCCGACCGCCACAACCTGCGCGGGGAGAGGATAAGCGTGGACACCATCCCCCTGGTGGGGGAGGAGAAGATCGCCGAGGCGGTGCGCGCAGTCGGAAGACTTCACCGCGCCGCCATTCTCGTGCTGGCGGGCTCGCTTATGGGTGGAGAGGTGAGCGAGGCGGTGCAGGAGCTCAAGGCAGACTACGGCATACCCGTAATTTCGCTGAACATGGCTGGCTCAGTGCCCGAGGTGGCTGACCTGGTGGTAACGGATCCCGTTCAGGCGGGGGTGATGGCGGTCATGGCAATAGCGAGCACGGCGAAGTTCGACCTGGAGAAGGTGAAGGGAAAGAGGTTCTAGGGCATGAAAAGGACTGACATCGTCCTGTCCCTGGCGGTGCTTGCCGCCCTGGTTTCCCTGAGCCTGGTGGGCATTTTCACAGACTACCTGTGGTTCTCCAGCTTGGGCTATGCGCAGGTGTTCACGAAGGTGTGGAAGACCCGCCTCGCCCTGGGCGTGCTTGCGGCGCTGCTCTTCCTCGCCGCCGCCTACGCGAACCTGGCACTGGCGAGAAGGCTGGGAGCTCCCGTAAGGCGGGAGGTCTACCTCCTCGTCTCCGCCGGCATGGCCCTCTTCCTGGGTCTCGTGGCCTCCAGGGGCTGGGAGCTCTTCCTCTGGTATGCGAATGCCACTCCCTTCGGGGTGACTGACCCGATTTTCAGCAGGGATGTGGGCTTCTACGTCTTCAGCCTGCCCTTCTACGAGTTCCTGCTGGGCGTCGCCTTCTGGGCTGCGCTGTTCCTGGCGGCGCTCACGGCGCTCATCTACCTCTACGGCGCCGGCGTTGCGCTCAGGGAGCGCCTCATGGGGGAGGTGGTGATTGAGCTGCCTGAGCAGGCAAAGCTGCACGCGGCTGTGCTTGCGGGCATCTTCGCACTCCTCTTCGCCTTCCGGTTCTACCTCTCCCGCTATCGCGTGCTCTTCACAGAGAAGGACACCTTCTTCGGCGCGGGCTACGCGGAGGTGAAGGTTTACCTCCCGGTGCTCGAGCTTCTGGTGGTGCTCTCCCTGGCAGCGGCGCTGCTCTTCTTCGCCTCCCGCCGGCTGGGCCTCCGCGCCCCCCTGGCGGCGGCCTCGCTTACTGTGGTGGTGGCAATAGGGGGCAGCTTCATAACCGGCGCGGTGCAGCACTACCAGGTGGCGCCCGACGAGTTCAACTACGAGCGCCCCTACATAGAGCACAGCATAAAGTTCACCCGCCTGGCCTACAACCTGGAGGACATAAAGGAGGTGGAGTTTCCTGCGAACCTGAACCTGAGCATGGAGGACATCGAGAGGAACCCCGAGACCATAAACAACATCCGCCTGTGGGACTACCGCCCGCTTAAGCGCACACTGGAGCAGCTCCAGCTGATACGCACCTACTACGCCTTCAACGACGTGGACGTGGACAGGTATGTGCTCAACGGCGAGCCTGTGCTGGTCATGCTCGCCGCCCGGGAGCTCAACACAGAGCAGCTCGCCTCCCGCTCCCTAACCTGGATAAATGAGCACCTCTTCTACACCCACGGCTACGGCATAGCCATGACGCTGGCGAGTGAGGTATCCCCCGAGGGTCTGCCGGTCTTCCTGGTCAAGGACATACCGCCCCGCTCTGAGTACATAAACATCACCCGCCCGGAGATATACTACGGAGAGCTCACCAACAGCTACGTCATAGTCAGAACCAAGATGGAGGAGTTCGACTATCCCCGCGGCGAGGAGAACGTGTACACCACCTACGCCGGCGAGGGGGGTGTTGTGCTCGACTCCAGCTTAAAGCGCCTCGCCTATGCGCTGCGCTTCGGCAGCGCCAAGATATTCCTGAGCAACTCCATAACCGACGAGAGCAGGATAATGTACTACAGGAACATCCGCGAGCGGGTGAAGAAGCTCGCCCCCTTCCTGGCCTACGACAGGGACCCCTACATGGTTGTGGTTGATGGCAGGCTCTACTGGGTGGTGGACGCCTACACCATAAGCAGCGACTACCCCTACTCGGAGCCCACCCGCGGGATAAACTATGTGCGCAACTCCGTCAAGGCGGTTGTGGACGCCTACTCCGGCAGGGTGAGCCTCTACATCTCCGACGAGCGGGACCCGATTATCAGGACCTATGCGAAGGCCTTCCCGGGGCTGTTCAGACCCCTTGATGAGATGCCCCCGGGGCTGAGAAAGCACATCCGCTACCCGGTGGACTACTTCATGATTCAGGCGGAGAAGTATGCCACCTACCACATGGTCGATGCCAGGGTGTTCTACAACCGCGAGGACGTGTGGCACGTGCCCCAGGAGCTCTACGAGGGCAGCAGGATAAGGATGGAGCCCTACTACCTGATAACAAAGCTCCCCGGCGAGGAAAAGGCGGAGTTCATCCTAATGCTGCCCTTTACACCCAGGAACAAGAACAACCTCGTTGCGTGGCTGGCGGCGAGGAGCGACGGCGAGAACTACGGGGAGCGCATCGTTTACCTCTTCCCCAAGGATAAGCTGGTGTACGGACCGATGCAGATCGAGGCCAGGATAGACCAGAACCCGGAGATCTCCCAGTACTTCACCCTCTGGGACCAGGCAGGCACCAGGGTTATAAGGGGCAACCTGCTGATAATACCCATACGCGAGTCGCTGCTCTACGTGGAGCCCGTCTTCCTGAGGGCGGAGCAGGAGGATGCGATCCCAGAGCTCAAGCGGGTTATAGTGGCCTTCGGAGAGCGCATAGCCATGGAGGAGACGCTGGATGAGGCCCTCAGCAGGGTCTTCGGCGTCTCCCCGGAGGCGGCACCGCCCGGGACGCCTGCCACCGCACCCGGGAAGCCGAAAACCAGGGAGGAGGTGATAGAGGAGCTGGTTGAGCGCTACGCCGCCGCCAGGGAGGCGCTGCGCAGGGAGGACCTGCTGGGCTTCGCCAGGGAGTTCGAGGCCATGGGCAGGCTGATTGAGGAGCTCCAGAAGGAGGAGTAGCGGTGATCTTCCTGGTGCGCATCCTCATCTTCCTGCTCGCCCTGTACCTGCTCTGGAGGCTGCTCAGGGAGCTCTACGTGAGCTTCAGGGAGAGGGTGCCCGCACCGCCGCAGGCTCAGCGGCACGGGAGGGTCGTGGAGCCGAAGATGGAGAGCCTCGTCAGGGAGGGCAGGAAGGTGGTCAGGCTCTACCTCCCGGGCGTGGCGTCGGAGAGGGACATAAACCTGAAGGTGCTGTCGGAGTCCATAGAGGTGCGCGCCCGCTCGGCAAGGGAGTCCTTCTTCAAAATAATACCCAAGGGCGCGAAGAGCAGGGTGCGCGCTCGAAGGTTCAACCCCCCGGTGCTGGAAATAGAGATAGAATAAAAAAGATGCTGGTGTCCTTACCACCAGCAAATAACCTTGTCCGCCTCGAAAATCTTGTCCACAAGCTGGGAGTAGTCCTTGTTCTTGTAGAGCTCAAAAATCTCCACGTCCGCCTCCTTCTTGTGGACCTCGATTATCTCCTTCACCCTGTCGCTGGGCTCAGAGCGCAGAATCTCGAGAACCTTCATTGGCACCACCTCAGTAGGGGATTATAACATCAAACTCCAGGATTTTCTTTGCCATCTCCTCGACGCTCATCTCGTCGATGTACTCGCTCTTCTCCACATTCTTGGGGTTGTTGCTCACCACCAGGCCGCCGTTGTCCTTTATCCACTCCAGGTTCTCCGCCACGTCACCACGCTCAACGTCGTACTCCACATCAATAATCATCAAGCTCGGGTCGTTGCCGCCCAGCATTGTGCCCAGGGCGGAGCGGCTCGCCTCCTCCTGCACATACCCATCCTCGCTGTTGCTTATAAACACCACGGAAACCATCCACCTCACCTCCTAAAACACCACGTACCTGTCCACTTCCTTCATCATGTTGGCGTTGAAGTCCTGGGTGCTCTTCTTTATACCCTCGGGTATCTCGTACTTCTCTATCAAGCCCAGCTCCTCGAAGCTGTGAAGGCACATCGCAACGTCCGCGCCCGCCTTGACAATCTCCTTCGCATGCTCCGTGGGCACCAGCTTCACTCCGGGCCCGGTGAAGAAGACCTTCACCTCGTGGCCCTTCTCTATGGCTGCCTTAACCAGCCCTTCCACATCCTCTCCGTGCTTGTCGGTGCAGACGAATACCCCTAGCTTTCCCATGCCAATCACCGATAACAACTATGCCCCCTTTTATTTAAACTTTATTTTCATAAAAATCGAATTCGGTTACGCGGATGCTTTCGCTTCTTCAGCCAGCGTAAGGCGCTTGCCACCCGCAGCAGCCGGGACAGCCAGCCTGCAGAGATAAAAAATAGTAAAGTATTTATATAAATTTTAATTACTCATGTGTGAGGTGGTAACATGGGAGTCCTGGCAAACTTTGTTGTAAACGTGCTACCGTATATAACCTTCATTGTTTTTGTAGTGGGGGTTATATACCGCATAGCCGTGTGGTGGAGCAGACCATCGCCCGCGCCGATACCGGTGTTTCCCGGACAGCGCAGTGTGGGCAGTGCGATAACCAGGGTGCTGGCGGATGTGGTGATCTTCCGCTCCCTGTGGCAGTTCCCGGGCAACAGGATACTGTGGCTGGGAGCATGGGTGTTCCACGTGAGCTTCCTGCTGATACTGCTGCGCCATCTGCGCTACTTCCTAGGCGAGGAGGCGGTGCCCGGATGGGTCGCGGCGGTGCAGGGGCTCGGGATAGCCGCAGCGCTGGTGATAAGCATCCCGCTCCTCTACCTGCTGATTCGCAGGATTGTGCACGCGGACCTGAAGTTCATCTCCACGCCCGCGGACTACTTTGTGCTGCTGCTGATACTCAGCGTGGTGCTCTCGGGGCTATACGCGAAGTACTTCGCAACGCCCTTCGTGGTGGACGTTAAGTACGTGATGCGCAGCCTGATGGCCTTTCAGCCGGTGGACCTGAATACGGTGTCGCTGAACAGCGCCTTCCTGCTGCACTTCTTCCTGGTGCAGGTGCTGGCGATGTACATACCCTTCAGCAAGGTGATGCACCTGGGCGGGATCTTCTTCTCTCCGACGCGCACCCACCACTTCGGTGGTGAGGCGCACACCAAGAAGCTGGAGGAGGCGTGAAGAATGGGAGAGCAGCTTGAGAAGATCTACGATGTGGAGCTCAAGCCCGGAGCTGGCGAGGGTTACGTGTGCAACCTCACCAAGCCCGAGTTCGCCGAGCTCATGAAGACCAACATTCCCAAGGAGCCTCTCCCGGATGAGCAGATGGTGGAGGTGGCCCTGAAGCGCCTTGACGAGCTGCGCAAGGAGAGGAAGAGCATCCAGCTCTACCTGGACATATGCGTGCGCTGCGGCGCCTGCATAAAGCAGTGTCACTACTTCATAGGCACAGGCGATCCAAAAAACACGCCCGTGGGCAGGGCGGAGCTCCTGCGCAAGGTGTACAGGGCCCACTTCACCATAAGCGGGAAGCTCTTCGGCAAGCTTGTGGGTGCGGAGAAGCTCACCCCGGAGATTCTCAAGAACGAGTGGTACAAGTACTTCTACCAGTGCTCAGAATGCAGGAGGTGCTCTGTCTTCTGCCCCTACGGCATAGACCAGGCTGAGATAACCATGGCAGGGAGAGAGGTGCTCAACAGCGTTGGCCTCGCCACCAAGTACATCACCCAGGTTATATCACAGGTGTACAAGCACGGCAACAACCTGGGGATACCCGAGCCGGCCTTCAAGTACAACTGCCAGTTCCTGGAGGAGGAGATAAAGGAGACCACCGGCGTGGACGTGAAGATCCCGGTGGACAAGGAGAAGGCGGAGATTCTGTACCTGCCACCGAGCGCAGACCTCTTCACCAACACCGACACCATGATAGGCGTGGCCAAGGTCTTCCATGCGGTGGGGGCGGACTGGACCATGAGCACCTATGCAAGCGAGGCGGCAAACTTCGGGCTGTTCTTCAGCTACGACGACATGAAGGCTATAAACCTGCGCGTTGTGGAGACGGCAAAGAAGCTCGGTGCAAAGCTGGTGATCTTCGGCGAGTGCGGCCACGCGTGGCGCGCCGCCAGGCAGTTCATGGAGGCGATGAACGGACCCCTGCCCTTCAAGTTCATGAACATCCTGGAGTACACCGCCGAGCAGATACGCAAGGGCAAGCTCAAGCTGGACAAATCGCGCAACGACGACGTTGTGGTCACCCTCCACGACCCCTGCAACTATGCGAGGGCCGGCGACCTGATTGAGGAGACGCGCTTTGTGATACAGTCGGTGTGCAACAACTTCGTGGAGATGGATGAGAGCGTCACCAAGGTTAAGACCTTCTGCTGCGGAGGCGGCGGAGGCCTGCTCACCGAGGAGATAATGGAGCTCAGGATGAAGGGCGGCCTGCCCAGAGCCACGGCGGTGAAGGAGGTGGTCGAGGCCCACGGCGTTAACTACCTGGCAGCGCCCTGCGCCATCGACAAGGCCCAGCTCCCGCTGGTGATGAAGCACTACGACATACCGGTGCAGGTGGGCGGCATCCACGACCTGGTGAGCAAGGCGCTCATCCTGGAGGGTCAGGAGGAGTTCGAGGCCAAGAAGAAGGCCGAGGAGGAGGCTGCCAAGGCGGCGGCTGCAGCCGTGCCCGCGGTCTGCGGTCTCTGCGACGCTGAATTTGCCACCATGGACGAGTGCTGCGAGCACGCGGAGAAGGACCACAAGATATCCAAGGAGCAGTGCGACATGGTGTGCGAGGCGAAGGAGGGTGCGGCAGCCGAGGCAGCGCCCGCGGTCTGTGGCCTCTGCGATGCCGAGTTTGCCACCATGGACGAGTGCTGTGAGCACGCGGAGAAGGACCACAAGATATCCAAAGAGCAGTGCGACATGGTGTGCGAGCCGAAAAAATGAAGGAGATCAGCGAGGCCACCTGGTTTACAGAGGTAACCTGTTCCAGTACACCCGTGGCGGTGCACTTCTACGCTGAGTGGTCGCCAGCGTGCAGGGAGATAGAGTGCCTTCTCGAGGAGTACGAGCAGCGCTTCGCAGGCAGGCTGAAGTTTGTGAAGATAGACGTTGATGCCAACGAGGCGGTGCGGATCGCCAACCGGGTGATCGTACCGCCCACCCTCATAATCTACTACAAGGGCATCCCAGTCAACGGCGTTCCCGGACCGCAGCCCAGGTGGGTGTACGAGGACAGGATAGTGCGAGCCGTCAGGCTGTGTGAGAGGAGACTTAAAAACATCGTAAGGAGGAGGTAAAACATGAAGAGGTTGTTGATATTCATCACCGTGCTGGCCGCACTTCTGCTCAGCGGATGTGTGGCACCCCCCGAGAAGCCGGTTAAGGACTCTGCGCTGAAGGAGCACCCCTCGCCCAAGGTGGACATGACCTACTGGAAGGCAAACCACGGCAAGGAGGTAGGTGCCGGTAAGGTTAGCGAGGAGTCCTGCCTCAACTGCCACCAGCCCGAGAAGTTCTGCAACAAGTGCCACGCCTACGTGGGCGTGAGGCTGATTGAGGCAGAGGGCGCCGCACCCGCGGCACCTGCCAAGGAGGAGGCGCCCGAGGCGCAGCAGCCGCAGCCACCCGCAGCGGAGGCTGAGGCGAAGCCGGCGCTCCACGGCGAGGGCAGGTGCGACCAGTGCCACGACGCCCCAACCATGGAGGACATGCGCACAGGTCTGCACAAGCAGGCCTTTGAGAAGTTCGAGGGGCACAAGAACTTCTGCCAGGAGTGCCATAACGTCGAGAAGACCTGCACCCAGTGCCACGCTCTGCCAGCGGTGATGCAGTAGCGCTGGGCCGGAGCATCCCCTCTATTTTTTTGCCTTTTTTTTTTACACCCTCAGGTTCTCCCTGTACTCCAGCAGCCTTTCCCCCAGCAGCAGTGCTGCGAGGGATGCCGCAGCCAGCAGCGCAAATCCCGGGAGGACCTCCTTCATGTACACCGCCTCACTTGATGCCAGCCGCGCCATCAGCGTCACCGGTGAAATTTCGCTCAGGTAGCCCCTCGCAGTGGCGGGGAGGAAGAGCCCCAGCGATGCGAGAATAAGCACCGCGGTGACCCCCACATTGGCGTCCTTTATGCTGTCGGAGAAGGCGGATATGGCAACGCCGGTGGCTATGAACAGAAGGTTTAGGAGGGCGAGCAGCAGCAGCAAGAGCCCCTTGTTGTGCACCTCAATTCCCCTGAGCTCCAGCAGCCCCATCCAGAGCGCTCCCTGAGCGAGGGCCACAGCAGCCACCGGCAAAGCTTTTCCGAGCACCAGCTCCCTGTAGCTCAGGGGGGCGGTGAGCAGAAGCTCGTAGGTCCTACGCTCCTTCTCGCCGACGATGGCGTCGGTGGTCATGTTCGCCGCCAGGAAGGCTGGGAGGAGGAGTATGAAGGGCAGGAGGAGACCGTAGAAGAGCTCCACAAACTCCGGTGCCGCAGAGCCGGTGCCCACGACGCGCACCTCCACAGGGCTGAGGAGCGCCTCCGGGGAAACGCCCAGCTCCGAGGCGCGTGCCCTCTGGAGCTCCTCCTCCAGCCTCTGCGCCGCCCTGCTCACCACGGCATCGGCGTAGCCGGAGAGGATGTTTGTGTTGTCTATGTAGAGGGTCAGCTTCACCCCGCCGCTGGAGGCGGGAGACACGAGGAGCAGCGCCACGAGCCGGTGCTCCTCCATGGTGCGCCAGGGCGATGGGGCGATATCCAGCTCAACCACCGCCAGGTTCTCCAGCTCCAGCAGCGAGGCGTTGCCCACGACGCCTATCCTCACCTGCTGGGGTGGCACGTACTCCTCCATGACCTCAGGGTTTGCCAGGGAGGCGTAGAGCAGAGCCACGAAGGTTATGCTCACCACAATGAGGAGCTGCACCAGGAAGGCGAAGAGGTACAGCCTCTCCGAGAGTATGTCCCTGAGCTCCTTCATCGCAAGAGCGAGCAGCCTCACACCACCACCCCCACCACCGTCAGGTTGAAGAGGGAGTGTACGGCTATTGCGAGCAGGAGCAGCGCAGCGCCGAGCCTCCCCCTGCGGTAGAGCGCCAGGCTCGCGAGGGCGCTCGCCGCAATGTGCATTATCAGGGTGGTGCTCGCCCTGGTGTAGAGGATGGTGGAGAGGGGCACCCCGAAGACCACCAGGGCGGCTGCGCCCACCGCCAGGGTCTCGAGGGCGAAGAATCCCAGGGCGGAGGCGGTACCAATGCTGATGACGGCTTTCGGCGTTACCCAGCAGCGCCGTCTCCTGAGCACTATGGCGAGGGGCAGGAGCTTGAACACCTCCTCCACGGCAGCCAGGGACACGACCAGCAGGTACACTGCGCCGGAGGAGTAGCCCAGCAGCCAGGCGTAGAGGAGCGCAACTGCGACCTCCACCGAGACTGCGGCGACAAAAACCGCCGGCGAGAGCAGCAGCGCCAGGAGCACCCCTCCGGTGGCGCCCCTGCCCCGGAGCACCTCCTCGCAGGCGTCCAGGAGGAGCCTCCCGATACCTGGCCTGGGACCGAAGACCACATCGTCCCTCCCTGCCAGAAAGGTGGCAAACCTGAGACCAAGGGCGGAGGTGAGCATCAGGAAGAGCAGCACCACCCCAAAGGCGAAGGTGGAGAAGCCCTCCCCGCTTACAGCACGGGAAATCAGGTTGAAGGGGATGTAGGCGAAGATGTCGCGCGGGGAGAAGAACTCGGCACTGAGAGAGTATATAAGCCCCACGAAGAGGGGCACATAGAAGAGCATCAGTGCTATGTTCGCC
>JAADFX010000111.1 GCA_013152685.1 Methanobacteriota archaeon | reverse complement strand
TCCGCTGTCTCTGGAATGCTATTTCTAGCATTTTTATCACCACCAAAAAAGGACGCCTCCACCACACATTTATAGCTTAAGTTGACAGCACCATTTTTCGCCTACAGGAAGAATATGTACCTCCGCGGCTCGAGATCAGGTCTCTCTATGCGGTAGCCACACTTATTGCACTTTCTGCCGAGTTTCACCCTCTCACCGAAAAGATTCACACCGTACAGGTCCTGAAGCTCACTTCCGCAGAGGGGGCACGTCCGCGAGGTGTGGGAGCTCCTGCGCTTCTCCACCCGCACACTCACCCGTGGTGAGAGGGCAACCAGTCTGAGGAGGCGCGCCTTGGACAGCCTGTACCTGGGGTCCTGCCTCCTCAGCCTCTCCAGCACCAGGGAGTGCAGCTCCGCTAGGGAGGTGACCTCCCCGTGCCTCTTGAGCACATCCCTCGCCGCCCTCAGCACCAGCTCCCTACTCGGAAGACGATAGCCTGCCCTCAACCCTTACCACCCTGTCGGCTATGTTTTTCCAGTGGCGCCCGTGCCAGTACAGCTTGCCACAGCTGGAGCACCTGTAAATCCTGCATCCCGACTCCACCACGGCGGGAGGCAGGTCATCCGCCACCTCCTCCGGCGCAGCCTCCTCCAGGGAGCCGTTGCACACGGGGCACAGAGCTTGAGCGGGCGTTTTCTCATACCTCACCCCGAGCTCCCTGCCCAGCTGCAGCATCTGCTCCTCGATGTCGCCGCTCTTCACATAAACACTCCTCAAGCCCAGGCTGCGCGCCCTCTCCGCCAGCGCCTGGTCCCTGGTCAGGAGCACCGCGCCCTCCCTCTCCGCTCTCCTCAGGAGCTCCTCATCCGCGGCGCTTCGGCTGTAGTGCACCGGATAGCCGCTGAGACGCAGCCACCTGGCAAGTTTGCCCAGCATGGCGTCTGCAACAAAGCGCATATGCATAATATTCTGAGAACAAAATATTTATATCCCCTGCATAAATCCACAATCGTAGGAGGTAAGGCGATGGACACAGAGGTCAAGGTCAGAGAAGCTATGACGCGCCCGGTGGTAACCATCGATGCGGATGCCACCGTTCAGAAGGCGGCGAAGCTGATGGCAGACAACAACATAGGCAGCGTGGTGGTGGTGCAGGGAGAGAAGCCAATAGGAATCATAACAGAGCGGGACGTGGCATACTGCGTGGCTGCCACAGACCTCAGGCCCTCTGAAGTGAAGGTGAGGGACATAATGAGCAAGAACCTCCGCACAATTTCGCCCGACAGCACGATTACCGAGGCATCACGAATTATGGCGAAGTACAACATCCGCCGCCTTCCCGTTATTGAGAACGGGAAGCTGGTCGGAATAATAACCAATAAGGATATACTGGCAATAGCTCCCGAGCAGATTGAGGTTCTGAGAGAGCTCGCTGCGATGAAGCAGGAGGGCGAGGGCATGCCCAAAGAGGTGCCCGAGAAGGGAACCTGTGAGAACTGCGGCGACTACGGTGTGACCCTCTACGAGGTGAACGGCATCTTCGTGTGCGAGAGCTGCAGAGAGGACCTGATGGGCGAGTGAGGGGGCGCATAGCTTGAGGGAGCTTCCAAAAGTCAGGGACGTAATGACCACCAGCGTGGTGACCCTCCGGGAGGAGGACCCCGCCACCAGGGCGAGGGCGCTTTTCAGGGACTACGGCTACAGGAGCTTTCCTGTGGTGGACGAGGAGGGCAGGCTTGTTGGAATAATCACCCGGGGCGACATCCTCAGAATATCCTCAAGCAGGTCCAACCTGCTGGTGGGTGGACTCATGAGCTCCAGCGTGGCAACCGCCCTGCCAGAGGAGGACATCCTGCAGGCGGCGCGCAGGATGATTCAGATGGACGTGGAGCGCCTTCCCGTGGTGAGTTCCGCCACAGACACCACCCTTGTGGGGATAATAAGCGCCCACGATGTAATCAGCGCACTCCTGGAGGGCGGATACGAGCCGGTAAAGAAGACCGTTGAGGAAATAATGACCACCCGGGTGGTGACGTGCAGCCATGACGACCCGGTAACAAAGGTCTGGACAAAAATGCAGGAGACGGGGTTCTCGGGCATTCCCGTCGTGAAGAGGGGGGAGATCATAGGGATAGTCACACGGAAGGACATTATCGACTCGGGCTTTGCCCGAATAACAAGGGAGGACGACAAGGGCAGGGTGAGAAACCCCCCCAGCGTGGAGAAGGTGATGACAACACCGCCTCTTACAGTTCACAGGAGCACACCCGTGCGGGAGGCAGCCCAGCTTATGGTGGACAGGCACATCGGGAGGCTTCCCGTGGTTGAAAACAAAAAGGTGGTCGGGATAATAGACAGAGACGACGTAATGGGTGGCTGCCCTAGGCAGCCACATTGCGTGTTTACTTTACAGCCAGCTTTATGTCGCTCGCCTTTACAGTCTTCGTCTTGGCGTGCTTCGCCAGCTTGCCGGCCTCGCTTGCTATCTCCTCTCCTATCTCCTCAAGCAGCTCGGCCAGCACAACGGCAGCATCTCTTCCCACCCGCATGTTGGTCGCATTTCTTATTATCCTACCGCACGCAGATACTGGCAGTTCTCCCATAAATAATCACCTCGCATTTGACTCTACTTCATTAAAGATAAATCTTTCGCCTGTTTTTGTCCAAGCTTTCATTTTTAGTGAAACTAGCCCGGGTATCCTTATGAAAATTCGCAAAATACAGCTAAAAAGCCTGTGACCTCTGACTTGGGATAAATTGGAGGTTTCAGAACCTCTTCCACAGGTGGAGGATTCCCGCCAGCAGGAATACCGCGCCCCCGGGGATGCCTATCTTGCTCAGGATGCCCGCGATTCCGAAGAGTATGCTGAGTACTGCCGCAAGCTTTGCCGTTCTCTTAAACCAGAACAGGAGTGTAAGCACCACTCCGGAGAAGGAGAACAGTATCATCACAGCTCCCAGCATTATTCCCACAATGCCCCCCAGGCCGGCTGAGGCTGTGACCGACTTCGCCAGGGTTAGGCCTGCCGCAAACTGGATGAGGGTGCCAGCCGCTGTGAGGTAGGCCGACCTTGATGCCGGCATGTTGTTTTAACTACCCCTGCAGGATTTTTAAAACTTCCGCCCTGTGCCAAAAAGATTCCTTCGGTATCCTTCATTTATTCTGGGATGGTGAGTGAGAGGCTTCTGAGGCTGGTGCTGGAGGAGCCCATCGCTGAGATGCGCATCCTGGACGTGGGCTGCGGAAGCGGAGCCCTTGCCCTGGAGCTTGCGCCTC
>JAADFX010000110.1 GCA_013152685.1 Methanobacteriota archaeon | reverse complement strand
GCCTTTGAGAGCATAGCCAGGAAGGACCCCCTTCTGGAGAGGCTGGGGCTATGAGGGTTGTGGTTGTGGAGGAGAGGATGGACTACACCGGCGAGCAGCTCGCATCGCTGTGGGCCTACCACCTCTTCGGGGTGCAGGAGGACAGCATAGTCGCCTTCCGCGGAGGGTGCAGTGTTAAGAGGGAGCACATGATCGATGCCGAGGACAGGCTCGCCGGTGCGGAGATTTCCTCGCCCGACATGCTCCACTTCATCGTGGAGCACTTCGACTCCACCAGCTTAAAGCTCATCTACGCAAGGCAGCGCCTCCTCGTGGCTGTAGCGGGGGAAGCTCTCGCCAGGCTCGGCTACAGGGTGGAGCGCAGGGGGGACGACCTCTACTACCAGGAGGAGAAGCTCAGCGTGAGCATAGCCAGTGCTTCGCCGGTGAGCGCCAAGATACACCTGGGCATCAACGTCAGGAGCGAGAGGTACATGAGCCTGGAGAGGATGGGCATCGCCGAGCCGGAGAGGCTGCTGCGAGGCATCGCAGAAGCCTACGCGGAGGAGGTGGCTGACATGGAGCGCGACCTGCGCAAGGCCAGGCCCCTGGGGGTGTTCCATGGCTAGCGCCCCCCTGCTGGAGGTCTTCTGCTCAGTGCAGGGCGAGGGTCCCTTCCTGGGGGTGAGGCAGGTCTTCCTGCGCTTCGCAGGCTGCAACCTGGCCTGCGACTACTGCGACACGGCGGTAAAGCCGGAGCCCCACTGCAGGGTGGAGCGCATCCCGGGTTCGGGAGAGGAGGAGCTTCTAAAAAACCCCCTCGGCGTGGAGCTCCTCGAAGGGCTGGTGGAGAGCTACGGGAGGGTGCACTCCGTCGCTCTTACGGGGGGAGAGCCGCTGCTGCATGCTGATTTCATAAGGGCGCTCAGGCTGAAGGCACCCCTCTACCTGGAGTCCAACATGACCCTGCCGGAGGAGGCGGCAAAGCTGAGGCGCAGGCTCAGCTTCGTGGCAGGGGATTTTAAGGTCAGGGAGGTGCTCCACGGCTCGCGGAGGAGCTACGAGGAGGTGAGGGAAGCCACCATCGCCAGCTTCAGGGCGCTGAGGAGCACCCGCAGGAGGTACACCTTCTGTAAGGTCATCCTACCCAAGCGCTTCAGCGCCGGGGAGGTGCTCGCCAACGTGGAGGCGGTGGCGGGGTATATAAACATGGCGGTGCTCCAGCCCGTGTGGCAGCGCCCGCCTCCCAAGCAGGAGCTTCTCGCGCTGCAGGCGGAGCTCCTCGACGTGGTGGAGACCAGGATAATACCCCAGACCCACAAGGTGCTTGCGATGAGGTGAGGAGATGAGGTTAGGTGTTGTTGAATACTTCGATGCGGCGCACTATTTACCCGGGCACAGGAGCTGCGGAAAAATGCACGGCCACACGTACAGGGTGGAGGTGGTGCTGGAGGGTGAGCCGAAGGAGGGCATAATTGTGGACTTCGCCGAGGTTAAGGCGGCTCTGCGGGAGGTGCTCGCGGAGTACGACCACCGCGTGCTCAACGAGCTCATGCCCTACCCGAGCGCTGAGAACATGTGCAGGAGAATATACGGGAAGCTCAAGGAGAGGCTTGAGTTCCCACTGAAGGTGCGCCTCTGGGAGGGCGAGGGCAAGTGGGTTGAGGTGGGCGACTTCCCATGAAGGCAGTGATCCTCGCCGGGGGCAGGGGGAAGAGGCTGCGTCCCTTTACCGAAGCCGTTCCCAAGGCGCTTCTGCCGGTGGAGGGCAAGGCGGTTATACTCCACCAGGTTGAGGCACTGAGAAGCGCCGGCGTCGAGGAGGTTCTGGTTGTTAGGGGCGCGCTGGGTGAGAAGATAGAGCGCTTCCTGCGGAGGCACGGCGTGGACGCGGGCTTTGTGACTCAGGCATCTCCTCTGGGCTCGGCGCATGCGCTCAGCCTGGCGCTTCCCCACCTGGAGGGGGACTTCATCGCCCTCGCCTGCGACTACGTGTTTCCGGCTGAGCACCTCAGGGAGCTCCTGCGGGTGCACCGCACCGCTAGGCCGGTGGCAACGCTGAGCCTGAAGCGCATGGGAAGGGAGGAGATCAAGGAGGCGAGCACTGTGCTCCTGGAGCATGGGAGGGTTCTGAGGATAGTGGAGAAGCCCCGCGAGGAGGAGATACTCAGCGAGATTGCGGCGGCTCCACTGTACGTCTTCAGCGAGGAGGCGAGAGGCTTCATCTCCGGCGTTGAGCTCTCCCCGCGGGGGGAGTACGAGATTGCCTCCGCGATTCAGGACATGATAGACTCGGGTTTGGAGGTCAGAGGTGTGCTCACCGAGCGCTGGGCGCACCTCTCGCGCTGGCAGGACCTGCTCGCGCTGAACTTCCCCTACCTCCGGGAGTTTCTCTAGTACTCCAGCCTGTCCAGCATCTCGCGCAGCTTCTTGAGCTTTGAGGAGAAGCGCTCCCACTCGGCCAGGTCTATCTGCTCCGGAAGCGAGTCGGAGAAGTTGAGCCTCAGGAAGTGGCTGTAGTGCTGGTGGTACTCGAGGGCCAGGTCGAAGTAGCGCATCTCCAGCCTCCTGGGCGGGTGGTAGAGCAGCTTTATGTCCTCCTCGAGCTGGGAGGCGAGGGATTCAATCTCCGCGAGTATCCTGGGGGCAACACAGCTCCAGCGCACATCCCCTGGGCCGCGCCTCTCCAGGCCCAGCTCAATCAGGGCCCTCTTCACCTCCTCGCTGGAGCCGCCCTCGAAGGCGGGCCCCTGGACGAGGGCAGGGGCATTGAGTGTGCTCTCCTCGGGGAGCAGCGCCAGCAGCAGGCGCTCTCTGGCGAGCGCCTCGAGGTTTTTCTCCAGGGTCTCCCGCCGCAGCTCGCCCTTTACCTCCAGAATTACCTTTTCCGCCTCTTCTGGAGAAAAAAGGAAGAGCTCCTTTGCCACTGCGATGAGGAGGTGTCTCATGTCTTTATCGTCTCGAGCTCACTGGAGATGTTCCAGATTATCGTCCGCGCATGAAGGGGCAGGTTCCTGTCGTTGCTTATCTCCTCGAGGATGTATATGGCGGAGCTCACCCTTACACCCAGGTCCTCCTTTTCGTTGAGCAGCGTATTTTTAGCCTCCTCAGCCGCACGGCGGATGTTTCTGGGTATAGAGGTGTCCTCAATTACCTGGTCCAGAACCTCGCAGATTTGCCTTACCTTTTCCTCGTGTTCCATGTAATCACCTCCAAAAAGGCGGAAAAGTAATCGGGCAGGATACTACCTTATATATTTTTTACGTTATAAAAAATTACTGGTAGTATGGAAAAGGAGGAGACCATAAAGAAGATGGCGGAGCTGCTCCTCGCCAGGGCGACAATGCTCGCCTACCACTGCCCCCGCTGCTCCGCCCCGCTCTTCGAGAAGGAGGGGAAGGTGCTGTGCCCCAGCTGCGGCGAGGTCAGGGTGGTACGCGAGGGGGAGGAGGTTGAGGAGGAGGCTGCACCGCAGGAGAAGGCTGGGGCTGAGCCCCGGGAGGGAGATGAGGTTCTCCTCAGGAAGAGGGAGGAGCTGCTCCAGCGCCTGGAGGATGAGAAGGACCTGAGGGTTATTCTGGACATTCTGGAGGCGGTGAGGAGGATAGATGAGATACTCAGGGGGAGCCATCGAAACTGATATATTCCCGGGAATGAAAGCATGAATAAAGAGGTGAGAGAAGTTTGAGCAATCCACAAATTAAGAAAGTCTGGATTAAAAATTTTAAAAGCCTAAAGGATGTTGAGATAGAGCTGAGAGATTTTAATCTTCTAGTTGGCCCCAATGGTTCAGGAAAAACGAACATCATTGAGGCTTTTAAACTTATTAAAAAGATTCGTTCTATGTCTCAGGTTAATCCTTTCACCGAGTGGTGGGGATACCAGAATGTGGTCTGGATGGGCCAGGAAGAGCTGCCCATAACCATAGGCTTTGAATTTGAAATTTCCGGATATGAAGCAAGCTATGAGGTAAGTATAACAGGGCATGCAGGAAAATTTGAAGTTTTGAGGGAGGTTATAGATGTCTTCAAAGTAGTGACGATTGAGAGATCTGGAAATACTATTAGAATTCGCCACAATCCTGATTTTATTAACGCATTTTTCGCAGACATTAAAGATACTCAAATTGCTAGCAAAATCCCCGGGAGAAGAGACCTGATTGACAAAACCTATGAGGCGGAATTGCAGGATTCATTTATTCTCACCGGCTGGAGCGCCTTGTACCACAAAAATTGGGCGGTTCTGACTCTAAGCATACCGCAGATGGAGGGCGAGCTCCCTACAGTTATATCGCCGGTTGTTGAAACCTTCTCCCGTGCACGAGAGAGGAAAGTTGCGTTGCCTCTTGTAGGTCTTATTATTAGCGAGAGGTTTCTTGAGCCAAAGATTTTGCTCAGACAGCTGGATTTTAAAGCAATAAAATCCCCAAAGCCGGTTAAAAGAGATACTGTGCTGGTGGAAGATGGAAGTAATCTTTCAAATGTTTTGCACACAATTTACATGGAAAAAGGTCTGCCATCCCGTGTCAAATCTGTTATAAATGCAGTTTTTGGGGAGGATAAGGAGATTGTGATAAAGCCTGCGCTAACAGATGATGGGAGAGTGTACATAAGGATGTATGAAGGGGAGCACACCCTGTATCCACCAATGGTAGCAGATGGATTCTGGAAGTTGCTCTCAATTCTTCTCGCGATAGAAACAAAACCCGCTCTATTAATAATAGATGAGCTGGAAAATTCGTTGCATCCCAGGGCACTGGAATACGTGGTGACTGAACTGAAAAATTCGGGGTGTACAGTAATTGCTGCAACCCACTCTCCAGCGGTGGTTGACATGGTAAAACCGGAAGACCTTCTGCTGGTCAGTAAAAACCCCGACGGGGAGACAGAGGTGAGGAGGATCAAAGAGCCGGAGAAGCTCAGGAGCTGGATGAGCGAGTATGGCATAACACTGAGTGAAGGCTGGCTTTATGGGGAGCTTTAATATCCTCGTATTGACGGAAGACAAGTATGGCGTTGACTTCTTCAAAAAACTCGTAAATAGACTTAAGAGCATGCACGTTGTGGATAAATCCTGGCACATTTATGTTGAGTGGATGCATGGGAAGTGTTATGCCAAAACTGAGAGGATTATCAATGCCAAAAGGCGCGTGGGACTTGGCAAAATAGTGGTCGCAGCAGATGCTGAAGGGGATGATAAAGAAGAGGTCGCAGAATTCCTCAGCCGGCACATTCCGGAAGACCTCAAGGCTCTAACGAAGTACGTAATTTTCAACGACTGCATTGAGGAGTGGGTGTGTGAGGGACTCGGAATTGAGCACAGAGGTCTGCATCCTGTGGAGTGCCTGGATCGGTGGCTCAGGGAAAATAGGAAGCGGGGCTATGAGAAGTTCATGCTGCCAGATTTTGCGGGAAAAATAGACATCAAAAAGCTGCAGAATAATAACAAAGAATTCTCTATTTTTATCTCGGAAATTTCGACAAAAGACTAGCCGAGCTCCGCAAACCTCCTTCTCCCCTCTATTAAGTCGCGCAGAATCCCGGCGACCTCGCTCTTGGGCACGCGCACCTGCTGCGCAGAGTCTCGCTCGCGTATTGTCACCGTCTCATCCTCCAGGGTGTCGAAGTCTATTGTTACTGCGAAGGGCACGCCTATCTCGTCAACTCTGGCATAGCGCCTGCCTATTGAATCGCTGGCGTCGAAGATTGCCAAGATGCCGGCGCGTTTAACCTCCTCGAAGACCTCCCTCGCCACCTTCACAAGCTCCTCTCTGGTGAGCAGCGGAAACACCGCGGCTTTAACCGGAGCAAGCTCCGGGCTCAGCCTGAGCACATTCCTGCCCTCGCGCTGGTAGTAGGCGCTCTCGAGTACGCAGTAGAAAATGCGGTCTATGCCGAAGCTGGGCTCCACCACGTGGGGCACAAACTTCTCTCCGGTAATAACCTCCTCCACCTCCTTTACCTCGGCGTGCTCCCCGGTGATGAGCACCCTCTCCTCAGCGATGCTGAGCTCCAGCTCGCCCCGCTCTGCGAAGCGCCTCACCTCGCTCTCGGGCAGCTCCCTTAGTGTTGTCGCGATCTTCTTCGCGAGCCGCTTGAACTCAGGCCCAAGCTTCGCCATCTTCGGCTCGAGCACAAGCCTGCGCCGCTTCTCGGGCTTCTCGAACTGCCTGAAGGCGCGGAGCTCGACCTTAGAGTGCCTCTCGTGCGCCTTCAGATCGTAGTCCGTTCTATCGGCTATACCCACCACCTCTATCCAGCCGAAGCGCTCCGTCCTGACCTCAGCGTCCCAGCAGTCGGCCGCGTAGTGGGCCATCTCCTCGCGCAGGTGCTGCCTGAAGCGCAGCCTCTCATAGGGAATACCCAGCTCAAGCAGGAAGCGCTGGGTGTGCACAAGGTAGTAGCACAGGAACTCGTGCTTCACGATGCCCTGCTCCACCGCCTCCCTCGCGGTTAGCTCCACCTCCTCCTCTCTATCCTGAGGGAGCAGGCGGAGCCTCTCGCCGGCGTAGCGCTCAAAGTTGGGGTGCCTCTTGTCTCTGGGGTCGATGAAAATCTCCACCTCCGCCTGGGTGAACTCGCGCAGGCGTATCAGCCCCTGCCTGGGTGAAATCTCGTTTCTGTACGCCTTGCCTATCTGCGCCACGCCGAAGGGCAGCTTCTTGCGGTAGAAGGAGTACAGCCTCGGGAAGAGGATGAATATCCCCTGCGCCGTCTCGGGGCGGAGGTAGCCCACCTTTTTCTTCCCGGGGCCGATGTAGGTCTTGAACATGAGGTTGTAGCTGTACACCTCGCCCAGCTCGCCTCCACAGTCGGGGCAGCGCAGGTTGTGCTCGCGTATGAGCCTGGAGAGCTCCTCAAAGCTCAGCCCGTCGGTCTTCACGTCAACGGCGGAGCTTATCAGGTGGTCGGCGCGGAAGGCAGAGCCGCACTTCTCACAGCTCACCAGGGGGTCGACGAAGTTGCTCACGTGCCCCGAGGCTACGAACACCTCCTCCGGCGAAATGGTGGGCGAGGATATCTCAAAGAAGCCCTCCTCGATGACGAAGTAGCGCCGCCAGATGTCCTCTAGGTTCTTCTTCAGCGCCGCGCCGAGGGGCGCGTAGTCGTAGAACCCGCTAACCCCGCCGTATATCTCATAGCTCGGGTTTATGAAGCCCCTTCTCAGGGCTACCTCCATAACGTCGCCGCTCATTTCCCCAGAATCAGAACATCGCCTTGAGGAGGCTTATGTCCTTGACCATGCCTATCAGGTCGCCCTCTGCGCTTATCACCGGAATCTGCTCTATGCGCTTCCTCGCCATGCGCTTGGCGCACTCGCTCACCGAGGTGCGCTTCGTCACAGTAACCACGTCCCGCACCATAACCTCCTTGACGGGCTTATCCGGGAGCTCCAGGCGCTTCTTGGTTATGTAGATGACGTTCTTTGAATCCCAGCCCCAGCGGTCTCCTTCTGTTCCTCCCGAAAGCTCCGACTTGTGGGTGCTCTCCGTAATCTCAAAGACCTTCAGCAGGTCTGTGTCGCCGATTATGCCCACCATGCTTCCGTCGCTGTCCAGCACCGGCAGGGCGCGCTCTCCGCTCAGGCGCATAATCTCGTAGGCCACCTTGAGCGGGGTCTCCTCCCACACAGTGGTAACCCTCGACTCCATGTATCCCTCCACAGGCTCCGAGAGGTTCATTCTCGCTATGGCGCGCCACACTATGTCGCTCACAGTAACTATCCCCACCAGGTGTGAGTTGGTGACCACGGGCATGCGCCTGAAGTTCTCCTCCAGGAAGGCGCGGGCAACCTTTTTTATGTCCTCTTCCGGCGTGGTTGTCCTCACCTCGCGGGTCATGAGCAGGGCAAGCTGCTCCTCCTCCGGGTTGCGTGCAAAGTCGCTCCTCGTAACTATGCCCACCACTTCCTTGGTTCCGCGCTTCACCACGGGTATGCCCGAGATGTTGTGCTTCAGCAGCAGCTCTAACGCTTCTGAGCTGTTCCCGGGTACCTCGGCATACACTACCTTCTCTGTCATTATGTCCCTAACCTTCACCGTGGAGGCCTCCTGAAACTACTTATGGACGACCATCACAGGGCAAGAAGAAGTCCTCACCACCTTCTCGGCAACACTACCGAGTAAAAACCTATCTAAACCCGTTCTGCCTGCGGTGCCCATAACTATCAGGTCAGCGCCCTTCTCTCTGGCAACGCTCACAATGTCCTCGGCGGGTATTCCCTCCCTGATTATCGTCTCGCACTCAACGCCCAGCTCCTTTGCGAGCTCCTCGACGCTCGCCAGCGCCCTCTTTCCCTCCTCCTCCAGCAGCACGCGCATGCTCTCCCACACCGCTTCGGTTGGTATCCCGGCAAAGGCGGAGATGTCTATCACGTAGAGCCCGTAGACCTTGGCGTTCAGGGCCTTTGCCAGCCTGACCCCGTGCCTGACGGCTTCTTCTGCAATTTCCGAGCCATCTGTGGGTATGAGGATGCTCTTATACAATTCCGTTACCTCCCAGCAGGACGTCGCCCTTGACAATGCCCTTTATGTCGCTTACCTCGAACCTATGTACTATCCCTAACACTGGGTCATATATATAGTTATTGTTCCGGAAAATGAGGAAGGATGCAGGATTTCCCTCCACTATGGCGTTGCTCTCAAGCTTCAGCATCTTCCTCGCGTTTAGCGTTGCGGCCTTCAGGATTTCCCTGGCGTCAAGGCGGTAATCCCTGCTCAGCCCCCGGGCGAGCTTGAAGGCAAACTCCATCTCGCGCAGCATGTTCAGGGAGTTCGCCATGGCGTTGTCTGTGCCGAGGGCGACGAGGGTGCCCTCCAGCAGCTCCTTCACCCTGGGCAGCCCCACGGCGAAGCTTCCGTTTGCACGCGGACAGAGCACCACGGGAATCCTGCGGCGAAGCACCTCATCAATGCTCTCCTCGCCCGCGTTGGTCAGGTGCACCACGAAGTCCGGATTGAGCCCGAGCACATCCGCGGTGTCGTCCTTAACTTCGGCGCAGTGCACCGCAAACAGCTTCCCCCTCCGCCCGGCGAGGCGCCTGAGCTTTAATAGCTCTTCTTCAGCGTAGTCGGCGGGGCTGCTTATCCCGAAGCCATGGCAGCGCTCCAGGACTTCAGCCGGGTCATCGCCGTCCGGGCGGCCCAGCACAACCGCCTCCACGGGCGACCCGCCCGCTGTGCTCCGGAGCAGCTCCACCCCCCGCACGCCGCCCTCGCGGAAGTCCGCAAAGGCGAGCGTACCCGAGGCGAGCATCTCCTCAAGCGCTGACCTTATCCCCCGCCTGACCCTCTCCTCGCTTCTCAGCACCTTGAACTTCACGCCCCCCCTGCCCACCCGCTCCGATATGCTCCTGTAGGCGCCAACGTCCCTGGCGGAGGCGTCTCCCACGTGGGTGTGCGCATTGGTGAAGCTTGGGCAGACCACCCCCCGCTTCAGGTCCACGTAGCTCCTCCCGGGGTTTCCCGTCCCCACCTCCGCTATCCTCCCGTCCTCCACAACCACATAGCCCCGCACGGGCTCGAGCTCCTCTCCCTCTAGGATTACGGCGTTGCCAAGCACGCGCTTCATCCACGCATAACCTTTTATTAACTCCGGCAAATTTTTAGTCATGCTATCCTGGCTGATGCTCGCCCTGGCAGCAGCGGGGGCGCTTGCTGCCAGCTACACCGACCTAAAGCGCGGAATCGTGCCAAACAGGCTCTCCTTCTCCCTCTTTCTCTCGGGCGTCGCCGGCAACATTGCAGTCGCCCTGCTGGAGGGGGACCCCTCCCTGGCGGTTGACCTCCTCCTGGCGGTTCTGGCCACCTTTGCCGTGGGCTATGCCCTGTGGCTTCTCGGGGGCCTGGGTGCCGGAGACGTGAAGGAGTTCCTCTTTCTCGCGGCGCTTCTGCCTCGCTACCCGGAGCCGCTGCTGCGCCACTTTTCCCCCGCCCTGGCACCCTACCCCTTTCCCCTGAGCATCCTTATCAACACCTTCCTCCTGCTCTTCCCCTTCCTCTACCTCTACGCCCTGCTCCACGCCCTGAGGCGCGTGCCCCTGCGCACCCTCCTGGAGCCCCTCCTCTCCCCCGGCGACAGGCTCACCACGGCCCTGTACCTCACCGGCGTCTACTCCCTCACCCCCCTGATTGGGAGCCTCCCCGGCTTTGTCCTCGCCCTCTCCGGGCTGCTCCTCCTGAGGCAGGGTGCCCGCAGGCTTGCGGCGGGGGCACTTCTCATCCTCCTGGCGGCTGCGGTGGCAGGGGCTCACCCCACGGAGCTCTTCAGATACTACCTGCTTATTGCCGCCATTATCCTCCTCTTTTCCCTATTCTGGAACAGCCTCGGAGTTCTGAGAGCGGCTCTCACGCGCGAGGTAAAAATAACATCGCTTCAGGAGGGGATGATACCTGCGGAAGAGATTTATATCCGGAACGGCGAAGTTATTAGAGAAGAAAGGGGATTCATCGAGAAGATAAAGGAGTATGCGGGCTCCGGAGCCATGAAAAGGGGCACACTGATTGCTGGAACCTCAGCCGCCGGGATAACGGAGCGGCAGATAGCCACCCTCTGCAGGCTGGTGGAGGAGGGCAGGCTGGAGGACAGGATAAAGGTGAAGGAGAGGATGCCCTTTGCTCCCGCAATTTTCCTGGGGCTGCTGGCCGCCCTGGTGTTTGGCGACCTGGCGTGGATGGTGAGGCGATGAGGAGGGCTCAGATAACCCTGGAGGCCATCCTCATAATTTCCTTCTTTGTCCTGATACTGGTCGCCGTGAGCATACCCATGGGCTTCAGGACCTCTGATGCGGGCAGGGACGTTGGTCAGGTGGTTGAGATGCGCACCAACCTGGAGAAGCTTTCCGCGGCGGTGAGCACCGCCCTGGCTCAGGGCCCGGGCGCTGTGCAGACGGTGAGGATAACCTCCAACAGCAGGCTCTGGGTGCTTGCGACAGCTGATCCGGAGGGCAACGCCTCCCTCAGCTACTGGACGGTATGGGAGAGCAGGGCCCGCGTCCCCGCAGAGCTTGCCTACACCAACACCTACGACACCACCCGCCACTTCGGCGGCCTTGGCAGGAACATAAGCGGCATTCGGCACGGAGACCACAGGTACCTCTACATAAACTCCAGCGGGAAGGGAACCTTCGTGGTAAGGGTAGAGAACAGGAACCTCAACGGCGGCGATGCGGAAATAAACTTCAACCGGAATGGCAGCACCATAACCATAATTCTGGCGGAGTGAGGTGTGATGGACAACAGGGCTCAGATAACTGTGGAGGCGCTGATAATTCTGGGAGCAATCCTGCTGATAATCCTCTCCGTGTCGGTGCCCACCACCCTCTTCTCTGGACGTGTTGCCAGGGATGTGCAGCACGCCGCGGATGCGCGCTACGCCGTGGAGCAGATCGCCGCCGCAGCCAACAGCATCACCAGCGACTATGAGCGCCGCGTCCTCACCGTCTACATCCCCGGCTACACCACCGCCGCCACCGCCACCGGTGGCGAGCCGCTGCAGGAGAGGCGGACGGTAATAAGCACCGACGGCGACGTCCTGAAGGTGTGGCTATCTCAGGTGAGACGCTACACCAACGGCAGCCTGGCTGCCAACAGCAGCTACAGCTTCAGCGTTGACCTCCAGGGCACTGGCTGGAGGCTCGCCCACCCGAATGGCACCGAGGCGAGCATAGTGGAGCGCTCCGGGGCGTGGTACAACTTCACCATAACCTACAAGAACATAACCTTCTCAAGGGGGTAGCATGAAGGCCCAGATATCCATAGAAGTGGCGCTGATGACGGGAATTGCAATCCTGGTAATAGTGAGCATGGTCAACCTGCAGTTCGAGAGGTTCCACTCCGCCAGAGAGGTCGGCGAGGCGGGAGAGGCGAAGATGGTGGGAACCCTCCTGGCGAGCGCCATAAACAACGTCTATGCCAACGGAGAGGGCTTCCAGATTCACCTCTCCCAGGCGCAGCTCAACTTCACCCAGCTGGGCGAGAGCACCAGGAGGTACGGACTGGGGGTGAGCCTGCCGATAATTGTGAACAACTCCGCGCGGAGCATTGTCATCGCCAAGAACACCTCCAAAACTGGCGGCGAGCTCTGGAATGTTACCGTCCCCATAGTGACCGACAATGTGGTGCGCCTGGACCCCAGCACCGACTACCCCGAGGTGACCATCCGCAACAATGGCACCCACGTGCTGATTTACGCCCAGGAGGGGCACATAACCACCGTGGGCTGATGGGAATGTGGTCGCGCAGGAGAGGACAGATTTCAATTGAATTCATAATCCTGGTGGGAGCCATCATGGTGATGGTGGTAGCAGTCTTCCCCTTCATAATGAGTGCAAATGAGCTGAGCAAGGCCCACGCCGCGGCTAGAGACGGTGCCACCTTCGCCGCGGGAATGCGCGGCATGGGCTACAGGGCTGCGGACGTCAACCCGGTGCCGGAGGGCGTGGTGAAGGTCCTCCGCGTGGACATGGTGAAGGTTGGCAACTACAGCAACCTGGAGTGGTACAGGTTTGACATCCTGCTCTCCGCCCCCGGGTACATCGCTGATGATGCCTCCTACGCCAGCAGCCTGTGCGCCACCGTCAGGAGCCAGGCGCTGCGCCATGTGCACTACGCCTTCTACGGCACCTGGCCGGCGGGGGCGGTCTCCAGGGTAAACACCACCCGCTACACCTTTACGGCTGGATGCGACTTTGAGTGATGACCATGGACATAGCTGAGCGCGTCGGAGAGGCCACGCTGAGGTTTGCCGGCAGGGTGTACTACCATGCCCTGGGCGTGGTGATAAGGCTGATTCTGCTCACCAGGGAGCTCCGCTCACGCGCCGGAGAGTTTGAGAGGCGGAGGCTCTACCCCCTCCTGGAGAGGCGTGGGGTTGAGTTCAGAGACTACGTGGTGCTGAAGGCCCAGCTCACAACCTTTGGCTTCTTCCTGGTGGCGGTGCTCCTGATTTTCGACTTCCTGAGCCCCCGGGCGGGGGCAGTTCTCCTCCTGCTCTTGGGCGCTGCCTGCCTGCTGGTGACCTTCGGCCAGGTGAGGGAGCACTTCGGTGGGGACTTCCCCGCCTACAGGGACTTCTTCCTCGCCTACTTCCTCATCACCCTGCTGCTGCTCCTTCTCAGCAGGCTGGTGCCCTCCCCCGGCTGGGGGTATCCCAATGTGCACCTGTTCCTCTTCGCAATCCTGGCGGTGGGAGTCTTCTCCGCCTACTTCAAGCGCCAGCATGCGAGGGACTTCACCTACGGCAGGGTGCTGAAGGGCGGCAGTGTTGCCCTGGTGAAGACCAGCTATGACATCCGCGCGGGGGTTAAGCCCGGGATGCACCTGGTACCCAACGACGCCGGCGCGGGCGAGGGGGAGGTGGTAAAGCTCAGGGTGGAGAAAAGCTTTTTTAACCTGCGGGGGAATCCAGTGGTGGAGATACTGGAGGTTGCGGGCGATGAGGGACAGGGAGGTGGCGGTCCTATCCCTCGCGGTGGCAACTCTGGGGCTGGTGCTCCTATCCCTGGCAGCCAGCGCCGCGGAGCCGGAGAAGGTGAAAATCGCGCGGCTGGGGGAGACTCAGCTGGGAGCGCTGGTGGAGGTAAGCGGTGAGGTGGTGAAGCTCAGGAGGCACGAGGATGGCCACGTCTTCCTCCGCATCAACGACGGCACCGGCGAGGTGAAGGTGGCGATTTTCAGGAACGTCGCCGCCGGCGTGGACAGGAGGTGCCTGGTTCGGGGGGCACGGGTTACAGTGGTGGGCAGGGTGGAGGAGTACAGGGGCGAACTTGAGGTTGTGCCCAGGGAGGGGGAAGAGGTACGCTGCCGGAGCTAGTGCTCTTCGCTCTGCTGGGCTGCGCCTGCGGCGTTTTCACAGGTCTCGTGCCGGGGCTGCACGTGAACAACGTGGTGGTGATTCTGGTCTCGGCATCGGCGCTGCTGCTGGAGCGCTTTGAGCTGTGGTCGCTGCTGAGCTTCATCGTGGCCCTGAGCGTTACCCACAGCTTTGTCAACTACGTGCCGGCGATTTTTCTGGGCGCACCCCAGGAGGACAATGTGCTGGCGACGCTTCCCGGGCACAGGCTGCTGCAGGAGGGAAGAGGCTACGAGGCGGTGCGCCTCACGGTGCTCGGCGGCTTGGGGGC
>JAADFX010000109.1 GCA_013152685.1 Methanobacteriota archaeon | reverse complement strand
GAGCCACCCGATCCTGTAGAAGGAAAAACTGAGTTCGAACGATTCTGCAACCTGCTGGGGGTGGTTAAATCCTAAACTTGACAGCACCGCTAAATTTTATATACGCCCATGCCTAAGTGTGAGCATGCCCCTCACCCTGCTGGAGAGAGTCGTGGAGGCGGTGTACTTCTTCCTCCCCGCCTACGTCGCCAACACCCTGCCGGGAATCTTCGGCGGAGGCACGCCCCTGGACTTTGGCAGGCACTTCGTGGACGGCCGCCGCCTTCTCGGAGATGGCGTAACCATCCGTGGAACCCTCGCTGGAATAGCGGGGGGCAGCCTGGTGGGGGCGCTGCAGGGCAGCCTGCTGCTGGGCTTTGTGCTCTCCTTCGGAGCCCTCGCCGGTGATGCGGCGAGCAGCTTCCTGAAGCGCCGCCTGGGCTTTGAGCGCGGTGCCCCCGTGCCGCTGCTGGACCAGCTCAACTTCGTCGTGGGGGCGCTGCTGCTGGCGAGCCTCTTCACGGAGATACCCCGCGACTACGTGATAATCCTCTTCATCATCACGCCCTTCGGGCACCTCACCGTCAACCGCCTGGGGTATCACCTGAAGATAAAGGACGTGCCGTGGTAGCATGAGCAGGCTGGCGGAGCTTCTGTCGAGGTATGCGGTAATGCGGGGCGACTTTGTGCTCGCCTCGGGCAAGAGGAGCAGCTACTACATAAACATAAAGAAGGCCTACACCAAGCCCGAGGTGCTGCGGGAGATAGTGGCGGAGATGGAGAAGAGGCTCAGGAGCCTGGAGTACGACTACCTCGCGGGCGTGGCCGTGGGAGCGGTGCCCATAGTTGCCTGCGTCGCCCTGGCTGTGGACAGGCCCTTCCTGATAGTGAGGAAGGAGAAGAAGGGCTACGGCACGGGCGCAAAAATTGAGGGCGAGTGGGAGCGCGGCAGGCGCGTGGTGCTCCTGGAGGATGTGACCACTACCGGCGGGAGTGTTATAAGCGCAGCCCTAGCGCTTAGGGGCGAAGGATTAATATGTGAGGATGTTGTAGTAGTGGTTGACCGCGAAGAGGGCGCCGAGGAGGCTTTGAAGAGGGAGAAGCTCAGGCTCCTCCCCCTGCTCAGGGTTTCTCAGCTGCTGAGGTGAGCGCATGGATGTACCTTCTGCTCTGCTCAAAGGCCTGGGAGTGCTGCTGGTGTTTATAGGCCTGGTGGGGATGCTGGGCAGCCTGTACGGCATAAAGGCGGTGCACGACTACGACTTCGGCGCACCATCGCAGGAGGTGCGGGAGGACATCTCCCAGGCAGGGGAGAAGATGCAGGAGCGCAAGGCGACGGTGCGCTCCGCCCTCATAGCAAGCGAGGAGAACATGAGCCTCTCCGGTGAGGCCATCGCCAGGGCGGGTGAGAGTGTGGCAGAGGCGGGCACCACCATATACTCCGCCTCCACAAAGCTGAGCGTTGCCGCCAGGGAGCTGCTCACCGCCTCGCGATACAACGACGATGCAGCAGACTACCTGGAGGAGGCGGCGGAGGGGCTCATGGAGTGGGCTGACCGCTACACCTACAACGGCACCCCCCTGCCCAGGAAGTACGAGTTCAAGGAGGCGGTGAACAGGATTACCTACGCCAGCTCAAAGCTCAGGAGCTCCAGCGCAAAGCTCACCAGCACCGCGGAGAAGCTGGAGGCCACTTCAGCAGAGCTAAGCGCAACCGCGGCCAGGCTGGAGCGTACCTCCGCCGAGCTTGCCAACGCGAGCGAGAGGCTCTCCGCCACCGGTGAGAGCCTGGGAGAGCTGCGCTCGCCCCTGGGAGGGCTGATAGAGGACTTCACCAACGCGCTGAGCAGCGCCACGGCGAGCATTGAGACCATCACCAAGGCGTCCAACAACATAAAGAGCGCCCTGTACCTGCTCTTCTCGTACCTGGTGCTCTTCCACTTCATCCTCTTCCTCCTGGGCATCGCTTTAATAGTAATAGAGGTGAATCTCTTCCATGTGGGAGGTTATTGAATGAAGGTTCTCGTGGTAGGAGGCGGAGCCAGGGAGCACGCCATTGCGGAGGCGATAAAGCGGAGCCCCCAGCAGGTTGAGCTCTACTCGGCGATGAGCAACGCAAACCCCGGGATAAGGAGGCTCAGCAAGGCCGTAACCCGCGCCAAGGAGACCGACACCGAGGCTATAGTTGACTTCGCCCTTAAGCACGGGATAGAGCTGGCTGTCATTGGACCAGAAGCGCCCCTGTGCGCGGGGCTTGCGGACGAGCTCCTCAGCCAGGGCATCGCGTGCATGGGCCCAAGGAAGGCGGCGGCGATGATTGAGTGCAGCAAGGAGTTCTGCAGAAACCTCATGGCGAAGTACCGCATTCCCGGAAGCCTGCGCTACGCCACCTTCGACGATGCGCAGGAGGCGGCCGACTACATCGACGCCTTCCCCGGGGAGGTGGCGGTGAAGCCGGTAGGTTTAACCGGCGGGAAGGGCGTGAAGGTGATGGGTGAGCAGCTCAGGGACAGGGAGGAGGCCAAGGCCTACGCCAGGGAGGTGATAGAGCGCGGCATCGGCGGGGGTAAGGTGGTTATAGAGGAGCGCGCCCTGGGGGAGGAGTTCACCCTCCAGGCCTTTGTGGACGGGCGCAGCGTCGTCGCAATGCCTGCGGTACAGGACCACAAGCGCGCCTTCGAGGGAGACAAGGGGCACAACACCGGCGGCATGGGCTCCTACTCCCAGAGCGACGGCCTTCTGCCCTTCCTCACGAAGGAGGACTACGACTTCGCCCTGGAGGTGATACGCAAAACCGTTGCAGCCCTGAAGGAGGAGACGGGCGAGGAGTACAGAGGGGTGCTCTACGGGCAGTTCATGAAGGGGAAGGAGATAAAGCTCATAGAGTTTAACTGCCGCTTCGGCGACCCGGAGGCGATGAATGTGCTCACCCTCCTGGAGAGCGACTTCGCCGAGATATGCGCAAAGATAGCCGAGGGCAGCCTCTCGGAGAAGCACGTGAGCTTCTCAAAGCTCGCCTCGGTGTGCAAGTACGTCGTGCCGAAGGGCTACGGCGTAAACCCGGCTCCTCCAGCCAGGATAAGCGTGGACGAGGAGGCGATAAGGCGGGAGGGTGCGGTGCTGTACTACGCGGCGGTTAATGAGGAGAACGGCGAGATATACACCACCACATCGCGCAGCGTGGCCGTGGTGGGCGTGGCGGAGAGCATAGAGGAGGCTGAAGCTATAGCGGAGCGCGCCATAGGGCACATTAAGGGGGAGCACATCTACCACAGGCGGGACATTGGTAAGAGGGAGCTCATAGAGGCGAAGCTTTCGAGATTGAAAGCACTGAGGGGTGAGTGATGCACCTCATCTCCATCCTGGACATGGAGGGAATTATCGAGGAGGTCTTCAGCCTGGCGGAGGAGCTGAAGCACAGGGCAAAGAGGGGCGAGCTGGAGGAGCTGCTCAGGGGCAGGACGCTGGCGATGATATTCGAGAAGGCGAGCACCCGCACCAGGGTGAGCTTCGAGGTGGCGATGGCGCAGCTGGGCGGGCACGCGCTTTACCTGAGCCCCAAGGACATGCAGCTGGGCAGGGGGGAAACCATCGCAGACACCGCAAGAACGCTCAGCCGCTACGTGGATGCGGTGATGATCCGCGCCTACCGCCACGGGGATGTGGTGGAGCTCGCGAGGCATGCGAGCGTGCCGGTGATCAACGGCCTCACAGACCTGGAGCACCCCTGCCAGGCGGCCAGCGACTTCTTCACGATGCGCGAGCTCAAGGGGAGGCTGCGCGGGGTTAAGCTCGCCTACGTGGGAGACGGCAACAACGTGTGCCACTCCCTGCTGCTGGGCTCCGCCATGCTCGGAATAAAGTTTTCCTGCGCAACTCCGCCCGGCTATGAGCCGCAGGAGAGCATTGTGGAGCGGGCGCGGGCTCTGGCGGAGGAGAGCGGAGCTGAGATAGAGGTCCTCCACAGCCCCCGGGAGGCGGTGGCGGGGGCGGACTTCGTGTACACCGACGTGTGGGTGAGCATGGGCCAGGAGAGCGAGGCGGAGCGGAGGATGCGCGACTTCCGCGGGTACCAGGTGAACTCGGAGCTCCTGAGGCACGCGCCCCGGGCGAAGGTGATGCACTGCCTGCCAGCGAAGCGGGGATACGAGATAACCGACGAGGTGATGGACGGCGAGGCCTCCATAGTCTGGGAGCAGGCTGAAAACCGCCTCCATGTGCAGAAGGCGATTCTGGTCAGGCTTCTGGGGGGAGGCTGAACTCGCACCCTGACTGCGTGAGGCTACTTCTTGCCCTTCCTGAGCAGCACCGCTGCCGCAAGCCCTGCCAGGGCGACTATCACGGCGACAGTGGCAATTGACGCAAAGCCCTCCCCGGAGTCCAGGTTTTTGAGAGCCTCCGCACACTCGGGGTCGTCCCTGTGCTCCCTGCAGAAGCCCACTATCGCTTCGGTGAGGTCCACGGAGATAAGCTTTTCGCCGGTCCTCTTGTCATACAGGTTGAAGGTCTTCATATCGCTCGAAAAGGGCAGGACCACCGTGAAGTTCACATTGTCAACAAATACCACCTCCCTCCCTATCCTCACCCTGGGGTCCCACACGCTGAACTCCCTGAGCACCCTGCCGTCTGCTGACAGCACCTCTGATTTGAACTGCCCCCTGAGGTAGCTCGGGGGATAGTTGTACACGACCTTTGAGTAGAGCTCGGTGACAACCCCCTCCTTGATGTTCATGTGCACAACCACCACCTTGCTTCCACCCTCAGCTGCCAGCCCCGTGCAAGATAGGAGCAGGAGTCCGAGCGCTGCCAGGCATGCCACCAGCTTCACCCTACTCACCCCTCCACCCCCCGGTCAGCATCCACCGGATGTGCCTGGTGGATGCGGAGCCATACTTCATGGTTTCCACGTAGTCGGAGCTCATGACCTCCGGGTAGGGGTTCCACCTCCAGAAATTCTTGGTGCAGTCGGTCGCCGTTATCTGCCGGCAGAGGCTTGCGTTCCACTCCTCGCTTATGGCATCGTCACGGCAGTTTTTCTGAGAGCTCCACACATTTGGCAGGGGATCGTTCTGCTCGTAGGAGGTGTCTCCGCAGTACTCATCTACCAGGTCGAAGATGCCGTGGCCCATTTCGTGCAGGAAGGAGTAGTGGCTCCCCCCCTCCGCGGACATCACCACTCCGCCCAGTGCCCTTCCTGATGTACAGTCCTGCTTGTTGTCGGTGTGCAGGATGAACACCGCGTCAGCAAAGGGCGCGCTGTCCCAGAATCCGCTAGGCAGCCTGAATCTGCAATTGTTGTATTTGCCCTCTTCGCTGGTGTAGTAGAAGTTGAAAAGGTCCCTGTAGCCTTCCGGAAGCGAGCCGTTGGTGTAGCTCTCCAGGCCGAATATCTGCTCTCTTATCCTCTCCCTCACGTCGCTCAGGAATCTGCTCACATTGCCGTTGTAGTCCTCGTCGGGAACAAAGACCACGTCTATCTTCTCATCTGGCGTGCCCCGCAGGTACAGCGGCCTTATTTCCTCATCACACCAGGTGCACTCCACAACCGGGGGGCAGCTGCCTCCGCTGTCCACAGCGCTCTCGTCCCCGTCCCTGACCAGGTTGTAGCAGTAGGTAGAAGCGGGCTGGCAGGCGCCGTCGATGCACATCTCACCGCTCCTGCACCTCACCACCAGGCTTGCATAGCCGGTGATTTCTCCCTCATCGGGGTAGTACTCAAGCAGTGTTCTCTCATCCAGGCAGCGGTCCCTCAGCCTGTCGCTATAGGGGGAGCACACAACCTCCCCGGTTGCTCTGTTCACCTTCCCCCCGCAAAGTGTGCCCGCGACTTCGGGATTCATCCCCCCGTCAGTATCGTGCGGATACAGGCAGGCCCCGTTGGCACAGCCGAAGGTACACTCGTAATCTTCACTAAACCAGCCAACCCTCTTTTTCTTGTTGAAGAAGCTTGTGTTTGTAATTTTTTCACGCAGGTACCTTCCCGTCATGTTATACCAGGTTGTATCCGACGAATTGTCAATAAAGCAGAAATCTGTGTAGATCGGGTCGTAATCCCAGTCGGAAAACTGGGGCCACCCCCTCACGATGCTCCCATCCTCCTTCTCAATGTAATACCGGATGGTGCCCTTCCTGTAGTAATTTCTGCCGTTATCAATATCAAAAAACCTGCACCCGCCGTCCTCACAGCCCCTCGGACAGAATACCCTCTCCCTCTGCACTCCCGAATCATTTACAAAGACCTCCTCCAGGTACCACCTATCCCGGCAGACATCCTCTCCCACAAACTCGCAGCTGCTGTCCACACTTCTGCCAAAGCGGCCGAGCTCAGTCTCCACTATGGTCTCCCGTATCAGGGGCTCGCCCCTGAAGTAGTCTATGGTCTTTCTAACACCGCAGCCCCTGGAGTCCACAAAGTCGTAGAGTATCTCCCAGTAGTACCTGCCGGAGGAGGTGCGCAGGGGATAGTTCCTGCTGCTTATCAGGTTGCACCTGTACTCGGGCTCCGGCACCCTGGTGGTGCTGGCGATCTCCATCCTCCTCACCTCGGGGTCGCACATATCGCAGGCGTTGCCAACGCCGTCGCCGTCGTAGTCCTCCTGCCCCGGATTCTCCACCTCGGGGCAGTTGTCGAGGATGTTGGGAACTCCATCCCCGTCCCCGTCTTCCATGGACCCGGGCGGGAGCATGCCCACGGCCACCCCACTGGGCAGAACCCCCGCCGACGCCACCAGCCCGTCGGCCGTAATCATCCGCGCCCCGACCTCGGGGGTGTAGGTGAGGGGCGGCATTATATAAGTGCACTCTGGCTGTCTGAAGCAGGAGCGCCTCCTGTCGCCATCCACGTATATCTCTATTACCCCCGCCCTGCTGCCGGGGTCGTCCGCCCTCGCCACAACCACCGTTGTGTTGCCCTCCTCCCTCAGGCTCAGTGTCAGGCTGACCTCGCAGGCGTCGCCCACGCCGTCGCCGTCAGCGTCCTCCTGTTTGGGGTTGTAGCTTAGGGGGCAGTTGTCCTTAAAGTCGGGCACACCGTCCTGGTCGGTGTCCTGGCACCTGTCGCCAACGCCATTCTGGTCAGCGTCCACCTGGTCCGGGTTGTAGGTCCCGATGCAGTTATCACAGGCATCCCCAACGCCGTCGCCGTCGTAGTCCAGCTGGTCGGGGTTGTACTTGAGGGGGCAGTTGTCGCTGCTGTCGGGCACGCCGTCCTGGTCGGTGTCCGGGGAGGTGGAGGCCACGCTGAGGTAGCACGCGTGCCACTCCTGCGGACCAAAACTTTCGCCGTTGGAGGTGGAGAGGTGGTAGGATGGCCACACCACCCAGTCTCCGGCTCCGTCCAGCACCCTCGACGCCTTCACCGAGATGGTTTCGCCCACCTTGAGGACGCCGTTGGCCCCCGTAAAGCCGAAGGAGGCGTCACCCCCGCTGGGAGACTTCGCCGCGGCAAACACCCCCTTCGAGCCCAGGATAAGGTCGTATTGCCCGTAGTTCTGGAGGTCGAAGCTCACGGTGATGGTGTCGCCCTCCTTGAGGGGCGAGGGGCCCTCCACCACGAAGTTTGTCAGCCTGAGGTAGTCTGGAGAAACGTCGGGCCCATCGTAGGAGCAGAGCACCGCCGCACCCGCAGAGGAGGCCTGAAAGAGGTAAGCCGCCAGAAAAGTTAAAATAAATTTTTTGTTTAAAAGAAAATTTAATGAACCGTCCTCAAATCCGCAACCTGGACGAAATACTACCCAGGATGGCTTCATAGACCTTATGCAACGCTCATATTATAAAAATCTTGCGGCTACAGCGCTGAAAATCTGCTCAAAAGTGCCCCTGGCGCCGTATTTCTGTGCGTCAGCGGACAAATGCGGGCGTTTCGCCGCTGCGGCGATTGTGATGGCATCTACGGGCAGGATGCCAGCACCGGGTTCTCCGGTGCACTGCCGCGGACAGGCAAAGTATATTTATGCAGGCGTCCACGAGTTAGAAATATGGCAAGACTCAGAATCCTGAGTTCAGGGGAGTGGGACCTGCTCGCCGTGGTGACGGCGAGCATCATAGGCATAATCGCCCACGTGCTGGAGCTGATACCCGAGGGCTACGTCATATCCCTGATACTGCTGCTCCTTGCGCTTCATGCACTCCACGAGATAGGCCACGACATGAAGTTCGACGAGGCCAACGAGGCGCTTCTCAGCATGG
Source organism: Methanobacteriota archaeon (assembly GCA_013152685.1). Taxonomy (GTDB): domain Archaea; phylum Hydrothermarchaeota; class Hydrothermarchaeia; order Hydrothermarchaeales; family BMS3B; genus Pyrohabitans. The sequence goes on along the minus strand of JAADFX010000109.1, from coordinate 6,023 downwards.
AGCGCAGGCTCACCGGGATTGAGCCCGAGGTTAAGGTGATCACTGGCGACCACTTCAAGCACGGGGAGGACCTGGCGAGGAGGAACAGGGGCACCTTCGTGTGGTTCAACACCCCCATGACTGTGATGCGCTCCCAGGAGGTCTTTGACCTCATGCTAAAGCCGGCGATAGAGAGCGAGAGCACAAGGCGGGTGGAGTTCATCCTCAAGCCCGAGCAGAAGGAGTTCTTCGACAGCTTCGTCTGGCCCAAGGTGCAGAGGTGCAGGGGGAAGGAGAAGGTTGCCTACCCTAAATTTGTGCCCATAAAGGAGAACTTTGCCTTCAAGATGATAGACGCCAGCGAGGGCGGCGACGCCAAGGAGTTCCACCTCACCTTCCTGGATGCGCCCTTCACCATAACCCGCGAGGCGGAGGACGGGAGCAGGGTGGTGCACCCGAAGATAATCTTCCACGTCCTGCCCAAAAGCGAGCTTTCAAAGGAGCTGAAGGAGGTGTACCTGAAGTACGCCACCTAGAGCAGGCGGTGCACCTCGGTTATCTCCACCTCTCCCACCTCGGGTATCCCGCGCAGCGCCTGCTCCAGCTTCTCCGCGGCGCCCTCCTCGTCGGCGACCACGTACTTCGCCACTATAGCCACCAAGCCAAAGGCGATGGGCTCCTTCTCGGCGGAGTTGAACCTCGCCCCGCTCACATCCCTTACCTTCTCCAGTATGTCGTCCACATTAACCTCCGCCGTCTTGGGCATGATCTTTGCCGTAACCAGAACCTCAGCCATAATTCCACCTCATGGACCGGAAAAGCCGCACTGACAGGTGTACTTCCGCCCCAGCTTGCGGCAGCGCTGGCAACGCACAATTATTGAGTCACACTCCGGGCAGGGGAACTTCACGTTGCCTCCGCCCACCTTGATGTAGGCACCGCAGGATATGCAGGTCAGCTCGTCCATGTCACGCCTCCGTCAGTGAGATTAAAAGCCTTCAACATCCCGCGGTGTAACAAGGGAAAATATTACTACTCCTCCAGCACCACACTGCCGGCTGGCACCAGCCTGGAGAGCGCCTCAAAGAAGCCCGGGAAGGAGATGGAGGCGCTCTGTGCGCCGTGCACAACGCTTGTGCCCCGCGCCGCAAGCGCGGCTATGCTCAGCGCCATGGCGAGGCGGTGGTCGCCGTGGCTGCTCACCTCTGCGCCCCTCGGCTCCTCAGTGCCCAGCACGCGGAGGCCGTCGGGGCGCTCCTCTATCTCAGCTCCGAACTTGGCAAACTCCCGCGAGCAGGTGGCGATGCGGTCGCTCTCCTTGTAGCGCGCGTGCTCCACGTTCTTGACCACAGTCTCGCCCCTCGCCTTTACCGCGAGCGCCGCCACCGTGGGGAGCAGGTCGGGCGTATCCCCCAGGTCAACCTCCACCCCCCGGAGCTCGCCTCCGCTCACCCTGACCCACCCCTCACCCGTGGTTATGCGGGCGCCCATCCTGCGCAGAATCTCCAGTATCGCCCTGTCCCCCTGCTTTGAGCGCGGATTCAGGTTCTCCACTGTAACCTCGCCCCCCGTGAGGGCGGCTAGCGCCAGGAAGTAGGAGGCCGAGGAGTAGTCGCCCTCAACGGTGTAGCTCCTCCCCCGGTAGCCCCTGCCGGCGGAGACCCTGAACCTCCTGTACCCCTGGTTCTCCACCACAGCGCCGAAGCTGCGCATCACCTCTAAGGTCATGTCCACGTAGGGCCTGGACTTCAGGGGCGAGGTGAGCACCACCTCCACATCCTCCTCGGCGTAGGGCGCGACTATGAGGAGGGAGGAGATGAACTGCGAGCTCACGTCGCCCCGGATCCTGGCCACACCTCCGCGCAGGGTGGACCCCCTCACCCTCACGGGCGGGCACCCGTTGCCCGGCACACTCTCCGCCTGCACCCCCAGCATGCGCAGCGCCTCGAGGAGGGGCTGGACCGGCCTCCGCCTCAGCGAGGCGTCGCCGGTTAGCACCACCACGCCGTCCAGCGCCGCGACGCCGGTGAGCAGGCGCAGCGTCGTGCCCGAGTTGCCGCAGTCCAGCTCGCCCCGGGGGGTTGAGAGCCTTCCTCCAGTGCCCTCAACAATCGCCGTGCCGTTGTGCTCTTCTATCTCTGCCCCGAAGCTGCGCATCCCCGCAATGGTGGCCAGCGTATCCCCTGCCACCAGGTAGCTGCGGATCTCTGAGCTTCCCTCCGCGAGCCCCGCCACAACGAAGGCGCGGTGGGTGTAGCTCTTCGAGGGAGGTGCAGCCACGCTTCCCTCAGCCCGTGCGACGCCCTTAATTACAGCCCGCATTACAACACCGCTACGATTATATACCTCACAGGTAATACTTTCCCGTATTAAAACTTAGGGGTTGAAGGATGCTGGAAAACCTCAGGGGTGAGATTGAGCTCCTGCGCCGCCACGTGGCGGTGCTGCGCCTGGTGAAGCAGCACGAGCCCGTGGGCATAATAAAGCTCTCAGAGCTCAGCGGCATACCCCAGCACAGGGTGCGCTACTCCCTCCGCATCCTGGAGCAGAAGGGAATAATAAAGCCCTCGCCCCAGGGTGCGGTTACGACGCGGAAGGCCGAGGAGTTCCTCAGAACTCTGCCTGAGGAGATAGCAAAGCTCAAGCGGGAGCTGGAGCGGTGCCTGGAGTAGCTACTCCTCCCCCTCCTCAAAGCTTATCCTGTACTCGTCCTTTGAAACCGAGGCGGTTTCCATGACCTTGTCGGACACATAGACGGGCGCGCCGGTGCGCACCGCCAGAGCTATGCTGTCACTTGGGCGAGCGTCGAACTCAAACTCGTTGCCGTCGACGCGGACTATGAGTCTGGCGAAGAACACGCCGTCGCTCAGGTCGTCTATGAGCACGCGCTCTATCTTGGAGTTGAGCCCCTCCAGGATGTTCACCAGCAGGTCGTGGGTGAGGGGCCGCGGGTAGGGCACCTTCTCCAGTGCAGTCTGAATCGAGAAGGCCTCGGCGGCGCCTATGTAGATGGGGAGAACCTCCTCCCTGTCGTTTTCAAGAAACACAACCGGCGTTACCCCCTCGGGTACTGGCGACATGAACACCCCAACGACGCGAACCCGCTGGAAGCCCTCAATCTTCTCCTCAACCTTTTCCATAAGAGTCCCCTAGTTAACTTTACAAGCTTTTAGCTTATTAACGTTTTGCATAAAATCGGAGGCACAGCATGCTCTGCCTTGGCATAGAGGGCACCGCCGAGAAGCTGGGCGTGGGCATCGTCAGCGCGGAGGGCGAGATCCTGGCCAACGAGGGCAGGCCCATGCCCCTCCGGGAGGGCATACACCCCCGCGAAGCTGCGCAGCACCACGCCCAGAACATAAAGGCGCTTATAGAGAGGGCGCTCTCCAGAGCCGGGGTGAGCATGGAGGAGGTGGACCTCATCGCCTTCTCCCGCGGGCCAGGGCTGGGACCCTGCCTGCGCGTCGTCGCCGTGGCGGCGCGCACCCTGGCGCTTAAGTACGGGATTCCAGTTCTAGGCGTCAACCACTGCGTCGCCCACATAGAGATAGGGCGCCTTACCACCGGCGCCGAGGACCCGCTCACCGTCTACGCCTCGGGGGGCAACACCCAGGTAACCGCCTACGTGGAAAAGCGCTACCGCGTCTTCGGCGAGACCCTGGACATAGCCCTGGGGAACTGCATCGACCAGTTCGCCAGGGAGCTGAAGCTGGGCGCACCCGGCGGACCCATCGTGGAGAGGCTCGCAGTCGGGGGAAGCTACGTGGAGCTGCCCTACGTGGTCAAGGGCATGGACCTCTCCTACTCGGGGCTGCTCACCGCCGCGGTGAGGCAGGCGAAGCGCGCCAGCATTGAGGACGTGTGCTTCTCCCTGCAGGAGACGGCCTTCGCCATGCTCGTGGAGGTGGCGGAGCGCGCCCTGGCGCACACCGAGAAGGAGGAGGTGCTCATTGCGGGGGGAGTGGTGGTGAACAACCGCCTGCAGGAGATGCTGCGCAGCATGTGCGAGGAGCACGGCGCCGCCTTCCACGCCCCGCCGAAGGAGGTGCTGGGCGACAACGGGGCGATGATAGCCTGGCTGGGGGTGCTGAGCTACCTCTCGGGAGCCAGGCAGAGCATAGAGGAAACCCGCGTGGTTCAGAGGTGGCGCACCGATGAGGTGGAGGTGCTATGGAGGTAATAGCCAAGGGCGCCGAGGCGAACCTGTACCTTGAGGATGGGGTGGTGATAAAGGAGAGGATACGCAAGGAGTACCGCATCCCGGAGATAGACCGGGTGCTGCGCACAACGCGCACAAAGCGCGAGGCAAAGCTGCTCTCACTGGCGAGGCGCGCCGGTGTGCCCACGCCGGTGGTGCTGGACGTGGACACTGAAAGGAAGAGCATTACCATGAGCTACATTGAGGGCGAGAAGCTGAAGTACATGGTGGAGAAGCTGGGCGAGGGGGAGCTCCGGGAGCTCTTCCGCCGGGTGGGCAGCCTCGCAGCCAGGCTGCACCGCTCCAACATAATCCACGGGGACCTGACCACGTCGAACATGATACTCTCAGGGGGCAGGGTGTTCTTCATAGACTTCGGCCTGGGGGAGGTGAACCCGAGCCTGGAGGCGAAGGGCACCGACCTGCTGGTCTTCGTCAAGGCTGTGCGCTCCACCCACTTCACCCGCGAGAAGGAGATTCTGGAGGCCTTCTTCTCGGGCTACCTGGAGGAGTACCCCGAGGGGGAGGCGGTGGTTGAGAGGATGAGGAAGATAGAGAGGAGGGGAAGGTACGTCTCAGTGCGCTGAACTCGCCTTCGTCACCCGCAATGAGCACAAGTTCAGGGAGGCGCGGGAGATTCTGCGCCCCGTCGCAAGGCTGCGCTGGAGGCGCGAGAGCTACCGCGAGGTTCAGGCGGAGACGCTGGAGGAGGTTGTAAAGGAAGCGCTCCGCGAGATACCCGGCGACAGCTTCTTCATAGAGGATGCGGGGCTTTTCATCCCTGCGCTCAACGGCTTCCCGGGGGTTTACTCCGCCTACGTCTTCAACACCCTGGGAAACGAGGGCATACTCAGGCTTCTCGACGGGGAGGAGAACAGGGAGGCTGTTTTCAGGAGTGTGGTGGGCCTCAAGTTCGGGGGCGAGGTGAGGCTCTTCACCGGGGAGGTTAGAGGGAGAATAGCGCGTGAGCCCAGGGGAAGCGCCGGCTTCGGCTACGACCCGATTTTTATCCCCTCCGGCTTCACCAGGACCTTCGCCGAGGCGCCGGAGATAAAGCAGAAGCTCTCCCACAGGAGGCGCGCCCTGGAAAAGCTCGCCGCCTACCTCAGCCGCCGCTCCTGAAGCCCTCGATGGCCTCGCTCAGGTTTCTGGAGAGAATGCTGAGGTTCCGGGTGGCGTTGAGCTCCGGCGCCGTCTGGTTTATCAATTCTGCCACCGCGCCGAACTTCTCCGCAAGCCTCTCGAGAGCGTCCGCCACCTCCTGCCGGTAGCTCCGCTCCGCCTCCGCGGAGCGCTGGGCGTAAACCTCACCGCTGAGCTCCCCCTGAATCCGCTGCCTGAGGAGCTCCGTCTGGGTGTCCATCAGCCTGCCCGTGGACAGGGTTATCGCGTACATCACGCTGGCAAACAGCACCGCAATTCCCAGGGCGAGGAGGATGTAGGTTTTCCCGAGCATTGTTCCCCCTGGTAATTCTTCTACCCGGCGGATATTAAAAGCTTTAGGAGCCCGGCGAACAGTTTCGCAGAAAAGAATAACTATCATTATAAATAATGACAAATTCAGGAGGTGTTAAGCATATGGAAAAACCGAGTGTGCACAAGACAATAAACCAGATGTACCGGACCGTCAGGGAGGACGGTATTTCCAGCGTTGTGGACCGATATGAGGAGCAGAGCAAGAAGTGTACCTTCTGCCTCCGCGGGCTCAGCTGCCAGCTGTGCAGCATGGGTCCGTGCAGGATAACCGAGAAGGCTCCCTACGGCGCCTGCGGCATTGATGCAAACGGCATAGCCATGCGCAACATGCTTCACAGGAACATAATGGGCGCAGCCGCCTACTCCTACC
>JAADFX010000108.1 GCA_013152685.1 Methanobacteriota archaeon | reverse complement strand
CCGTGAGCACGTGGCTCGGCTCCAGCGTGGGAGAGGAGCACGCGCTGCCGGTGCTGGCGCTTATCCCCTCGAAGTCCAGCTCCAGCACCAGGCCTTCGCCCTCAATAAAGGCAAAGGCGAAGTTCGCATTCCCGGGGAGGCGCCTCTCGGGGTGACCATTCAGGCGGGTGCGCGGTATCTTGAGCACCTCCCTTATAAGCTCGTCTCGAAGCTTCGTCAGCCGCTCCGCCTCGCGCTTCATCTCCTTCTTCGCAATCTCAGCCGCCTTGCCAAAGCCAACTATGCCTGGCACGTTCTCTGTGCCGGAGCGCAGCTTCCTCTCCTGCCCGCCCCCGTGGAGCAGCGCCTCAATGCGGGTGCCCTTCGCCACGTAGAGCGCACCCACGCCCTTGGGGCCGTACATCTTGTGGGCAGACATCGCGAGCATGTCCACGCCCAGCTCCTCGACATCTATCTCCACGCTCCCGTTGCTTATGCACGCGTCGCTGAAGAAGGCAATATCCCTGCTCTCAGCCACCTCGGCAAGCTCCTTTATCGGCTCTATGGTGCCTATCTCGTTGTTGGCGTGGTTCACTATGGCCAGGATTGTATCGTCGCGAATCGCCTGCTCCAGCGCCCCGGGCTCAACGAAGCCGTACTCGTCCACATCCAGGTAGGAAACCTCAAACCCCCTCTCAGCCAGCCAGCGGCACGCCTCAAGCACCGCGAAGTGCTCTATTCTGGAAACGACGATGTGCCTCCCCTTCTTCTTATTCTTCAGCGCAAAGCCCTTTATGGCAAGGTTGCACGCCTCAGTTCCGCCTGAGGTGAAGATTATCTCCTCGGGCGAGGCGTTTATGAGCCCCGCAACTCTCGCTCTTGCCTCCTCCACCGCCTGCTTTGCCTCCTGCCCGAAGGAGTAGAAGCTCGTGGGGTTGCCGTACTTCTCGGTGAAGTAGGGCATCATCGCCTCAACCACGCGCCCGTCCACGGGCGTGGTGGAGGCGTAGTCCAGGTAGACCCTCTTCATCTACGCCTTCCTCCTTATGTACACCTTTATTATCCCGCCCTCTCTCCTGTGCCCCAGGTACTCGTTGCCTGTCACGCGGCACCAGGCGGGCATGTCCTCGAGTATCTCCTCGTCGTCGGCAACTATCTCCAGAACTTCACCGACGGCAAGCTTTTGCAAAGCCTCCTGGGCTCTTGTCAGCGGCACCGGGCAGTGCAGCCCCACGCAATCAATGCTCTGCTTCGGCTTCATCCTCCCCTCAACCTGCGGATGACCTCCCCCGCCTCCCTGGCGAGCCTCTCAGCCTCCTCCTCGCTCATGGGAATGCCCAGGGAGAAGAGCATGGCTCCGCGGATGAGCTCCGCGCTGAGCCCCATGGCAGCGAGCACATGGCTCGCCTTCGCTGCACGCGCCATGCAGGGCGAGCCCGAGGTTATGTATATCCCCTTCGCGCTCAGCTCGGCGACGACCGTCTCGCCCTCAACCCCCGCCACGCTGATGTGCGCATACATGGGGTTCACCTCGCTCGGGTGGCCATTTATCTTGGCGTCGGGCACCTCTTCTCGGAGAACCTCCAGGAACCTCGCCCTTAGCTTGTGCAGCTTTTCCAGCCGGCTGGGCATCTCCTTCTCCGCCAGCTCCGCCGCCTTTCCCATGCCAACTATGCCCGGCACGTTCTCCGTCCCCGCCCTGTAGCCTCGCTCCTGTATTCCGCCCTCGATGAGGGGCAGGAGCCTCACGCCCCTCGCCACGTAGAGCGCTCCAGCGCCCTTGGGGCCGTAGAAGCGGTGCGCCGAAAGGGTGTAGATGTCAACACCCAGCTCCTCCACCTTCGCGGGCACAACGCCGGCGCTGCTGACGCCGTCGCAGTGGAAGGTTATCCCCCTCTCCTCTGCGATTTCCGCCACCTCTTTAATCGGCTGCAGCGTCCCCACCTCGTGGTTGGCGTGCTGCACTGAGATTAAAATCGTGTCATCGCGAATCGCCTGCTCGAGCTCCTCCACTCTAACGCGGCCGTGCTCGTCCACCCCTACGCGGGTCACCTGCACGCCCTCCCTCGCCAGGCTCTGGAGGGGGTGCATTATGGAGTAGTGCTCAACCGCAGAAACCACCACATGTCTGCCGCGCGCCTTATTTGCCTGCACCACCCCCTTTATCGCCAGGTTGTTCGCCTCCGCTCCGCCGGAGGTGAAAATTATCTCCTCGGCACTCGCACCGAGAAGCTGTGCAACGCGCTCCCTGGCTTGGTCCACGGCGCGCCTCACTTTGAGCGCCAGGTCGTGCAGGCTTGAGGGGTTGGCGTACAGCTCGTCCAGGTAGGGGAGCATCTCCCGCTTAACCTCTGGGAGCACGGGCGTGGAAGAGGTGTAGTCAGCGTATAGCATTCTCCTCGCTTCCATTGCCGCTCCCTATCGTCGCAAAATTGTTTGAAAATATTTAAGCCTCGCCCGCAGAGATTCTGTGCATGCTCTACCTAATTCTTGCCGCGCTGATATGGGGCACCACGCCAATAGCGGCGAAGCTCGCCTATGCTCAGGGCACCTCACCCCTCGCTCTGGTGGAGCTGAGGCTGGCAACGGGCGCGCTGCTCTTTGCGCTCTACCTGCGCGGCTTCAATGCAAAGCTCCTGAGCCGCGAGCTCCTCGTCCTGGCGCTTTTTGGCCTGGCGGCGAACTTCCTCTTTTACCACCTGGCGGTAAAGCACACCTCAGCCGCCGCAGCACAGGTGCTGGAGAGCACCTCCGTCGCCTTCGCCGCCCTTCTCGCAGCGCTGCTTCGCGAAGAGGTGCTCAGCCAGCGCAAGCTCTTTGCCGTAGCCCTGAGCCTGGCAGGGTCGGGGCTGATATTCTACTCCCACGCCGGAGTCAGCCTCCTCGGCGATGCCCTCGCAATTCTGGCGGCTCTTACATGGGCGCTCTTCACAGTGCTCGCCTCGCGCACACTTAGGGCGCGAAGCGAGGAGGAGGTTCTGCTCCTCACCTTCACCATAGCCGCCCTCGCCCTGCTGCCCTTCGCCTCGGTCTCGGCGCAGGTCAGCGTGAAGGGCGCGGTGATTGCGGTTCTCATGGGCGTGGTGCACACCTTCCTCGCCTACCTGCTCTACCTCAGAGGCATCGCCGAGGCTAAAGCGGTTGCGGCTACAATTGCCTTTGCCCTCTCTCCCGTGGTTGCTATAGCGCTCTCAGCGCTCTTGCTGCGCGAGGCGCTCTCCGCCGCGTTCTACGCCGGCGCCGCGCTTATCATAGCCGGCATAGCCCTGGTGAAGAGGTAGCCTTTTCCCACGTTAGCCTGCTGTGCGAGAGCATGGAGATAATCACCACCTTCCCGCGAGGGCTTCGCTACGCGTGCACACCCGAGAGCTGCTTCACCTGCTGCTCCCTCCTCGAGGACATCCCCGTGAGCATCGAGGAGATAAACCGCGTCAAGGCACTGGGGTACAGGGACTTCTACGAGGCGAGGAGCGGGCGCTACTTCATAAAGAAGCCCTGCGTTTTCCTCGAGGACAAGCTGTGCTCGCTGCACAGGGAGCACGGCAAGAGCGGGAAGTTCATGAGCTGCCGCAAGTACCCCTTCTCCGCCAGCGTGCTCGACAACGGGAGTGTTGTTGTTGACGTCAAGTGGACGTGCCCCGGGGTGGGCTTCGACACCGGGGAGGAGATAACGGAGGCGCTGCTCAGGGAGGAGTTTCTGGACGACCTGCTGAAGCGCAAGGCCGAGGAGATAAAGCGCGGAGAGGTGGTGTACCTTCACAACCCGAGCAGGCAGCAAATTCCCTGGAGGGCGCTTGTGAGGCTCCACTCGGGCATTGTGGAGACCCTCGCCGGAGAGGGCTTCTACGACTTTGTCCTCCTGCTCACCGCCGCGGTTCGCCATCTCGGCTCCTCCCTCGGGGGGAGGAGCTTCGTCTCCTCCCAGGAGGCGGAGGAGGCGCTGCAGAGCTTCAGGGCGCGCTACAGAAGAGAGAGGGGAGAGATGCTCCGCGAGGTTAAAGCTCAAGCACAGGTGGCGGTGGACATCCTCACGATATACGACTACTTCGACGAGCTCTTCCAGTACAGGATTAATCCCGGCTTCGCGGCAAAGAAGCTGGAGATAGCCGAGGAGCTGGACTTTGACGAGGACTTCGCCGCGCTCTTCTCAAAGCCGCTGAGTGGAGATGCCCAGAGGCTCCTGGCAGCGCACGCGCGGCAGAGCTTCATGGAGACTTTAGCAAGGCCCTGGGACCTGCCCTCAGCCTACTTCTGGACCCTGGGCGTAGCATGCGTCGCCGACTACTTAGCAAGGCTGCTCTCGGGCGAGGAGGTAACCCGCGACGACGCGCGGAAGGCGCTGAGCATAGTGGACTTCCTCAACAAGCACTTCCGCTCCTTCCGGGACTACTACTTCCCCAAGTACCCCGAGCTCGGGATGCAGTACCTGCAGTTTCTCCTGGGCGGAGTGCTGGAATAGAAAGAATTAAAAAGCCACGCGCAGAACTCTCCCCATGCCAGTCGCATGCTTCGACCTGGAGGGACCTCTCTCGCCCCAGGATAACGCCTACGAGGTTCTCGGGCTTGTGCCCCGTGGCAAGGAGATCTTCGAGGTCATAAGCAGGTACGACGACCTCCTAACGCTTGAGGGGAGAGAGGACTACGAGCCCGGCGACACCCTGAAGCTCATCGTCCCCTTCTTGATCTACCACGGCATAACCGAGAAGGACATAGAGCGAGTTTCAAAGAGGGCAAAAATCGTGGAGGGGGCGAAGGAAACAGTGGCGCACCTGCGCGAGAAGGGGTGGAAGGTGCACATCATCTCAACCAGCTACCAGCAGCACGCCCACAACATTGCCGCACAGCTGGGCGTGGCCAAGGAGGACGTGGCGTGCACAAGGCTGAAGCTGAGCAGATACCGCGGCGTCTCCGGGGTAGAGCTGGTTGAGGAGGTGGAGAAAGTCATCCTGGAGAGGCTCTACCCGCGAATGCGCGACGAGGAGATAGTCTCCACGCTTGACGACTTCTTCTTTGGCAAGCTTCAGCGCACAGAGCTGGGCAGGGTGTTCAACGAGGTGCGCGTCGTCGGAGGTCAGCGAAAGGTGGAGGCGATGCTGCGCTTCCTGGAGAGAGATGGAGCTGCCATTGATGAGTGTGCCGCCGTGGGGGACAGCATCACCGACTTCAAGATGCTGAAGGAGGTAAGCCGCCGGGGGGGCATGGCGGTAGCCTTCAACGGCAACGAGTACTGCCTGCCCTACTGCGACGTCGCCGTGGCCTCGACTAAGCTGAGCGCCGTCCTTCCCCTCCTGGACGCCTTTGCAGAAGGAGGAAGAAGCGCCGCGCTGGAGAGGGCGAGGAGCCTTGAGGGGGAAGGCAATGAAGCGGCCTACACCCTCTTCCCCGGCGAGAGCGAGGCGAAGCTCAGGCGCACCCTTGAGGTGCACAGGCGCTTCAGAGCCATCGTGCGAGGTGATGCGGCGAAGCTGGGGTAGTCAGTACTCCTCCCGCACCCTCACCACTGCGATGCCCGGAAGCAGGCCAATGGCGAGGGCCGCACCCCTGAGCTTCTCAAAAAACAACCTCACGAACCCGGGCACCTGCCTCCCTCCTGCTTTCTCTCTGCCACATTATTAAATATATTTTAAACTATTTAAATTTTTCGTGAACGTTTTTTCACAATAAAAATCTCTTACCAGGTGGGGCTTTGCCCTGAGGTCATGCACTACCACCTGCTCCTCACCCAGCGGTGCAACCTGGCTTGTAGCTACTGCGGGGGCACCCGCGAGGCGGAGCACATGGAGGTGGAGTACCCGCTGGAGGCGCTGCGCAGCTTCATTGCAAAAGATAGCGAGCCGGTGATCGCCTTCTACGGCGGTGAGCCCACGCTGCGCGTTGAGCTCATGGAGGAGGTGATGGACACAATTAAGGCCACCTACATACTGCACACCAACGGCACGCTGCTCCACAGGATTAAGCCGGGCTACCTGCGCAGGTTCCACACCATCTTAATCTCCATCGACGGGCGCCGCGAGGTCACCGACGCCTACCGCGGGCGCGGCGTCTACGACAGGATAATAAGAAACGCCCGCCTGGCGAGGAGGCACTTCCATGGCGACCTTATTGCAAGAATGGTGGCCTCACTGAGGAGCGATATCTACAGGGATGCGCTCCACCTGGCAGGGCTGGGCATCTTCGACCATGTGCACTGGCAGCTGGACTTCGAGCTCTTCTGGGACGGGGGCAGCGAGGCGGCGCGGGAGTGGCTGCGCAGCTACAACGCCGGCATCACAAGGCTGGTCCGCAGGTGGGTGGAGGAGATGCGCAGCGGGAGGGTGCTGGGCTTTGTGCCCTTCATAGGCGTGACCAGAACCCTGCTCACGCGGGAGCCCGCAAAGCTGCGCTGCGGCGCAGGCGTGGACTTCTTCGCCATCTCGCCCAGCGGCGAGATAACCCTGTGCCCTGTAACGCCGGAGTACGGGTTCATGAGGGTGGGGAGCATCTTCGACACCTCGCCGGAGGAGCTCAGGAACTGCACCTCCCCGGGCGAGCCCTGCGCGAGTTGCGACTTGCTCTGGGTGTGCGGCGGGCGCTGCCTCTTCATCAACCTGGCGAAGGAGTGGGTGGGGGAGCAGGGCTATGCGCTGATATGCTCAACGGTGCGCCACCTCGTCAATGAGCTAAGCGCGGCGCTGCCGGAGATTGAGGGGCTGATTGAAGAGGGAGTTATTTCAAAGGAAGCCTTCGACTATCCCGAGATAAACAACGACTGCGAGGTTATACCGTGAGAAGGCAGAAAATATTTATGTCGTTTAAATAAAAACATAACCTTAGGTGTTAAAATGTCTGTAACGCTTGAAAGAGTACATGAAGATTTGATGACTATTATGAGGGATATTAAAAAGATTATGGAGTACCTTGAAGAGGATGAATTAGAGCTTTCTGAAGAAATAAAGCAGCAGATTATCGAATCCCGGAAGAGGCACCCATCCGAATTTATCCCTCACGAGGAGATTGAAAAGGAATTGTTTGGTAGGGTAATTAACTCTTAACCAGCCTCTCGCCCTCGGAGAAGCCTATGTGGAGCGCCTTTTTGTTCATCTCCTCTGTGCCCCTGGGCACGCTCTCCAGCACCGCCTTCTCCATCGCCTCCCTGCTCACCACTCCAGTTATTGTGGTAAGCGCCCCCAGGAGGATTATGTTGGCCACTATGGTCTTGCCAATCTCGCGCTTTGCCAGGAGCGTCGCGGGCACCGGGTAGGGCTTCCCCCTCGCGGGGGGAGTCTTTATCAGCGAGGAGTCGTAGATAACGATGCTGCTCTTCTTCAGGTCGCGCAGGTACTTCTGCATAGCCTCCCCTGACATCACCACGAAGATGTCCGGACGCAGGACCTTCGGGTAGAGGATCTCCCGGTCGCTTATTACCACCTCGCTCCTGGAGGCGCCGCCCCTCGCCTCAGGTCCGTAGCTCTGGGTCTGAACCGCCTGCTTGCCGTCGTGGATGCTGGCGGCTCTTCCCAGGATTATCCCGGCGGTGACTATCCCCTGTCCTCCGAAGCCCGAGAAGCGCACTTCAACGCGCATGTTTAAGCAACTCCTTCTCAATCTTCTCCACATCCATGCCCAGCTCTATCATCCGTCTTATCTTTGGTGTGCCCAGCTTCGCTATTGCCTCGAGGATGCGCTTCCTGGCCTCGCGCAGGCGCTCCTCTTCCTCCTTCCGCCTGGCGGCGCGCTGCTCCGGCGTGGGCTTCTCCTCCTTCTCTTCCTCCTTCTCCTCCTTCACCAGGCCGAGGAGGCGCACCAGCCCGGGCTTATCGCGGTCCACAAACTCGCCCACCACAACCTTCGCGGAGAGGTCAACGCCCTTCTCCTCCAGCTCCCGGGCGTGGTGCAGAGCGACGGTGTTCTCCTTGTACCAGCGCAGCATCTCCACCGCACCGCGCAGCTTGTTCCTCCTCCCTAAAGCGGTGGGGCACTGGGTGAGCACCTCCACCAGGGTGAAGCCCTCCTTGGTGAGCGCCTTCTTTATGGACTCCTTTATCTGAAGCGGGGAAGCGGTGCTCCACCGCGCCACGTAGTTGGCTCCCGCGGCGGCTGCCACCTTCGCTATGTCCATGGGCGGCTCGGCATTGCCGTAGGGCGTTGTGGTGGTTCGCCACCCGAGGGGGGTGGTAGGCGAGACCTGCCCGCCCGTCATGCCGTAGGTGTAGTTGTTGGAGCAGATAACCGTCATGTCTATGTTGCGCCTGGCAGCGTGGAGAAAGTGGTTGCCCCCTATGCTCGCCATGTCGCCGTCGCCCGTAATAACCACAACCTTGAGCTCCGGGTTTGCGAGCTTTATTCCCGTGGCGAAGGCGATGGGCCTGCCATGCGTTGTGTGAAGCGAGTCGAAGAGCAGGTAGCCGGGTATCCTGGAGGAGCAGCCTATGCCAGAGACGAAGACCAGCTTCTCCCGGGGCAGGTCCAGCTCCACTATCGCCTCGAGCAGGGCGTTCACTATTATGCCGTCGCCGCACCCCTCGCACAGGATGTGCGGCAGCCTGTCCTTGCGAAGCAGCTCCAGGTAGGTCATTTCAGCGCCTCCACAAACCTCACTATCTCCCGCGGTGTGTGCAGCTCGCCTCCCAGCTTGGGCAGGAAGGGCACCCTTCGCTTTGAGCAGCGCTCCACCTCCCTGAGAATCTGCCCCAGATTCATCTCCAGCACCACAAGCTTAGCACGCCTCGCAAGCTTTGCAACGAGCTTCTCGGGGAAGGGGAAGAGGGTTATCAGCCTGAGGAGCCCCGCCTTCGTCCCGCGCCTCCTGAGCTCCCGCACAGCCGCGAGCGCCGAGCGGGAGACCGCGCCGTAGGCTACAAGCACCACCTCGGCATCATCGAGGTAGTGCTCCTCCACCCTAATAATCTCATCGGCGTTCCTCTCTATCTTCTCCACCAGCCTGCGCACCAGCTTGAAGTGGACCCTCGCATCGTTGGTCGCGGGATAGCCGCGCTCGTCGTGGGTCAAGCCCGTGACGTGCACATTGTAGCCCTTCCCGAACACCTGCATCTTGGGCACTAAGGTTCTGGGGTCGGGCTTAAAGTAGTACTTGGAGCCCTTCCTGCTCAGCGGCGCCGTGAAGGTCTCCACCTTTTCGGGTAGAACCACCCTCTCCCGCATGTGCCCCACTATCTCGTCCGCCATGAGGAAGACCGGGACGCGGTAGCGCTCGCTCAGGTTGAAAGCCTCCACGGTCAGGTCGAACATCTCCTGCACACTGTTGGGGGAGAGGGAGATAACCGCATAATCGCCGTGCGAACCATAGCGGGACTGCATCACGTCGCCGCTCGCGGGCATCGTCGGCTGCCCTGTGCTCGGACCGGAGCGCTGGATGTTTACAACAACGATGGGCGTCTCCGTCATGGCGGCGAAGCCGATGTTCTCCATCATCAGCGAAAAGCCGGGACCGGAGGTGGCTGTCATCGCCTTTACGCCTGCCCACCTCGCGCCGATTATCGCGGAGATGGAGCCTATCTCGTCCTCCATCTGTATAAACACACCGCCAACCTTCGGCAGCCGCTGCGCCAGCCACTCGGCGACTTCTGTGCTGGGGGTTATGGGGTAGCCAGCGAAGAACCTGCAGCCGGCTGCTATCGCCCCTTCGGCGCAGGCGATGTTGCCCTGAAGGAAGCGCACTCCCTGCATGTGGCTCATTCTTCCTCCTCCTCGGCGTACACGTCTATATCAATCGCGAAGTCGGGGCACATGTCCTGGCAGAGGGAGCACACCTTGCGCTTGAGGTGCTTGCTGACCTTGAGCTTTGTGCACCTCTCCGGGTGCGCCACGATGGGCACGAAGTAGCCCCTCTCGTTGGGCTCCTCCGCGGGCTCAAAGACCTTCATGGGACAGTACTCTATGCATATGTTGCAGCCCTTGCAGTACCTCTCATTTATGGTTATCCTGCCCATGCTCACACCTGGTACATTTCTATTACCACATGGGACGCCGTGGCCTCGACGCCCTCGAGCTTCGCCACCTCGTCAAGAAACTCCCGCAGCTTTGCCACGGGCACGACTGCGATGACGTCGTACTCACCCGCGACGCGGTAGACGCGCTCCGCCGGCAGGGCGCGCAGCCTGGCGTAGGTCTCGTCGCGGTAGGCGGGCTTAACTTTGAGGAGCACAAAGGCCTCCTCGCCGAACTTGCCTATCTCCGCAAGCGCCCTGTCGGTGAGGTCTATGAAGCCCCTGCCGGTGCGTATTAATCCGCGCTCTCTCAGCTCCCTGAGGTGGGCGCTGAGCGCCTGCCTGCTTATTCCCAGCTCAGCCGCCAGCTCTGCCTGGGTCTTCTGCGTCGAGTGAACCTTTAGGCTGCGCGCACCCTCATAAAGCTTGCGCAGCACCTGAAGCTGCTTCTCGCTCACCATTCCTGTGCGCCGTCTCTTTACTTTTGTAAATTTTTGCTTGCTAATTGTAAAGTTTTAGCAAGGGCAGACTTTTTTGAATGTTCGCCGCCTGGGGAACATTTTCGAGGGGTTTATATACCCGGGGGGCAAGGTTGTTGTGAGCACAATGAGGGAGCTGGCGGTTGTTGCTGTGCTGCTGCTCGCCGCAGGGTGTGCCCTCAAGCCGCCGGAGGCGGTGGCGCCCCTGCAGGCGGAGGATGGCCCCGGCGGGGAGCGCCTGATGCAGCTCTCGGTCGAGGAGAAGGCGGTGGCTGCCATCAGCCCGTCTGCGAGCGGCAGGAGGGTTATAAAGGAGGCGCAGCTTGGCCTGGAGGTGCAGGACCTCGACGCCGCTATGAGCCAGCTGGAGGAGCTGGCCGTCGCGGCGAATGGCTACGTTTTCGGCTCCAGCATATACACATTGCCTTCCGGGCAGAGGCGGGGGACCGTGACCCTGGAGATACCCGCCGGGAGCTTCGAGGCAACCCTCGGCAGGATAAGGGAGCTCGGGAAGGTGCTCCACTTCTCCACCTCGGGCAGGGATGTAACCGAGGAGTTCATAGACCTGGAGGCGAGGCTGCGCAACCTGAAGAGGCAGGAGGAGCGGCTGCTGGAGCTGCTCGATAGAGCGGAGAGCGTGAAGGATGTGCTCGAGGTGGAGCGCGAGCTCTGGCGCATCAGAGGAGAGGTGGAGCGCCTTGAGGGAAGGCTGCGCTACCTGGAGAGGCGCACTGAGATGGCAAGGGTTAGTGTGGAGCTGTCAGAGCCGGAGCCGATAACCGCAAGCCTGGGGCTCAGGAGCGCCCTGAGGGAGGCGCTGGAGGGGATTGCAAAGGTCACACGCTGGATGATCGTGGCAGCCGGCTACCTGCTGCCCCCCGCCGCCCTTGCAGCCCTGCTGCTCCTCCTGCTGGGGCGGCTCAGGAGAGGGTAGGTGGTGCCCTTGGGCGAGGAGGTGCGCGTGGGCAGGGAGGTCTTCGAGGCGCTGGTCTCCGAGACGCGGATAGAGATCCTCAAGAGGCTGGACAGGCGCGCGATGACTGTTAGCGAGCTCGCCAGGGAGCTCGGGCTTGCCAAGTCGGTGGTGCACGAGCACCTGGCAAAGCTGGCAGAAGCGGGGCTGGTGGAGAAGCGCAGCGAGGGCAGGAAGTGGGTTTACTACCATCCCACCCGGAAGGCGAGGGGGATACTGCACCCGGAGCGGAGGGTGAGAATCCTCCTGCTGCTCAGCTCCGCCATCCTCGCGCTGCTGGGCGGCATCTTCACGGGCGCAAGATACCTGGGGTACGGCGCCGGCAGGGCGGCGGAGAAGGCCGCCATAAAGGCACCCGCCGGTGCCGCTCCCGTCCGGGAGGTGATGCTCTCTCCGGCTGAGGTGCCGGCGTGGGGCTACCTGCTCGCCAGCGTGCTGCTCATCGCGCTCTCCCTCCTGCTCTTCCTCCTGGCATATCGCAAAGGCTGGCAGAAACTATTATAACCCTCCGGGAGAATCCTGTTTCATGCATGCGGTTGAGCTCAGGGACGTGGAGAAGAGCTTCGGCAGGCACAGGGTGCTGAGGGGGGTGACCCTGAGCGTGGAGCGGGGGGAGGCCTTTGTGCTCCTGGGCCCCAACGGGGCGGGGAAGACCACGCTTATAAGAATAGTGGCGACGCTGCTGAGGCAGGACTCCGGAGAGGTTCGCGTCCTGGGCTATGATGCCAGAAAGGAGGCGCAGGAGGTGCGCCGCAGGATAGGGGTGGTGAGCCACAACCCCCTGCTCTACGAGGAGCTCACCGCCCGGGAGAACCTGGAGTTCTACGCCCGCGCCTTCGGCGTCCCCATCAGGAGGGCTGAGGAAATGCTGGAGAGGGTGGAGCTCGAGGAGCGTGCCGACGACCAGGTGTCCACCTTCTCCCGGGGGATGAAGCAGCGGCTGAGCATAGCGAGGGCGCTGCTCCACTCACCGCAGGTGCTTCTCCTTGACGAGCCCACCACAGGTCTGGACATAAGGGGCAGGAGGGACTTCTACGCCCTCCTGGAGAGGCTGCTGGAGGAGGGCGTGACGCTGCTCATGACCACCCACCACCCGGAGGAGGCGGAGAGGCTGTGCTCCCGCGGGGCGGTGCTCCACTCGGGAAGGGTGGTGGCGGAGGGCAGGATTCAGGAGCTGAAGGCCAGCGTGGGGAGCCTGGAGGAGGCCTACCTGCGCGCGACGGGTGAGGAAGGTGAGACCTAGCGCGGTGGTCAACCTGGTAAGGAAGGAGCTCAGGGCAGAGCTGAGGACAAAGCACACTGTGAACTTCATGCTGCTCTTCTCTGGCCTTGCCGTGGCCTTCTTCTCCCGCATCTCCGGCAGCTACGTCGCCGGTGCTCCCGAGATAGGGGTGGGGCTGCTCTGGCTGGTGTTCCTCTTCACCGGCATGCTCGGCCTGGGGAGGGCCTTCGTCAAGGAGAAGGAGCTGGGCACCCTGGACGGGCTCAGGCTAACGCCCATGAGCAGCGCCGAGATTCTCGCCGGAAAGGCGGTGTACAACCTGCTGCTCATGCTGGGGGTGCAGAGCATAATATTCCCCCTCTTCATAGTCTTCTTCGATTTCCCCATCAGGGGAAGTGTGCTCCTCGCCTTCGGTGTGCTCACCCTGGGCAACGCCTGCTTCGTCATAGTCAGCTCAGCCCTCGCCACGCTGGTGCTCAACGCCAGAGCCAGAGAGCTGCTCCTGCCGGTGATCCTCCTACCGGTGCTCTTCCCCGTGATAGTGCTATCCGTCTCGGCGCTGAAGGGTGTGCTCGTAGACGGTGAAGGATTTTTAAATATTCTTGGAGAGATTAAAATTATTTTAGCTTATGCCGTGGTGATGAGCACAATCGCCATACTTACCTTCGATTTCGCCCTAGAGGAGTAGATATGCTGAGGATTTATGCCAGCCTGGCAGCCGCCTTTGCGATGTTCACCTACGGCGCCTACAAGGCGCTGCTGGTATTCCCGCCCATCTCATCGCCGGAGAATCCGGTAATGGAGGAGCTGTACCGGAACGTCTTCTTCCACGTGCCCATAAACGCCAGCGGGTTTCTGGGGTTCACCATAACCCTCTTCGCCAGCATCCTCTACCTCAAGACCAGGGACATGAAGTACGACCTGATAGCGAGCAGGGCGGCAAAGGTGGGGGTGCTCTTCATAACCTTCACCCTGCTCACCGGCATGGTGTGGGCGAAGCCGGCGTGGGGGAGCTACTGGAACTGGGACCCCCGCGAGACCACGGCGCTGATAATGTGGTTCGTCTACCTGGGCTACTTTGCGCTGCGCGAAGCCATCGCCGACGAGAAGGCCCGGGCGCGTGCCAGCGCCGTGCTGGGCATCTTCGGCTACTCCTCGGGGATATTCACCCTGCTGTCAACCCGGATTTTCCCGTCGCTGCATCCCCCCACCTTCGGGCTGGAGCTCGAGCCCGAGATGGGCATGGCGCTGGGAATAATGATAACCGCCTCCATCATAGTGTTCCTGAACCTGATGTACCTGGAGATGAGGATTGAGAGGCTCAAACAGAGTGTAGGGGGTAGATGAGAGTGGAGAGCTATCAGAGCATATTCTTCGTGGCGACCTCCCTGTGGGCTGCGCTTGTGGTGTACCTGGCATACCTGCACCGCACCCTCGGGGATTTGGAAAAAAGAATAAATAGGCTGGAGAAGAGGTAGTGGTCATGTCCCTTGAGGGTCGTAATTTGCGTTATGTGGTTGGTGTTCTGGTTGTTCTTGTTTTTCTTGGTATAGCTTTGAGCACAGCCACCAGTGAGAGTTTTGTTAATCCTTACAAGAGTGTTAGTGATGTTGTTGAGGATCCGGGTCGCTATGAGGGTCGTCAGGTTCAGGTTCAGGGTTATGTTGTCAAGGAGAGTGTTGAGTGGGCTCCCCGGAATCTGAACTTCACCCTGACTGACG
>JAADFX010000107.1 GCA_013152685.1 Methanobacteriota archaeon | reverse complement strand
GGTGGCCACAATTCATCCCAGTTCTTCTCTGAGGTGTCGCAGAAGGTTTCAAGAAGGCTTATTGTGGACCTGTGCACGGGCTGCCACAGACTAAACAACCATGAAAAACTTGGCATAAGGCCCTGGCGGTATTATATGCCACGGTGTGCAACCTGCCATGGATCATGCTCAAGTTGCCATGTGAGTTTTAAGGATGATCTGTGTTCTAGGTCAGTAAGATGGGAGCGATTCTCTGCTGGAAGAGTGAAAAACGATGTTTACACAGAGCCCAGGGCTGCAGAGGGCGATGTGTGGGTGTACAGAAGTTTTCCGTAAATGCCGGCAGGAATAAAATGAGCGGCATTTCCAGCATCTCTCAGACCTACATGAACTCTGAAAGCTTACAATTTTGCCCAGGCTTACAATCATGGAAACCCGCCTGAGTTTAGAAGCACTGCGGAGCGAAGGTTCTCTACCCAAGCTTTATATTCAGCCTCCACCAATATTACTTTCGTTAAGTTTTCCTTCTCTGGGCAGGTGAACAGAAGTTGGACCTGATGCAGTTCCGCACCACCGAAGAGATTGAGGTTCCCAAGAAGCTGATCGACCAGGTGATAGGTCAGGAGAGGGCGGTTGAGATAATAAAGAAGGCGGCCCTGCAGAAGAGGCATGTTCTCCTTATAGGCGACCCAGGCACCGGGAAGAGCATGCTGGGCCAGGCGATGGCGGAGCTCCTTCCGACGGAGGAGCTGGAGGACATCCTGGTCTACCCCAACCCCGAGGACAAGAACAACCCCCGCATAGAGGCGGTGAAGGCGGGAGAGGGCGAGGCGATAATTCAGCGCTTCAAGGAGCAGAAGCGCCGCGTGGAGGCGCCCATAAACACCATGTTCAAGGTGCTCTTCATAAGCGTCATGTTCCTGGTGCTCTACTACATGCTGGTGCTCCAGCAGCCCTATGTGCTCTTCTTGGGCATAATAGCCTTCGTCTTCCTGCTGATGGGCAGGCAGTACATCAAGGTCAAGGACGACGTGCTTGTTCCAAAGCTGCTGGTGAACAACAAGGGCAGGAAGAAGGCGCCCTTCATCGACGCCACGGGCTCGCATGCCGGCGCACTCCTCGGGGATGTGCGCCATGACCCCTTCCAGAGCGGCGGACTAGAGACGCCACCGCACGAGCTGGTTGAGGCAGGCGCCATACACCGCGCCCACAAGGGCGTGCTCTTTATCGACGAGATCTCCACCCTGGGGATAGAGAGCCAGCAGTCGCTGCTCACGGCGATGCAGGAGAAGAAGTTCCCGATTACGGGGCAGAGCGAGCGCAGCTCCGGCGCCATGGTGCGCACCCAGCCGGTGCCCTGCGACTTCATCCTGGTGGCGGCGGGCAACCTGGATGTGGTCAGCAAGATGCACCCCGCGCTGCGCTCCAGGATAAGGGGCTACGGCTACGAGATATACATGAAGGACGTGATGGACGACACCCGCGAGAACAGGGACAAGCTGGTGCAGTTCGTCGCCCAGGAGGTGGTGAAGGACGGGAAGATACCCCACTTCACCCGCGAGGCGGTGATTGAGATAATCGAGGAGGCGCGCAGGAGAGCCGGCAGGAGGGGCAAGCTCACCCTCAAGCTGCGCGCCCTCGGTGGCCTGGTTCGCGCCGCGGGAGATGTGGCGATGAGCGAGGGCGCCCCCTACGTTGAGGCGAGGCACGTGAAGAAGGCGAAGAAGATCGCCCGCACCCTGGAGCAGCAGATAGCCGACCGCTACATAAGCCAGAAGAAGGACTACGAGGTTTACAGGGTGGAGGGCGCCGAGGTGGGCAAGGTCAACGGCTTGGCTGTAATCGGCAGCGACAGCGGCGTGATTCTGCCGATAGTGGCGGAGGTGACCCCCGCCCAGAGCCGCGAGGAGGGCAAGATAATCGCAACAGGCAAGCTGCGCACCATAGCGAGGGAGGCGATTCAGAACGTGAGCGCCATAATAAAGAAGCACACGGGCAGAGACATCTCAAATTACGACGTCCACATCCAGTTTCTGCAGACCTACGAGGGCGTCGAGGGGGACAGCGCCAGCATAAGCGTTGCCACCGCCGTGTTCTCCGCGCTGGAGAACATACCCGTTGACCAGAGCGTGGCGATGACTGGCTCCCTCAGCGTGCGCGGCGATGTTCTCCCTGTGGGCGGGGTAAACGCCAAGATAGAGGCTGCCATAAACGCCGGCATAAGGAAGGTGATAATACCGCAGGGCAACCTCAAGGACGTGATGCTGGACCCCGAGAAGCGCAGGAAGATTGAGATTATAGCGGTGAGGACCCTCTCGGAGGTTCTGGAGGAGGCGCTGTGCTGGAGCGACGACCGCCGCGGCCTCCTGGACAGGGTGAAGAGCATGATTTCCCTGCCCGCGGTGGAGCGCGCTCTGCCCAGTGTGGACAAGCAGGGTAGCTAGGGCTGAGAGCATGCTGCGGGAGGTTGGCAAACTTCTAGAGCTGCCAGCGCGTTTTGTGGATGTGACCATCTACCGGGTGGAGAGCACCACCATAGTCATGAAGGACGGCTCAGCCAGGGAGGTCTCCACGGGTGAGAGCTTCGGCGCCTGTGTGCGCGTTCTCAGGAAGGGGTGGGGCTTCGCCTACGCGAGCAGCGCCAGGGAGCTGGCGGAGCGGGCGGAGCAGGCGCTCCGCGGGGCAGAGCTCGCCGGGGAGAGGGTGGAGCTCGCCGAGGTGGAGCCCGGAAGGGGTAGGGCGGAGGTAAGGGCAAGACTGCACCCCTCTCGGGCGACGCTTGAGGAGAAGCTTGAGTACCTGCACCGCGCCAGTGAGGCAGCCTCAGGCTATGCGAGGGTGGTGAGCACCAGCTTCGCCTACAGCGACGCCAGCGTGGAGGTCACCTACCTCAGCTCAGAGGGTGCGGAGCTGAGCATGCGCTACCCCAGGGTCGCCTTCCACGCCCAGGTCTTCGCAAAGGAGGGAGCAAGGCTGCAGTTCGCCACGGAGCGTGCGGGGGCGACCTCTGGGTTGGAGGTGCTTGAGGATGTGGAGGTGCTTGCGGAAAAAGCCTGCGAGAAGGCGGAGCGCCTTCTGCGCGCGAAGGCGCCGCCCTCGGGGGAGTTTAAGGTTGTGATAGACCCGAAGCTCACGGGGGTGTTTATCCACGAGGCCCTGGGGCATGCGGTGGAGGCGGACCACGTGGTGCAGGGGGAGTCCATACTCGGGGGCATGCTGGGGCAGCGCATCGCCTCGGAGCTGGTCACAGTCTACGACGACCCCACGCTGG
Organism: Methanobacteriota archaeon; assembly: GCA_013152685.1. Lineage (GTDB taxonomy): Archaea > Hydrothermarchaeota > Hydrothermarchaeia > Hydrothermarchaeales > BMS3B > Pyrohabitans. The sequence continues at coordinate 11,205 of JAADFX010000107.1, read as the reverse complement.
AGGGCGGTTTTGGCTCCTACTTCTACGACGCAGAAGGAGTTAGGGCGAGAAGGAAGGCGGTGGTTGAGCAGGGGGTGCTGCGCAGCTACCTGCACACCCGCGAGACCGCAGCCAGGCTTGGCCAGGAGCCCACCGGAAATGCGCGCGCGCAGGGGTACAGCTATCCGCCCCTCCCCAGGATGAGCAACACCTACCTCGCGCAGGGCGACTCCAGCTTTGAGGAGCTGCTGGAGGACATAGAGTACGGGGTCTACCTCCTGGGCTCGCGGGGTGGAGAGGTGGACACCGCCAGGGGAGTGTTCCAGTTCTCAGCCGAGGAGGGCTTCCTGATTGAGAGGGGCGAGCTCACCACTCCGCTTAGAGACGTGGCGCTCTCCGGCGAGACCCTGGAGATTCTGCGCAGGGTGGAGGCGGTGGGCAGTGGCAAAGAGGTTCACATAGGCTACTGCGGCAAGAATGGCCAGCTCGTTGCCGTAGGCGACGGCGGCCCCGCGATCAGGACCATCGCCACGGTGGGTGGTACCTCATGACCCCCAGGGAGGCGCTCCGCTTTATTGAGAGGCGCGGGGCGGAGGGCGAGGTTTACCGCCTGAGGCAGAGGCACTTCAGCGTGGAGGTGCGTCGTGGAAGGGTGGAGCTCGCAGAGGCTGGCGCGGAGGAGGGCTTCGGCGTGAGGGTGCTCCTGGGGCGGAGGATGGGCTTCGCCTACGGCAATGTGCTTAGCGAGCAGCTCCTTGAGAGGGCGCTCAGCGTTGCGAGGGTTTCGCCGCCGGACGAGCACCAGGGCTTCGCCGGCGCGGAGAGCTACCCCAGCGTTGAGGGGCTCTTCGACCCGCGCGTGGAGGCTCTCGCCCTCGAGGAGGTTGAGCAGAGGGTGGAGGAGCTGCTCGCCCCCGCGCGGGACAGGGGCGTGGAGGTGAGCCAGGCGAGCATATCCTGGGAGGTGAGCGAGGAGAGCATATGCAACAGCTTTGGCGTTGAGGCGGAGCAGAGGGGAAGCGCTGTGCACGCCCACCTCAGCGCCGTTGCGAGGCGCGGCGGGGAGGTTGCCACGGGGATGCACTTCTCCGCCGGCAGGAGCCTCGACCTGAACTTTGAGGAGGTGGGCGAGGTGGCGAGCACCCTTGCGAGGCGCAGCCTGGGGGCGAAGAGGCTGGAGACGGGAGACTACCCCCTCGTTCTCCGCCCGGTAGCAATGGCGGAGCTGCTGGAGAGCGCCCTTATCCCGGCCTTCTCCGCAGACAATGTGCAGCGGGGGAGGAGCAGGCTTGCGGGAAGGCTGGGGGAGAGGGTTTTCGGGGAGGAGCTCACCATTATCGACGACGCCACTCTTGCCGCCGGCCTCGAGAGCACCCGCTTCGACGGAGAGGGCACCGCCGGGAGGAGGAAGCTGCTCGTGGAGAGGGGCGAGCTGCGCGGCTACCTCTACGACGTGTACACCGCCAGGAAGGCAGGCACGGAAAGCACCGGCAATGCGCTGCGCAACGGCTTCTCCTCCCTCCCGCGAATAGACGCCACCAACTTCATAATCCGCGGCAGGGGCACGCTGGAGGAGGACGCGCTGGTGGTGCACGGCTTGATAGGCGCCCACACCTCCAACCCGGTTACAGGCGACTTTTCCGTCGAGACGAGAAACGCCTTCTATGATGGCTCGCCGGTGAGGAAGGCGATCATCGCCGGCAACATCTACGAGCTGCTGGAGAGCATAGCCGGCTTCGGCAGGGACGTGGCCCAGGTTTACGGCGTCGTGACGCCCAGCGTGGGATTCTCAAAGGTAAGAGTTGTGGGGTGATAGTGTGAAGCTTTTTATACGCACCCAGCCGCTGCGCAGGAAGATGCATGCCAAGGAGGAGGAGCGGATAAAGAAGAGCTATGATGAGATCCTGGAGTACCTGCAGATACGCGAGAACGGGATAAGCACTCACTGCTTCGGCGTGGAGGAGATTATTGAGGTGGAGAGGTACCCCTTCCTGAAGGGCTACAAGCTGTGCATAAAGCACGGGAAGTCGCTCAGGAGGTTTATCACCCTCTACCTGAAGCACCGGGGCAAGATCCACGACAGGCTGACGCTCTTCTTCGACGACGAGGGAAGGCACATGGAGACGGAGTACATCCACAGCCTTGGCACAATTCACAGGCTGGAGAAGCGGGAGAAGATCCGGGAGTACGAGTGCGGCATTGAGGTGCTCTTCTCCCAGGTGCTGGGCGAGAGGGTGGAGCTGATAATCGAATAGCCATGGACAGCTGCACCCTTGCCTCAGGAGATGTCCTCGGCAGGAGGATTGCGGAGGAGCTTTCTGAGCCCTCCTCCTTGGAGGAGCTCCTCTCACAGCTCAGGGAGAAGGCCAGGGCCTACCTGATGTTCGAGTACGAGATGCTCTCGAAGGACAGGGCGGTGCTCCGGGTAGAGTGGAGCGCCTTCTGGGCGGTGATTGACAGCACGAGCATCGACAAGATTAAAAGGGCTGCCTGCGACTCTGAGTTGAGGTTTATCCAGGCGGCGCTGGAGCGCTACTTCAGCGCAGCCGTTGTGCGGCGCCGCTGCTACATGGCGCGGGAGAGCTGCGAGTTTGTCATCACAGCCAGGAGGTGAGCGCATTGAAGGAGCAGGTTGCGAGGATGCTGGGGAAGCGCGGAAGGAACTTCTGGGAGCTGCTGAGCAGGTGGGAGTACCGCATCAAGGATTTTGTTGACGCCGTGAATGAGATGTACTCCTCGGGAGAGGTGGTGGTGAAGAACGGCAGGCTGCTCCCCTCGCGCGGGCTCGCGAGTTCGCTGCCCTCCAGCCTGCCGGATAGAACCTGCGGGCAGTGCAGGGGGCGCGGGGTCGAGGTGAGGAACACCGCCCTGCTGAGGCGGTTCAGGGCGCTGCTCAGGGAGCGCCCCCACACGACGGCGAAGTACTTCCAGGGGAACATGGACGCTGAGAGCGTGGTCGCCAGGGTGTACCTCATGGACTCGCGCGACGGTCTGGCGGGGAAGCGCATAACCCTCGTCGGAGATGACGACTACCTGAGCCTTGCCCTGGCGCTCACCCGGCTGCCCTCCCGAATAGTGGTGCTGGAGATAGACGAGCGGATAGGGGAGTTCATAGAGAGGTGCTCGCGGAGGCACGGGCTTGAGGTGGAGTACGTGCCCTACAACGTGGAGCAGCCCCTGCCGAAGGAGCTGAGGGGGCGCAGCCACATCTTCTCCACGGAGCCCCTTGAGACGCTCTCGGGCTTTCTGACCTTCTTTGCGCGGGGCGCTGCGGCTCTAAGAAAGCGCGGCGTGGGCTACGTGGGGCTCACCAACCTGGAGTGCTCCCTGGAGAAGTGGAAGCGCATACAGGAGAGCATCCTCCGCATGGGGTTTGTGATCACCGACATTAAGCGGAGGTTCTCCTTCTACCCCATGGAGTACCCGGAGGACGCGGAGTACGTGGAGCAGGTGCTCAGGGCGCTGAAGTTCAGGGTGAGCCCCAGAACCAGGAGGATATGGTACTTCTCCCACCTGTTCCGCGTGGAGGCGGTGGAGGAGATCAAGCCAGAGCCTGCGCCGGATGAGGAGGTGAGTATAACCCTCTTCGACGAGGGCGACGACTTCACCTACCCCAACTGAGCCTTTGGCAACGTTAGTGTGGAGCAATATGGTATGTACTGGCTGCTTCGCCCGGACGCCGCACGCGCCTTCGAGGATAGAGGTGTTAAGCACGCGCTGCGGCGCTACGTCAGCGTCGCCACCAACGAGAGGCAGGCGAACTTCAGGATAGCGCAGCTGGTACCGGTGAGCTTCTCCGGAGAGGAGAGCAGCGAGGAGCTCTGGAGGCTGCACGCTGAGAAGCTGCGGGAGTTCGGAAAGCTCAGGGAGGAGCTGGACTCCGGCGAGAGGAGCTTCGACGAGCTGGAGAAGCCCGAGAAGAGCCTCCTCCACCTGAAGCGGACTCTGGCCTGGAGGATGCTGGAGAGCTGCGAGTTCTGCGAGCGCAGGTGCAGGCGCAACCGCAGGCGGGGGGAGATAGGCTTCTGCGGTCTTGCCGCCGAGGTTAGGCTGAGCAGCGAGTTCCTGCACATGGGCGAGGAAGCCTGCCTGGTGCCCAGCCACACCTTCTTCTTCATCGGCTGCAACTTCTACTGCGTATACTGCCAGAACTGGACCATCTCCAGGCAGGTGGAGAAGGGCCTGCCGGTGACGGGGGAGTACCTGGCGGAGCTGGCCAGGAAGCGCCGCCTCGGCGAGGGCAGCCGCAACATCAACCTGGTTGGGGGCGACCCCACGCCGAGCCTGCACGTCATCCTGGACATGCTCCTCAGCCTGGACGTGAATGTGCCCGTGGTGTGGAACAGCAACATGTACATGAGCACCGAGGCGATGGCTCTGCTGCATGGCGCGGTGGATGTTTACCTGGGGGACTTCAAGTACGGCAGCGACGAGTGCGCCAGGCGCCTGTCGAAGGTGCCCCGCTACTTTGAGGTGGTGTCGCGAAACTTCCTGCTCGCCAGGGAGCAGGGGGCGGAGCTGCTGATACGCCATCTGGTGCTTCCGAACCACGTGGAGTGCTGCACCCGCAGGGTGCTGGAGTGGATAGCCGAGCACCTGGGCAACAGGGCGAGGGTGAACATCATGGGCCAGTTTAGACCTGAGTTCGAGGCCTACCGCCACGCTGAGATTTCCAGGAGGGTTAGCTCGGAGGAGATGCGCAGGGCCCTTGAAATCGCCCGGGAGCTGGGGCTGTGGAACCTGGACTGAGGTGAGGGAATGGAGATAGTGCCGATAGTTTCCACCGAGTACGACTCAAATGTGTATGTGGTTATTGCCGAGAGGGTGGCGGTTATAGACACTGGCTTGAGCGCCTCGCGACTGGAGCAGAAGCTCCGCGGCGTGATAGCGCCCGAGCGCGTGGACTATGTGATAAACACCCACGCGCACATAGACCACTGCGGGGGCAATCCGCTGTTCAGCAGGGCGGAGGTCCTGGTGCATGAGCTCGACGCCGGCGCAATGAGCGACGGCAGCTTCTACGGCACCTCCAGCTTGTTCTCCTCCACAGGGAGGATGCGCTGCCACCGCGTGCTCAGGGAGGGCGACTCCATAGACCTGGGCGGAGCCGAGCTTGAGGTGCTGCATACGCCAGGTCACACCCCCGGTAGCATATGCCTGTACATCGCCAGCGAGGGCGCCCTTTTCTCAGGGGACACCCTCTTCGCCGGAGGTAGCTTCGGCAGAGCCGACCTGGGGGGGAACATGGAGCACCTGAAGCGGAGCCTCCGCCGCCTCGCCGCGCTGGAGATAGAGGCGCTCTACCCGGGACACATGGAGGTGGTTAAGGGCAGGGAAGCAAGGGAAAGTGCCCGCCTTGCGTGGGAGATTGCGGAGGAGTACTACTGAAGGGCTATCTGAACTTGCTTTCGACCCATTCAACCACTCGCTCAGCATCCCTGAGCATTTCTAAAGCATCGCGCTGCTGAATCAGCCTGTCCTCGTACTCGACAGTATTCTTTAGCGATATTACCCTCCTCGCCTGCCTGAGCTTTGCCTGAATTTCTGATTTGTCGAGTGGCAGGCTTTTCAAGAGCTCCACCGCGTGCATGTGATCTGCGCCGCTGTGGCGGAGCTGCAAGAATCTGGCGCTGATGGCGTCACAGGCGCTTATAACCGCGTGAACGCTGAGCACCGCAGAGGAGTTCCACATCCCCATTTCTGCCAGTGTTCTCGCCCCTCTAAGGAATTCTTCCGCCTTGCTGAAGTACATTCTATCAGAGCCAACTTTTACCGGCTTGGTCGCAAGACCTTTTACCATTTGAATCCCTCACGCTTGAAGATGATTTCTCCGCTCTTAATCTCATTGTAGATCGGTCTGGTTTTCAGCTCTTCCAGTTCTTCGACGTGCTTAACCATCAGCGACACTGGATTGCCGAATCTGCTTTCAATCACCGTTGCAACATCGTCCAGCTCTTCCTCTACCTGTGATTTATCGCCTCTGCACACAACGAATATATCCACATCGCTGTCCGCTCGCTCAGTACCCCTGGCGATGCTGCCGAAGAGTATCACCAGCTCCACTTCAGGTAAATTTTTTACCGCCTCCCTAACTACCCTCTTTAACTCTTTCTTGAGGTTCCTTTCTCCATCGAAAATCCTGCTCAGTAGCTCATAAAGCACGTGCTCTCTGTTAACCGAGTAGAGGTTGGTCTTGCCCACACGTTGCCTCTCAAGTAGCCCACTTTCCAGCAGATATTTAATGTTTCTGTGCACACTCGCCTGCGGTATGCCCGCTATCCTCTGCAGGTCACTCTCAGAGAACCTCTTGCTGGGATACGTGAAGAAAGCTCTGAGCAATCTTACCTTCGTTTTGTTGCCGAGCACGTCATCAAAAACGTTGTGAAACCTCATGGGCATCTATCCATTTTTGAATAAATTTATTCATTTTTGAATATATAAGGTTTATTGTTAAAACTTTTCCAGCGCTCCCCCGCAAGCTCCATTATCCCCCGGAGCAGAAGCTGTGCCATGGCGAGGTACTGCCTCTCCTGTGGCTCGGCAGTTGAGAGGGGCTATCTTTGCAGGGCCTGCGAAGCGCTGCTTCAGGAGAAGCTGGGCGAGGTGCAGCGGCGGCTTAACAGCACCCCGCCGCGCGGGGATTAATAAGCTTTATAAACCCGCACCGGTAAGAATAAAAGGGCGATACCCATGGGCAAAGAGGAGGAGATTTTGAGGCTTCTTGAGGGCGACGCCAGGCTCAGCACTGAGGAGATAGCGAAGGTGGTCGGGCTGAGTGAGGGGGAGGTGGCGGAGCTTATAAAGGAGCTGGAGGAGAGCGGCGTAATCCGCAAGTACAAGACGGTGGTCAATTGGGAGAAGCTGGGCAGGGAGAAGGTGGCGGCGCTCATAGATGTGAAGATAACCCCCGAGAGGGAGCACGGCTACGACGCCATAGCGGAGAGGATAATGCGCTTTCCGGAGGTGAAGAACCTCTACCTGGTCTCGGGCATGTACGACCTTTCGGTCCTGGTGGAGGGTAGCTCCATGAAGGAGGTGGCCGCCTTTGTGGCCGAGAAGCTCGCCCCGCTGCCGCAGGTCACGAGCACGACAACGCACTTCATCCTGAAGAAGTACAAAGAGGACGGGGACATGCTCTACGACGGTGAGGAGCTTCGTCGCCTTGCTGTGAGCCCGTAGCCATGATGCGCCACAAGCTTGCGAGACGGGTTTCGGAGGTACCCCCCTCCGGGATACGCAAGTTCTTTGACTTAGTGGCGAACGTTGAGGGGGTGATATCCCTCGGCGTGGGCGAGCCCGACTTCATCACGCCGTGGCACATCCGCGAGGCGTGCATCTACAGCCTGGAGAGGGGCTACACCATGTACACCTCCAACTACGGCCTACCGGAGCTTCGCGAGGAGATAGCCATTGCAACAAAGCGCGAGTATGGCGTGGAGTACAGCCCCGAGGACGAGGTGCTGGTTACCGTGGGGGTGAGCGAAGCCTTCGACCTGGCGATAAGGGCGCTTGTGGACCCGGGAGATGAGGTGCTCATACCCGAGCCCACCTACGTCGCCTACAAGCCCTGCACCATCTTCGCCGGGGGTAAGCCGGTGAGCGTTCCCACCAGTGCCGAGGAGGAGTTCAAGCTCCTGCCCGAGGAGCTCGAGGCCAGGGTTACCCCGAGGAGCAAGGTGCTGGTGCTCAACTACCCCAACAACCCCACGGGCGCGACGATGAACAAGCGAGAGCTTGAGGCAATCGCGGACGTGGTGGTGGAGCACGACCTGGTTGTGATAAGCGACGAGATCTACGACAGGCTAACCTACGAGGGCAAGCACGTGCCCTTCGCCTCGCTGAACGGCATGCGGGAGCGCTGCGTTTACCTGAACGGCTTCTCAAAGAGCTACGCCATGACGGGCTGGCGCATCGGCTATGCGCTGGGCGAGGCCGAGGTAATCGAGGCGATGATGAAGATCCACCAGTATGCGATGCTGTGCGCGCCCATAATGAGCCAGAAGGCCGCCCTGGAGGCGCTGCGCCGCGGCAGCAGCGCGGTGGAGGAGATGAGGCGGGAGTACGACCGCAGGCGCAGGTTTGTGGTGAGGCGCCTCCGCGAAGCCGGCTTGGAGTGCTTCGAGCCGAAGGGCGCCTTCTACGTCTTCCCCTCCATAGCCTCCACGGGCATGGGAAGCGAGGAGTTCGCGGAAAAGCTCCTGCGCGAGCAGCGCGTCGCCGTCGTGCCGGGAAGCGCCTTCGGAGAGGGCGGCGAGGGACACGTGCGCATGGCCTACGCCTCCTCGCTCGCCGACCTTAGTGAGGCGATGGCGAGAATTGAGAACTTCCTTTCGAGGTGATGGAGATGGAACTGAATCCGGCTGCCTTCTACAAGCTGAACGCAAGGTGCTGCGTGGTGGTGAGCACCGCCTCGCCGCGCGGAATAAGCAATGCAGCGCCCTTCAGCTTCAACATGCCAGTGAGCTTCTCCCCGCCCATATTTGCAATCGCCAGCAACCCCGGCCATGATACCTGGCGCAACATCCGCGAGACACGCGAATTTGTGGTGAACTTTGTGGGCGAGGAGCTGGGCGAGAAGATGCACATCCTGGAGAGGGACTACCCCTACGAGGTGAGCGAGATTAAGGAGGCGGGGCTGACGGAGGTGCCCTCAAAGAAGGTGAAGGCGCCCCGCATAGGCGAAGCCTACGCCTGGCTGGAGTGCTCCCTCTACGACGCCAAGGAGCTGGGCGATCACGTTCTCATCGCGGGCGAGGTGCTCCTGGCAGAGGTGAGGGACGAGTGCTACGACCGCGTGGTGGACGTGGCCAGAGCGAAGCCCCTGCTCCACATCTCGGGCGAGTACTTTGGGGTGCCCCTTGCCAGGAAGTTCAGGCGTGCCTAGGTGAAGGCGATGGCTGTGGAGTTCTTCAGGCGCTACTTCGTGGAGCCCATCTACACCGGCGAAGGATACAACGTTTACAACACCCTGGTTTACGGGCTGCTGCTGGGCTTCGGTCTTATCGCCCTGGAGAGGATTCTCACCAGGCTGGGCGTCGTGGTGGACTGGCGCTTCCTGAGGGCGTCGCTCCCCTTCCTGGCCTTCGCCGGCTTCACCCGCAGCCTGGTGGATGCGGAGCTGCTGCCCAGGACGGCATGGCTCATCACCCCCGGAATATTCTTCACCACCGCCCTCATCGCCCTGGCCAGCCTGTCGCTGGCGCTTATACTCCAGCGCACCAGGGGAATAGGCTACGACAGGACCATGCTCCTCCTGGGGGGCATTGCTCTGGTGTATCCGGCGTATGTGGCGATAACCAATGTAGCATACCCCATGGCGGGCGTCCAGATGCTGGTGCTCTTTGCGCTGAGCAGCGTGGCGAGCTACGCGCTTATGAGGATCTTCAACCAGAACAACCCCTGGATTCTGGCGGTCCTCCTGGGGCACATGCTCGACGCCAGCGCGACGATAGTGGCTGTGGAGTACTACGGCTACTTCGAGGAGCACGTGTTTGAGGACTGGCTAATAAACCTGGTGGGCACCGCCTATGTGCTCTTCCCCCTGAAGTACATCGCCATAGGGATAATCATCTGGGTGATAAATTCGCTGGTGGAGGAGAACAGGAACTTCTGGTACTTCGCCTTCTTTGTGCTGGGCTTCGCTCCAGGGTTAAGGGACGCCTTCACCGTGATGCTGATCGGGTGAGCTCCTCCAGCAGGAGGCACGCCCTGCAGCGCTCCCCGGAGCTCGGCTCACCGCAGGTTCTGCAGCTCTGCAGCTGCTTCACCCCGTAACTCTCCAGAAGGGGGAGCAGCTTCTGGTAGCTCCGGAGTATTGAGAACTTTATTCCGGGGTTGCTCTCCTCCAGGCGGTTTATCATCTCGCGTACCTCTGTCCTGAAGCTCTGCACCGCGTAGGGGCACTCCTCAAAGCTTGCGGGAATCCCAGCGAGCAGGGCGTAGAGTGCCACCTCCTTCTCGGGCATCTCCATCAGCGGCTTTATCCGCGGCACAAGCCGCTCGCTCCGGGTGCGCGTCCCCAGGCGGAGCAGGCGCTCCAGGTCGCCGCGCAGGAAGTTCATGAGTATTGCCTGAACCTCGTCGTCCAGGTTGTGCCCCGTGGCGAGCCTGTCGCAGCCCAGCTCCCGGGCGGCGTCGTTGAGAAGCTTCCGCCTGAAGACGCCGCAGAAGGTGCAGGCGTTGCGGTGGCTCAGCCTCACAGCCTCGTCCAGCGCGAGGCGGAAGTGCTCCCTGAAGGACAGCACCCTCAGGGGAACGCCCAGCTCTTCGCAGAACCGCCTTGCACGTTCTATGGTCTCCTCCCTGTAGTTCGCGATGCCCTCGTCGATGAGGATTGCGTGCAGCTCAAGGCTGAGCCTCCCCGCAAGCCTGTCCAGAATCCTCAGCAGCGTGAGGCTGTCCTTGCCCCCCGAAACCGCCACGCCTATCCTCTCGCCCCGCTCGACCATGCGGTAGCGGAGCATCGTCTTCTTTACCTTCCTCTCGAAGTACTCCAGGAAGTGCTCCGCGCAGAAGCGCTGGCCGCTGTACCTGCGGTGGTAGCACGCACGCTCGCCGCAAATGGAGCAGCTAACCACCGGAAATCACCCTTATGAGTTCTATTGTGTCCCCATCCCTGAGCGCCTCCTCCTCGGTTACTATCGCGTCTCTCAGCCTCACCACAACCTCCTCCCTGTTTACTCCCAGCGCCCTGAGCACCTCCGCCACGGTGGCGCCTTCCGCGACCTCAACCACCCTCTCCTCCCTGCCCAGGACAACCTTCACCTTCATAGCCCCTCTGAGTAAGCTACCCTTGGCAAACTTCAAAATCCTGTCTTTTGTTAACCAAGACCAAAGAGTTAGCTCTGGGCCCGTAGCTCAGCAGGAAGAGCGCTGCATTCGCAATGCAGAGGCCCCGGGTTCAAATCCCGGCGGGTCCATACCTTTCTTTTCTTCGAAGCATCTCAAAATTCTTCAAAAATTTCAGGATATGTTCCCTCTTAGAAATCTGTCTTGTTTCTACCGCTCATTATCTCCGCAACGGTTAGAGCAGAGATAAAGGCGCGACTTTCAAACAGCTTCAGCAGAAACTCCTGAGCCCTTAACACCCCTCAGCAGGTCAATTATTACGTCAGAGTCAACCAGGTACATGCCTATCCATCTCTTTTCTCAGCTTCTTTATGTCGATGTCCTCCTTTAAAATTCCGAAATTATCATTATTTCCACCTTTTTTGAACTTCTCCCATC
>JAADFX010000106.1 GCA_013152685.1 Methanobacteriota archaeon | reverse complement strand
GAGGGGGCACGGTGGCGAAAATTCTTATAGTAGATGACGAGCCAGACATAAGGTTCATCGCCAGAAAAATTCTCGAAAAGGCGGGGCACAGCGTTATAGAAGCGGAGAGCGGCGCCTCGTGTCTCCAGAGACTGGAAGATGAACACTTTGACCTTATACTCCTGGACGTTGTTATTCCCGATTCCGACGGCTGGGAGGTGTGCAGGAGGATTAAAGTTAATGGAAAGACCAAGCACATACCGGTTGTGATGTTTACGGTGAGGGCGCAGGAGGAGGACGTTGAGAGGAGCCGGGAATGCGGTGCGGAGGCGCACATAAGCAAGCCCTTCGAAATTAGAGAGCTGTTAAGGACGGTTGAGAGGGTTTTGAATGCGAGGGGAAAAGTCTAAATGTAGGTGTTGAAATTATGAGCAGCCTGTACTAAAGGTACAATTATCTCCTCCCTTCCGCCAGAGGCGAAATAAGCGCGAGGAAAAGCACAGCGAGCGAAGAGAGAAGGAGGGGGAGTGCACGGCCGTCTATTCCGAGCACCTCCTCTCCCTCGAGAGCGTCGTAGAGGTACCCCGCCACCAGCGGAAGCACAGCCGCACCTGCGCTGGAGAAGGTGTTCGCAAGGCCAACCACTGTGCCCTCTAGCCTAGAGCCTCCCGCCACGGCGATGTTTCGCGTAAGGGGCAGCGTCGCCTTGACTGCCAGCAGCACTGTGGCGAGGGAAAGGGCGACAATCACCCCGCTGTGCGAGAGCGTAAGGGAGAGAAGGCCAAGGGAGCACAGCAGCAGAATTGCAACCAGGACTCTGCGAATCCCGAGCATGTCCGATAGAAAGCCCGAAAGCGCGCCGCTGAAAACACTCAGAAGCGCTGCGGCGGTGAGCACATACCCCAGCTCAGCCCTCGTCATGCCGTGCACCTCGTAGAGGAAGAGGTAGAGGTACTCGTTCATCAGCCCCATAACTCCGCCGACGGCGAAGGAAATCACCAGAACCCAGAGCGCGAGGGGCGGAAGGCTGCTCAGCCGCAGCCTTACCTCCCTTCTATGCCCGGCGGGCATCGCAGGAGTGCAGGCGGAAAACAGAAGCAGGGCGAGCATTGCGGAGAGCGCATACAGCGCAGCGCCTGCAAGTATGAGATAAGTGCTGCTCAGGGGCAGCAACCCGTAGAGGGCGTAGCCAATGCTAGAGCCGAGGGCGCCGAGGGTGAAGTAGGCGCCCAGGTAGGCTCCCCTCTTATCCTCAGGTGCCGAGAAGCCAACAATAACCTGGAGAGTGGGCCAGAACATGCCCGAGAAGAAGCCGTGCACAGCGCTCAGAAGCACCGCAAGAAGAGCCTCGGGCACAAAGGCGTAGGCGGCGCTGAGCAGGGCGACGGGAAGGAGGCACAGCCTGGCAACCCTGCCCCTGAGCAGGGGCGCCCTGTCGCCGGCAAAGCCGGTGAGGGGCGCTGCCAGGGCGCGCGCCACCATAAAGCCGGAGGTAAGGGCGGTGACCTCTAGAGCTGTGGCACCGAGCTCGGCTCTAAGCCTGAGCGCCAGCGCGGGCTTAATCAGGTAGAAGGCCACGCTGGCAATAAACACCACGAGAAAGCTTGCAAGCAGCGCTCGCCTCTCACCCATGGGGCAGAGTTGTTCCCTCATGCTTAATATGTCCTTCTCTGATTGCGGAATTTGTTCAGGTTAACCCTTGCCCTTAGCACATGCTCAGCTCGTCACCCAGAACTTCGTGCCGGGTAACCGCGGTTATCTTTGACCTAGACGGCACGCTGGTGGACTTCAACTTGGACATCGCACGAATCAAAAGGGAGCTCTTCGGCTTCGAGGCAGAGAAGCCCCTGCTGGAGATGATAGAGGCGCTTCCGCGCGGGGAGAGGGAAGAAGCCCTCGCAAGGGTGGTGGAGCACGAGGTTAGCGCTGCCAGGCGGGCGGAGCTTAAGCCCTGCGCCAGGGAGGTGCTTCAGAGCCTGCGCTCCCGCGGAATTGCCCTCGCCCTCGCCACGAGGAACTGCAAACAAGCCTGGGAGGTGGTGGCGGAGCGCTTTTCCCTCGCCTTTGATGTGGTTGTAACCCGGGAAGATGCGGAGCCCAAACCTTCGCCGGCGCAGTTCTTGCTTGCTCTGAAGCTGCTCGGAGCCAGGCCTGAGCAGGCGCTTGCCGTTGGCGACCACGCCTTCGACTACCTCGCCGCGAGAAGCGCTGGGGTTAGAATAGCACTGCTCGACGGCAGGTTCTCAAAGGAGTACCTGAGCAGGGCTGACTTTGTGCTTCACAGCCTTGGAGAACTGGAAGAGGTGGTGGCGAAGCTGTGCGGGTAATCGTCACCTCACAGGAGGACATCGCGGGCAGGAACATCTTCCGCGTGCTCAGAGAGGAGCTGGGGTTCGCGGAAGCTGGAGAGTTTGAGGGCATGCCCCTGCTGAAGAGGGGCGAGGTTTTCGCCATAGCCACTGAGCGGAGGCAGACCGAGGCGGAGCACCTGGACGAGCACTTTCCCAAAGCCGAGTACTACGTGTTTGCAACCAGGCACAAGGCTAGGGAGGAGCGCAGAACGCTTACTGTGCACGTCACCGGCAACCTTGGCAGGGAGGCTAGGGTTGGAGGCTCACCCGAGACGCTTGCATACGCCCAGCCCAGTGCAATGAAGGTTGCACTTCTCGCTCTGGAGCGCGCGAGGCGGGAGCTTAACCTGGGCTATGAGGTCTCCTTTGAGGCGACGCACCACGGGCCCACGCAGCTTTCGAAGCCGGTGCTCTTCGTGGAGGTGGGCTCCACCGAGAAGGAGTGGCGCGACATGCAGGCGGTGCGTGCCGTTGCAAGAGCCGCGCTGGAGGCGGCGCTGTGCAGGGAGAGCTACGAGGCATGCGTGGGTGTGGGGGGTACGCACTACGCTCCACGCCACAGCGAGCTTGCCCTGGAGACGCAGTACGCTGTGGGGCACATAATTCCGAGCTACGCCCTGCCGGAGCTGAGCAGCGAGGTGTTTGCGCAGGCGGTTGAGAAGAGCGGCGCCGGCTTCGTCTACCTGGACTGGAAGGGGATGAAGCGGAAGGAAAGAGAAAAGGCCCTCGCCCTGGCGGAGGAGCTCGGCGTGCCTGTGAAGCGAAGGCGCGATCTCAGGGCGCAGAGCCCTGCGTTGGCTCCCCTGAGGGTGGACCTGGAGCTGGTGAGGGTGGCGGAGAAGCTCAACTCAAAGCGGGTGAAGCAGGTGCTCGGCTCGCTGGGCATAGTGGCGGAGCGCGACGAGAGCGGGAAAATAAAGGGGCTGCTTTCAGAGCGTGACGCGGGCGAGGCGCTGGTTAGGGCGTGCCTGGACATCCTCTCTTCCAGGGGTGAGCTTTCCTTTAATGGCAGTGAGCTGGTGCTCACCTACACAGCCTTCGACCCCGCCAAGGCGGCGAAGCTCGGGCTAAGGCCGGGTCCTGAGTATGCGAGGCTCAGCAGGGGTGAGAGCGTGGTTGTGGGCGAGACCACAATAACGCCGGAGATGGTGCTCTCCAGGAGGGAGCTTCGCATTCAGCTGAAGGATGGGCGCACCCTGGAGGTGCTGAGGAAAACGTTTAAATATCCAAGATAGCCATTCATAAACCAGCAGGAGGAGATTACTTTGGACAGCATCATTGAAGAGGCAATGAAGCGTGCAAATGAGGTCTCTCACAGAGGTGTATCTGTCACGGGAAGAACTGGAATAGATGAGGAGCTCCAGGACATATTATCCCAGACAAAGGCCAGAATTGTGGTTGTAGGGACAGGGGGCGCAGGGAACAACACCATGACGCGGCTGATGGAGGTAGGCATAGAGGGTGCGGAGACTGTGGCGATAAACACCGACGCCCAGGACCTGCTCAACACCACGGCGCACAGGAAGCTGCTGATAGGCAGGGAGCTCACCGGAGGCCTTGGCGCCGGCTCTGTGCCCCAGATAGGCGAGGAGGCCGCGAAGGAGAGCGAGCAGGAGATCAAGGAGGTGCTGGAGGGTGCCGACATCGTGTTCATCACCTGCGGCCTCGGAGGGGGCACCGGTACGGGGAGCGCGCCTGTGATTGCCAACATATCCCAGAAGCTGGGAGCGCTGACTGTAGCTATAGTCACCTTCCCCTTCGCCATGGAGGGCATGCGCAGGCGGAGCAACGCCGAGATGGGGCTGGAGAAGCTGCGCAGGGAGACCGACACCGTCATAGTAATCCCCAATGACAAGCTTCTCGAAATAGCGCCCAACCTTCCTTTGCCGGCGGCCTTTAAGGTGGCGGACGAGATTCTGGTACGCGCCGTGAAGGGCATTGCCGAGCTCATTACAAAGCCGGGGCTTATAAACCTGGACTTCGCGGACGTGCGCGCTGTAATGGAGGGCGGCGGCGTGGCGATGATAGGCATGGGAGAGAGCGACACGGAGAACAGGGCGATTGAGGCGATAGAGAAGGCGATAAACAGCCCGCTGCTTAACGTGGACATCACGGGGGCGAAGGGCGCGCTGATAAACGTGGTGGGAGGCGAGGATTTAACCCTCGCGGAGGCGCAGCAGGTG
Organism: Methanobacteriota archaeon; assembly: GCA_013152685.1. Taxonomy (GTDB): domain Archaea; phylum Hydrothermarchaeota; class Hydrothermarchaeia; order Hydrothermarchaeales; family BMS3B; genus Pyrohabitans. The sequence goes on along the minus strand of JAADFX010000106.1, from coordinate 19,879 downwards.
GTGCAGGTGGTTTCGGAGCGCCTTGATCCCAGGGCGAACATAATCTGGGGTGCGCAGATAGAGGACGACCTGAAGGGCGTGCTCAGGGTGATGCTGGTGGTGACCGGGGTGCGCTCAAAGCAGATTCTGGGCGCCGAGGGCTTCGCTGAGGAGGAGCCCGCCGAGGAGGACCTGAAGTCGAAGCTGGGAATAGACTTTCTGGACTGATGCCCCATGGTGCAGGTTGCTGTAGCTCAGAAGCTCAGGCTTGGCGAGAGGGTCAAGGAGTGGGAGCGCGTAATAAAGCTCTCCAGGAAGCCGCGGAAGAGCGAGTACCTGAGCGTCGCCAAGGTCACGGGCGCCGGGATGATACTCATAGGAACCCTGGCGTTTATTCTGCGGCTGATAATCCATGTGGCGAGTTCCCTTGTCAAGTAAGTTTGCTCCCGTTAGGCAAAAAGTTTATATAGAATAAACGCCCCACACTACCTAACCCTGTTTTTAAATTTTTAACCCGGTGAAGGTGATGGATTCTAAGATTTACGCGGTTCGCACAACAATAGGGCAGGAGAGAAATGTAGCAGATATGATGAGCGCCAGGATAGAGAAGGAGGGCTTCGAGGTATACGCCGTGCTGGTGCCCCACGACATAAGGGGCTACATCCTGGTGGAGGCGAAGGACAGGACGGAGATTGAGAAGGCGCTGCGCGGCGTCGCCCACAACAAGGGCATTGTGCCGGGAGAGATACCCATTGAGGACATAGAGAGGTTCTTCGAGCCCAAGCCCATGGTGACCAAGGTGGAGCAGGGCGACATAGTGGAGCTGATAAGCGGCCCCTTCAAGGGCGAAAAGGCGCGCGTGGTGAGGGTGGACCTCAAGAAGGAGGAGATTACAGTAGAGCTTTTCGAAGCTACTGTGCCAATACCGGTGACTGTGAAGGGTGAGAGCATCAAGGTGATCAGAAAGGAGGCGTCGGAAAGTGAAACAGGTGGTTGAGAGTCTCGTTGAGGGCGGAAAGGCAACGCCGGGTCCCCCCCTCGGGCCTGCGCTGGGCCCGCTCGGGGTGAACATCTCCGCAGTGGTGGCAGCTATAAACGAGAAGACGAAGGACTTCGCCGGCATGAAGGTTCCCGTGAAGGTTATTGTGGACCCCAAGACCAAGGCCTTCGAGATAGAGGTGGGCACCCCACCCACGAGTGCCCTCATAATTAAAGAGCTGGGGATAGAGAAGGGCTCCAGCGATGCAAAGTCGAGCATAGTGGGCAACCTCACCATGGAGCAGGCGGTGAAGATAGCCAGGATGAAGCGCGACGGAATGCTCGCCTCCAGCCTGAAGGCGGCAACCAAGGAGGTGCTGGGAACCTGCGTGTCCATGGGCGTTACGGTGGAGGGCAAGCCCGCGAAGGAGGTGCAGCGGGAGATAGACGAGGGCAAGTACGACCACCTGTTCGAGGGGTGAAAGGATGGCGATTACTACAGAGAAGATTGTTAGGGCTGTAGGAGAGGCCAGGAAGGCCTCGAAGAAGCGCAACTTCACCCAGAGCTTTGACCTGGCGATAAACCTGCGCGACGTGGACATGTCCAAGCCTGAGAACCGCCTGAGCGAGGAGGTGGTGCTGCCGAAGGGGAGAGGGAAGCCGGTTAAGGTGGCGGTCATCGCGGGCGACGAGCTCGCCCTCGCCGCAAAGGAGCATGCGGACCTGGTGATAACCAAGGAGGAGCTGGAGGAGCTCGCCAAGGACAAGAAGAAAGCGAAAAAGCTTGCCAACGATATCGACTTCTTTATCGCGCAGGCGGAGCTCATGCCCACCATAGGCAGGTTCCTGGGCCCGGTGCTCGGCCCGAGGGGAAAGATGCCCAAGCCGGTGCCGCCGAATGCGCCCATCGCGGCGATAGTGGAGCGCCTGAGGCGCACCGTGAGGCTGCGCACCAAGGACAAGCCGGTTATACACGTTGCCGTGGGAAGTGAAGAGATGAGCGACGAGGAGATAGCCCAGAACGTGGAGGCGGTGCTCTCCCACCTGGAGAGGAAGCTGGACAAGGGCATGGGCAACATAAAGAGCGTTTACATCAAGACCACCATGGGGCCCAGCGTGCGGGTGGAGGTCTGAAGATGCGTGCCTCTGGAGCTGTAGCCAAGTGGAAGCTTGAGAAGGTTGAGGAGCTGGCAAGGCTTATCAGGGACTATCCCGTGGTGGGCATAGTGAACATGGAGAACATCCCGGCGAGGACCCTGCAGAAGATGCGGGCCAAGCTCCGCGGAGAGGTTCTCATCAAGATGTCAAAGAAGTCAATAATGCAGCACGCCATCGAGAAGGCGGCGAAGGAGGAGAAGAGCCTCGCTGATCTGAAGGACAAGCTGCGCGGACAGCCGGCGTTCATATTCTCAAAGATAAATCCCTTCAAGCTCTACAAGATCCTGGAGGAAAACAAGGTTCCGGCGCCTGCGAAGCCCAACAGCATCGCCCCCCGCGACATAGTGGTGCCCAAGGGTGAGACGCCCTTCGCCCCGGGACCGCTGCTGGGCGAGCTTCAGGCGCTGGGGATACAGACGGAGATTAAGGGAGGAAAGATAGCAGTAAAGAAGGACACCGTCGTGGCCAGGGCGGGGGACGTTATAGACGCAAAGCTTGCGAACATACTAAACAGGCTGGGGATAGAGCCCATGGAGGTGGGCCTCGACCTCATCGCCGCATACGAGGCGGGCACCGTCTTCTCGCCCGAAGTGCTGCGCGTGGACGAGGAGGAGGTGAAGGCGCAGCTGGCCCTCGCCTATCAGCAGGCGGTGAACCTGAGCATTAACTCTGGCTTCCTCACCAGGGAGACGGCTCCCCTCGCAATCGCAAAGGCGTACCGCGAGGCTCTGGCGCTTGCGCTGGAGGCTGCGATACCCGAGCCGGGAGCCGTGGACAGACTGCTCGCGAAGGCCCACTTGCAGATGTTATCCTTGGCGTCTAGGCTCGGCGACTCTGCGCTGGACGACGAGCTGAGGCGCGAGCTCAGCTCAGCGGCGCCAGCGGCACAGGAACCCGCGAAGAAGGAGGCGGAAGAGAAGGCAGAGGAGGAAGAGAAGAAGGAAGAGGCTGAGGAAGAGGAGGAAGCCGCCGCAGGATTAGGAGCACTTTTCGGATAACGGAGGTGAAGAAATGGAGTATGTTTACGCTGCCATGCTTCTCCATGCTGCAGGGCAGGAGATAAACGAGGAGAACATAAAAGCAGTGCTTAGCTCTGCGAAGATTGAGGTGGACGAGGCGCGCGTCAAGGCCCTTGTGGCCGCGCTAGAGGGCGTGGACATCGACGAGGCCATAAAGCAGGCTGCCGTGGCCGCGCCAGCCGCAGCGGCACCCGCAGCGGCGGCGGCCGAGGAGGCCCCTGCAGAGGAGGAGAAGAAGGAGGAAGAGGAGAAGAAGGAAGAGGAGCCCAGCGAGGAGGAGGCCCTCGAGGGTCTCGGCGCACTCTTCGGCTGAGGGGGCTCCGCCCTCCCTTTTGTTTTCTTTCCGGCTGTTTTTAAGGCTTTAAGCTATCAGGAAATTGTAGAAGAGGGTCCAAACCAGAATCCAGGCGGCAAAGAAGTAGAGGTACCCCTTGCCGAGCCAGTCCTTCAGGGTGAACTCCTTCTCGGATAGGTTGAAGCTCTTCTTTGTGAGGATGTAGAGGGGATAGGCGAGAAGGAATCCCACAATAATTACTGAGACCAAGGTTAGGGTTCCGGGAATTACAAAGGGCGAAACCAGACCGAGAAGGGTACCGGCAGCGGCGTGGATAAGACTTATCTTGCGCTCAACCCTATATTCCATCTCAATTCCTCCGGTGGTGATATGAAGACCGGCATGAGTAGCTTCGACATCCTTGCAGAGGTAGGAGAACTTCAGGAGATAATAGGTGCCAGGGTTAATAAAGTTTTTCAGCCCACCACCACCGAGCTCAGGGTAGCCCTGAACGTGAGGGGCAGGGGCAGGGAGCACCTGGTGCTGGAGGCGGGTAGGAGGATCCACCTGACCGCCTACCCCAGACCGGCGCCGCCCAGGCCCTCGATGTTTGCCATGGCGCTGCGCAAGCACCTGGGCAACTCGAGGCTTGAGGCGATAGAGCAGGTGGGCTTCGACAGGATAGTGGTGCTCAGCTTTGCTCGAGGGGAGGAGAGCAGCCGCCTAATCGTGGAGCTGTTCGGCAAGGGGAATGTGGTGCTCACCGACGGGGAGTACAGGATACTGGCGGTGATGGTGCCCAGGAGGTACTCCACCAGGGAGCTGGTGGTGGGGGCGAAGTATGAGCTTCCGCCGGCGAGGAGGAACCCCTTTGAGCTCAGCGCAGAGGAGATAGCAGAGGTGGTGAACGCCTCAAAGCGCGACCTGGTGAGGGCCCTCGCCCTGGACCTGGGCCTGGGCGGACTCTACGCAGAGGAGGTTTGCCTTCGTGCGGGGGTTGAGAAGAGCAGGGAGCAGCTCGACCAGGAGGAGGCCTCCAGGATCAAGCTTGCGCTGGAGGAGCTGAGAACCAGCCTGGGCAAGGAGAAGCCGGAGATTGTGTTCCGCGAGGGGGTGGCGGTGGACGTCACGCCCGTGCCCCTGAGGGTTTACGAGAGCCTGGAGAGGAGGAGCTTCGAGAGCTTCAACCAGGCTCTGGACGAGTACTTCACGAGGCACGAGGTGGAGAGGGTGGAGAAGCTCAGGGAGGAGAGGTTTAAGGCGGAGCTGGGCCGCCTTCTCCACCGCCTGAAGTCCCAGACAGCTACAATAAGGGAGTACCTGAAGAAGGAGAGGGAGCTGCGCCGCATGGGGGATGCGATTTACCAGCACTTTGCCCAGGTGGAGGGGATACTCGGCACCCTAAGGAGCGCCAGGGAGAGGTACTCCTGGGAGGAGATAGAGGAGAGGATAGAGCGCGGCAGGGGCAGGGTGAGGGAGGCGCAGTTAATAAGGCGCCTGAGCCCTGAGAGGGCGAAGGTGGTGCTGGCGCTGGACGGGATGGAGGTGGCCCTGGACATACGCAAGAGCGTCGCGGAGAACGCGGAGCACTACTACGAGAGGAGCAAGAAGCTCAGGAGCAAGGCGCTTAACGCGAGGGAGGCGGTGCTGCGCACAGTGGAGGAGATCCGCGCCCTGAAGGCGAAGGGCGTCGCAGCCTTTGAGGCGGAGGTGGAGGCACCCCGAAGGCGGGTGAGGAGGAAGAGGGAGTGGTACGAGAAGTTCAGGTGGTTCATCTCCAGCGACGGGTTTCTCGTGCTGGGGGGGAGGGATGCCACGAGCAACGAGGTGCTGGTGAAGAAGCACATGGGCAGGGAGGACATCTTTGTGCACGCCGATATTTACGGCGCACCCGCGGTGGTGATAAGGACTGAGGGTAGGGAGGTGCCGGAGAGCACCATCCAGGAGGCCTTCGACTTCGCCGCCAGCTACTCCCGCGCCTGGAAGCACGGCTTCGCTAACTTGGAGGTCTACTGGGTTAAACCCGAGCAGGTGAGCAAGCGCGCCGAGAGCGGCGAGTACGTGAGCAGGGGCGCCTTTGTCATCCGGGGCAGGCGCAACTACGGCATCGGCAGGGTGCGCATCGCAATAGGCGTGGTGCTGAATGATGAGGTGCGCATTATAGGCGGCCCCCCCTCGGCGATTGAGAGGCAGAGCAGCGCCCACGTGGTGCTGGTGCCGGGGAGGAGGAAGAGCGGGGAGATAGCAGAAAGCGTAAAGCGAAAGCTGGCCGAAAAGCTGGGCGGGGAGGCGGGAAAGGCGGTGGAGGGCATCCCCATAGAGGAGATTCAGGCCTTCCTGCCTCCGGGCACAAGCGATATAGTGGAGGAGAGGAGATGAGGGCGACGGACTTCCTGATAGACCTGCTCCTCACCCTCATAGTGGGGCTGCTGATACTCAACCTGGTGTACCACCTCAGAAGGTGGGTGAGGAGGCGAAAGCGCGGTGGCTAGAGCTTTCCCAGGTCGTCCCGCGCCTTTTTGAGGATTATCACGTCCCCGACGGTGGCTATCTCGTAGTAGGGCACCTTCAGGGCGCTGTAGCGCTTAACCCGCTCCTTGGAGGCGAGGAACCTGCGCTCGCCCACCAGCATGCAGGGCACATCATCTACTAGGGTTATCTCCAGCACCTCGCCGAGAAGCTCACCGGCGGCGTCTATGACCTCCTTCCCCAGCAGCTCCTCATCCCTGTACATCCTGTATCACCTTTTCCCGGAAAAACAAAAACCTTTTGCTCAGGGGAGCACCCCGCCCTCCTCTATCCTCCTCACAATCTCGGCGAAGACCTCCCTGTAGTTCTCCTCCGTCACCTCAATCCCGAGCTTTGCACCGGCGGCAACCTCCCGCCCGCCGCCGCCGAAGAGCTGCGCAATCTTTCGCAGGTTTACACGGGGGTTGTTCCTCCGGAAGCTCAGCTTGCCGTCTGGATACACCACCACCACGAAGTCGGTGCCCTTCTTCTGGAGGTGCAGCGATGCCAGGGTGGAGCTCAGGTACTTTTTTGAGAGAGCCAGGGCGCAGGTGTAGCCGCCCACCTCGCGGACTTCCAGGTGCTCCTCCAGGTAGGCGTAGCCCTTCTCCTTGGCGTGCTGGTACTTCCTGTAGGCCTCCTCAAACTCACCATTCCAGAACTCGCCCCTGGAGAGCGCCTCCACGAAGCTCATCTTATCGTAGCCGGAGGATATCACGTCGTACAGCTTCCAGGCGAGCTCATCCTCCTCCCTGAAGTCGTGGGCATGTGCAAGCCTGGCGATCTCTCTTGCTATGGCGTCCTCGGGCATGAGCTCCCTCTGAACCAGCTCTGCGGCGCACAGCTCGGAGCTGTGGATGAAGCGCAACCCGAGCTCAAGCACAGCCTCACCCCCCTGCCAGTCGTGGTGGTCCACCCAGGTCACCTCATTCGCACCGCAGAGCCTGGCAAGCGCCTCCAGCGCGGAGAGCACCTCCTCGTTGTACCCCAGGTCGGCTATTATCACCCTCTCTCCACGGAGCTTCCCGCTCAGCTCCACAATTATCCCCGCAAGGTCGTCGTAGTCGGCGAAGTAGTGCACCACCTCCTCCCCCTCCCTCTCCGCAAACCTGCGAACTATTGCGTGGCTCCCGAGTCCGTCCAGGTCCTTCTTGTGGGCAATGCAGTGCAGCGCCATGGGCAGGTTTTGTACCCCACAATAATAAAAGTTATTGTGCACGAGTATGGCAAATCCGTGCATAATTTGGAAAAACTTAAATAGAGACCCATTAAGTTTTAAATCGGGTCAGCCTGGAAGGAGGTCCAGAAGATGGGACTGAAGGAGTTAATTCAGGAGCCACTGGACGAAAAGAAGGGAGGTCTGGCTTTAGGAATTGTTCTTGTGCTGCTTGTGATCCCCGCACTCGGCTACGGCAGGGCCTGGGCCTTTGCGGGAGGTCTGCGCTGGGTGGACTACCAGCTGCTTGAGGCACTTGGCGCCTACTCGCTGCTCACCAACAGCTTCTGGTCGCTGATAAAGTCGCCAATGCTGGTTTTCATATTCCTGGTCGCCTTCGTGCTGGGCAGCTTCATAGCCGCAAAGCTCAACGACGAGTTCGTGAACACCTGGGACAGGTCGACGGTGCACTACCAGATAATCGGCGGCTTCCTGATGGGCGTCGGAATAGTGCTGATCACCACCTGCAACATAGGCATCTTCCTCAACTCCCTGCCCCAGCTCAGCATCGGCGGCTACATCGCAGCCGTCGGGCTGGTGATAGGCACCTACATAGGCGCCAGGCTCTACGAGCGAACAATGTGAGGTGGTAAAATGAAGGAGTACATCGCCGCTGTGGTGTTCGGGATACTGCTGGGCTTCATAGTGCAGCGCTCCCGCTACTGCATGACGGGCGCAATACGCGACTACATCCTCTTCGGGGTCACCAGGAACCTGAAGATAACGCTGATGGTGCTCGCCATAATAACCTTCTTCTACACCCTCTTCCTGACCTACGGCATATTTAACCCGACGCTTGTGCCCGCGGGCTGGTTCACCTTCGTTGGCGGCGTAATCTTCGGCATCGGCATGGCCCTGGGCGGCGGCTGCGTCACCTCCACCTTCTACAGGATAGGTGAGGGGCAGTGGAACTACCTGGTGAGTGCCATCTTCATGCTGGTGGGCATAATCGCGGGCTCGGCGCTGTTCAACATCGCGCCCTACGCCTTCTTCTACGAGGGCTACACCTTCATGGGCTACGATTATGGCCTGGTGTGGCTCAACGACCTGCTCGGGGTCTCGCCCATCGTCGTGGGGGTCGTGCAGGCGGCAATATTCGCCCTCGCCTACTACAAGATCGCCAGGAGCGAGGCCTGACCTTCCTCCCCTCTCTTTTTTCCGGTAACAGCAAAGTTTGCAGTGGTTATATCTTAAACTGTTTATAAAAATATTTTAAAGGAGAGAAGCATGAAGCTGAGGCTGCGTGTGGACGAGCTTATAAGCATACTGGTAAAGTCGGAGGAGTCTCTTCTCAAGAAGTACGACCTGGATGCGGCGAAGCTGAAGAAGCTTCAGAAGTCTCTGCAGGAGGGGAACTGGCGGCTTATTCCCTGATTTTTATTAACAGCCCGGCAACCACAAGGCTGAGTTCGTAGAGGAGTATCAGGGGCATGGAGAGCAGCAGCTGGCTCATGGGCGTGGGGTCGGCTGTTATGACCGCCGCCAGGGTTACGATGCCCACATAGACGTACTTCCTCTTTTCCCTGAGGGAGTCGAGGCTCACAATGCCGCGCAGCGCCAGCCAGGTCACCACCAGGGGGAGCTCGAAGAGCAGGCTGAAGAGTACCGTGGTGAGGAAGGCAAAGAAGATGAACTGGTTGATGCTGTAGTAGGCGAGCACCCCGGCTTCGGTGGTGAGGGCGGTGAGCACCTTCACCGCCGTTGGGAGGAGCAGGAAGTAGGTGAAGGAGAAGCCCAGCAAAAGGAGGAGGAGCGCCGAGCCCAGCCACAGGAGAAAGCCAAGCCCGGGTCTGAAGCGCAGGGCCCGCGCAACCAGGAGCAGAGCCACCGGGATGAGCGCCACGGCGGTGAGCACGAGCGCTATCTGCAGCTTTACCATTACCGTCTCCAGCATGCCTGTGGCGATGAGCCGGGCGCTCTCCGGCAGGAGGTCCTGCTTCATCCTCTGGATTATAAAGCCCGAGAGGTAGAAAAAGAGGAAGAAAAAGGCGGCACCGGTACCCAGGAGGAACCACGCATGCCTGCGCAGCAGCAGGAGGTATCTGAGCAGCATGCCCCACCTCAGGTTATGAGCAGCTCCTCCTTCTCCTGCTCCAGGGCGAGGCGCAGCTCCCTCGCAATCCTGCGGCCCATGCTCATCCCGTGGCCGTAGAGCAGGTAGCTGTAGGGCGAGCCCGAGATGAAGGGGTTGGTGCCCGCCACAATTCTCGCCGAAATCTCGAAGGCTATGAACTCCAGCTCGTGGGTGACCATTGTCTCCAGGCAGAAGGGCCCCAGCATGCCGGGCGGGGCTATCTCCCTGGCGACCTCCACCAGGCGGTCTCCCATCTCCAGCACCCTTGGCAGAAGCGACTCCCTCGCAACCAGGGGTGCGTTGCCCACAACCACATAGCTGGGCTCAATGTAGCTGGTGGTCTGGTCAATCGCGGGTATGCGGGTCAGGCCGTCTATGTTCGCCTCATACCTGCGGTCTATGCCGAAGAGCTCCACCTCATCCGTGAGGGGGGAGTAGAAGTAGGAGAGGTACATGTTTACCCCGGGTATGTACTCCTGGATTGTGGCCTTCTCCAGGTCCTCCCGGGTAATACGCCCCTTGCGGATGAGCCGCTCCGACTTTCGCTTGAAGTCCTTGTAGCTGGCGACAATGAAGTAGCCCCTGCCGCCCCTCGCCCCGGGGAACTTCACCAGGCACAGGCGGTCTATGTCGCGGGGGTCCTTGGTCTCCTTCGGCATCTTTATCCCCGCCCTCGTGAGCCACTGCCTCTCCAGGTTGCGGTCAGCCTCCCAGCGGAGTATGCTGCGGTTGCCCAGCAGNNNNAGCTTCTCCTCTATGTTGCGCACCCCCACGTAGGCGATCAGGGAGCCGTGGGGCACCAGCAGCGCGTTGAGCCTCCTGAGCCTCTCCTGAAGCGCCTCGTCGAGCAGCTCCGAGTAGCTCTCAATGGTTATTATCTCGTCCGCCACGCGGAAGCGGCGGTAGAGCTCAGCGCGCTCCCTCTTGCACACCACCACACTTTTAAAGCCCTCCTCCTGCGCTCCCTTGAGTATCTGGAGCGCGGAGTGGCTCCCCAGGGTGGCTATTGCCAGGTTGCTCCTGTCGTAGCTCCTGTAGATTTCCAGAATTTCATCTCTCTCCAGCATGGCCTCACCTACGTTACAACTTCTTCAAGTCTGCCAAGCCTGACCGCCTCGGAGATCTCCATCATGGCAAGGTCCAGGGGGTCCTCGATGCGGCGGCGGTACTTCAGGCTGAGGATGCGCATCTCGGGCGATGTGGGGCCCATCGCAGGATCGCCAGGCACGCGGGGTGAGACGTCGAAGACCACGAACTCGAGCTTGCCCCGCTCCTCGGGCGAGTAGGCAATCGCTCCCTGCAGGGAGAAGGGGCCTATCATCTTGGGCGGGTACTCCTGCTCCACCACCCTGCGGAAGCGGTAGGCGGCGTCATAAACCAGGTGTTGCTTGCTCTCCCGCATGGTTATGCCGTAGTGCCCTATCTCCTCGTTGGTCACGGGCACGCGGATTTTGAGCTGGTCCTTCGCGGGCAGGTTGAGGAAGCCCTGCAGGTTCACCTGCCGCCTGTCGGAGAAGCCCACCAGGTCGAAGTCGCCGAAGATGTCCTCCAGGGCGTAGCCCTGGAAGTTGGCGTTGAATCGCGCGCCGAGCACATACTCCTCTATCCTGGCCTTTTTCAGCGTCTCCTCGCTTATTATCCCCTGCTTCAGCAGCTCCTCCGCCTGGGTGTAGAAGTCCTCGGGTGAGGAGGCGTAGAAGTAGGCCCTCTCCAGGGGATTCGCCGCCTGCTGGACCTTGACGATGCACAGCCTGTCTATGTCCTCCGGCCTCTCAAAGTGCCTGGGAGTGCGTATTCCTGCCTTTTTTAGGAGGTAGTACTGCCCGCGCTCATAGTCGCGCTCCTCGGCGCGAAGCATGAAGCGGTTGCCGTAGATGGGCACGCGGAACTCCTTCTCAATCCCGTCGTAGCCCACATAAACAGCGAAGGAGCGGTTGGGGATGAAGATGGTGTTGAGCTCCCGAAGGCGCTCCTGCACCTCCTCGTTGAGCATGTCCCTGAAGCGCTCCACGGTTATTATCTCATCGTAGAGGTGGCGGTTGTACACTGTGTAAAGCTTCTCCCTGCCCCTCTGCACCACTATTGCCGTGCGGAAGTTCGCCGCCTTGGCGGCGGCGCCTATCTCCTTGGCGGAGTGGGAGCCGAATATACCTATGGTTATGTCCCTACCGTAGCCGGCGGCAATCTCCTGAATCTCCTCTCTCCTGAGCATCCCTCTCTACCTCTTCTTTATTTTGATTATGTCGCCAATGGTGAGCTCGCCAGCCGCGCCGCTGGCGGGGGAGAAGTCCTCCTCCTCGGAGACCTCCTCCAGGAGCTTTATGTCCAGGACCCTCTCCAGCTTCCTGGCAATCTCCACGCTGGGCGTCATCTTGCCCGCCTCGAGGCGCGCTATGACAGAGACCTTCTCGTTTATCCGCTTGCCCAGCTCCTCCTGGGTGAGCTTCTTTGCCTCGCGGGCACGGCGTATTATGCTGCTGTAGTCCTCCACCACCTCAATCTCGGGAAGGCGCCTGCTGTAGGGGCGCCTCTTCCTGGGGAGGCTCACCCTCCCCGCCGACTCCCGCTTCGGCAGCCGCGACCAGGTCTTCGCCTCCCTCCCGAAGCGAGCGCACCTTCCGCAGGTTTTCATCTCGGTGCCCTCAATCACGGTGGTGTGGGGCTTGCCCCAGATCTTCCGCCCGCAAACTTCGCACTCCATAATCAGAGCCTTCCTTAAAAACTGACGGGTTAATTATCTGTGGAGTATTTTTAAATATTTTCCCCGGGTATATCACACTATGAAGGGTCGCCTGGTTGATGGCCACGTGGTGGTGGAAGAGGAGAGCGCGGCCTCAAAGCTTGTGCAGAGGGGCTTCGGGAGGAAGAGGGAGCGCGGGCTCCACCTCTCCCTGGTGGAGGCGCTGTACCTGCTGGAGAAGCGCAAGCTGGAGGTGGTGAAGGGAGGGCGCAGCCTGAGCCTGGAGGAGCTGCTCGGCGAACAGGAGGAGGGCCTCCTGACCAGGTACGCGGTGTACCGCGACCTGCGGGAGCGCGGGTATGTGGTCAAGACGGGCTTCAAGTTCGGCACCCACTTCCGCGTTTACGAGCGGGGAGCCTACCCGAAGGAGCACTCCCGCTACCTGGTGCACGCGGTGCGCGAGGGCGACGCAATAAGCTTCACGGAGCTTGCGCGCGCTGTGCGCCTGGCGCAGGGGGTGAGGAAGAAGCTGCTATTTGCGGTGGTGGACGACGAGGAGGACATCACCTACTACGCGGTGGAGAGGGTCACGCCCTGAGCTACAGCCTGAAGCTGTGGAAGGTCTGCCAGCTGCCCTTGAGCCGGAGCGCCAGTATCATGTCCCTGAGCTCGCCCTCCTCCATCTCCCTCAGCGTTGAGTCGCTTATCCTGGAGGCGAGCCTCTCCATCTCCCGCAGCAGGCGCATGTAGCCCCTGTCCAGGGTGTGGTAGTCCCCCTCCAGAGCCTTTAGCTCATCCAGCAATGCCGAGAGCCTCTCCACAAGGGCGCGCTGCTCCTCATCCAACTACCCGCGCACCTCCCTCTGCTCCAGCTCCTGCTTGAGCAGGAGGAGGCAGTCTCTGGGAACGTCGCGGTACACCACCACGCCAGGGCCTATCATCGCACCTGAGCCTATCTTGCGCCCCGCGTTTATCATCACATTCAGCCCGAGCTTTACGCCGTCGCCTATAACGGCGCCGAACTTGCGCCTTCCAGTGTCCACGAGTTCACCCTTTATGCGCATCTTCACATTCGCGTTATCCAGGCGGAGGTTGCCCACCTTTGCACCTGCCCCAAAGTTGCACCTCCTGCCCACTATGGAGTCGCCCACATAGCTCAAGTGCGATATGCAGGTTTCAGACATTATTATGGAGTTCTTCACCTCCACGGCGTTGCCAACCCTGCACCTTTCCCCCAGCGTCGCGAAGCTCCGCAGGTAGGCGTTGGGTCCCACCACGCTCCCCCTGCCTATGTACACCGGCCCCTCGATGTAGCTCCCTGACCTCACGACGGCGCCCTCCTCCAGGTAAACCCTGCCCCTTATGCTCACCCTTCCCTCCACCTCGCCGGCGATGCGGTGGGGGAGCTCCTCCAGCAGGGCTCTGTTCGCCTCCAGGTAGTGCCAGGGCGTGCCGATGTCCAGCCACCTGCCCTGTATCACAACCCCCCTCACGCCCCGCTCTAAGAGCAGCTCCAGCGTGGTGGTTATCTCGTACTCACCGCGCGGCGACAGCGGGGTGCGCTCAATCGCCTCGTACACCTCGGGTGAGAAGGCGTAGATGCCGGCGTTTATCAGGTTGCTCTCGGGCTTTGCCGGCTTCTCCACTATCCTCCTCACCCTCCCGTCTTCCCCCAGGGTGACAACGCCGTAGCCCCTGGCATCTCTAACCCGGCGCAGCGCCATCGTGGCAACGCCGCGGTGCTCCTTCACCAGCCTCGCAATGTCCTCGGAGCTTACCAGCGTGTCGCCGTTGAGCACCAGAAAGTCCTCGCTGAAGCTCGCCTGGGCTATCGCGTGCGCAGTGCCCAGGCGCTGCTTTTGCTCGGCATAGCTCAGCCTCACCCCCAGCTCAGAGCCGTCGCCGAAGTGGCGCCGAATCTCCTCCCCCAGGTAGCCCACCACTATGGTGATGTCCCTTATGCCCGCGTCCCGCACCGCTTCAATCACATGCTGGAGCAGAGGCTTGCCGGCTAGGGGCAGCATGGCCTTGGGCTGGGTATCCGTAAGGGGCTCGAGCCGTGTTCCCCTGCCCGCGGCCAGTATCAGAGCGCGCATGTCAAGCACCAAACTTTTCTGTCCTGTTCAGCAGGTCGAGGAGTATGGGCATTATGTCCATGCCCCTGATCCTGCCCAGGCCGCCAGCAGCGCAGGCGCGCTCGCTGAAGCTCGCCACACCGTCGCTCCTCACCTCGGGTCCGGAGATGAGCACAGGCACCACATCTCCCGTGTGGTCGCCCACGCTGCAGGGCGTGGTGTGGTCAGACATCACCACCAGGTAGTTCTCCCGGGCGAACTCCATGAACTCGCCCATCATGGCGTCTATCGCCTCTATCACCTCCACCTTCCTCTCCGGCGAGTGGTCGTGCCCCGCCTCGTCGGCCTCCTTTATGTTCATGAGCAGGAAGTCCACCTCCTCCAGGGAGCGAAGCGCCTGCCTCGCCCTGGCGGTGTAGTCCCTCTCGGCCTCCAGAACCTCCATGCCAGCCAGGCGGGCGATGCCCTTTATTATGGCGGTGGTGGCTATGCAGGCGCCCCTCATCCCGTACTTTGAGGAGAAGCTCTCGAGCCTGGGCACCACCCCCGCCCCGCGGGTGAGCAGGTAGTTCGCCGGGGGGAGGTTCCTCTCCCGGCGCTCCCTGTTGACCTCGTGCTCCCTGAGAACCTCGTGGGCGCGCCTGGTGAACTCCTCCAGCAGCTGAGCGGTTCGCCTCGCCTCGGCGCTATCGTCGAGAGGCTGCGCCGGGTGCACCTTAACGCCCGTGGCGTGCGGATCGGTGTCGCTCACCCTGTGGCTCAGCCCGCTGCCGCGAAATACTAAAGCGCAGCGGTAGGCCAGGGAGGCTAGCTCCACCTCCACCCCCTCCAGCTGAATGCTGCGCAGCGCCTCAATCAAGCGAGAGGTGTCCTCTATCCTGCCGGCGCGCCTGTCCTTAACCACCAGGTTCTCGTCCACCGTGGCGAAGTTGCACCTCCAGGCTATGTCCCCCTCGCGAAGCTCAATCCCCATGCCAGCGGCTTCAAAGGGGCCGCGCCCCGTGTAGACCTCGCAGGGATTGTAGCCCAGTATTGCGAGGTGGGAGGTGTCGCTCCCCGCCCTTACTCCGGGAGCTATGGGGTCGGCGATGCCCGTTATCCCGCGCTCCGCAAGCGCGTCCAGATTCGGCGTCCTGGCAGCCTCCAGGGGGGTTCTCCCCCCCAGAGCTCCAACAGGCCTGTCAGCAAGTCCGTCGCAAACCACCAGCAGCGCCTTCATAACCCTCGGCATGGAATAGGCGGGGAAGGACTTAAAGCTTTTGGAATAAAAGGAGGGGGGAGCCTAAACTTCCTTGAGCTTCTCCAGGATTATCGCCGGACGTATGTGGGTTATCCCGTCCAGCTTGCCTATCTTGTCGGATATCAGGGAGGAGAGCTCCTTGCCGTTGCGGGTCCACACCTCCGCCATTATCATGTGGTCGCCCGTTGAGGTGGCGACAAAGCGCACCTCCTCGAACTCTGTCAGCTTCTCCGCAACGCTCAGAAACATGTCGGGGTTGGTGTTTATGCCCACCAGCGCCACCGTGGAGAAGCCCATCTTCGCCGGGTCAACCACGATGGTGTAGCCCTTTATAACCCCCATCTTCTCCAGCGCATCAACCCTCTTGCGCACCGTCGCCTCGCTCACATTCAGGCGGCGGGCGATTTCGGTGAAGGGCGTCCTGGCGTCCCTGCGCAGTATCTCAATGATTTTCATGTCCTTTTCGTCGAGCATCATACGCAGATACACAAAAATAATAACGATATTCATAATAATTATAACGATGTTTCGATGATACTTTTAAACATAGCTCCATAATCGCAGGGCGTCTAATTCGAATTTCGTACCATTTTGAGTTTTGGTTTACGAATCTCATACCAAAAGTTTATATATACGAACCTATAATAACGAAATCAGTAATAATCAAGGAGGGAAAGAGTATGGTGGACAAGGAAAAGGTGCTCGAGGCGATGAAGAACGCCGGCAAGCCCGTGAGGCCCGGAGACATAGCCAAGGCTCTGGGCGTGGACAGCAAGGAGGTGTCGAAGGCGATAAAGGAGCTCAAGAAGGAGGGGAAGGTGCACTCCCCCAAGAGGTGCTTCTACGCACCTGTGAGCTAGGAGGTGATGCAGATGGGAAAGACTGAGGAGAATCTTAAAGCCGCCTTTGCTGGCGAAAGCCAGGCAAACCGCCGCTACCTCGCCTTCGCGAAGAAGGCGGAGGAGGACGGCTACCCGAACGTGGCGAGGCTCTTCAGAGCAGCAGCCGAGAGTGAGACCATCCACGCGCTGAACCACCTGCGCGTTATGGGCGGTGTGAAGAGCACAGCGGAGAACCTGGAGGCCGCCTTCCAGGGAGAGAGCTACGAGAAGACGGAGATGTACCCCGAGTTCATCTCCACCGCGAAGGAGGAGGGCAACAGCGAGGCTGAGAGAACCTTCACCTGGGCGATAAAGGCAGAGGAGGTGCACGCGGAGCTCTACACGAAGGCGCTCGAGGCGGTGAAAGCTGGAAAGGACGCGGAGCTGGACGCTCTGCAGGTCTGCCAGGCGTGCGGCTACACCGTGGAGGGCGACGCCCCCGAGCAGTGTCCGGTGTGCGGAGCAAAGGGGATGTTCAGGGAGGTAGCCTAGGTGTGCGACCCCGCCCGGGGTCCCTCCCTCCACCTTTTGCTGTGCTCACAGTGCGGCGCTGAAACCGAGGCCTTCAGCGATGAGGTGAGGGTATGCTGCGAGGGATGCGGCGCCGTGCTGGAGAACCCCCACTACCATGTGCACACGCCCTGAGGCAGGCGAAGGGGTTTTGAAAATGCTGAAGTGGAGTGAGAGGCTGGCCACGGGTGTTGAGGAGATAGACTCCCAGCACAGGGAGCTCTTCAGGAGGATAAACTCCCTGCTGGAGGCGTGCTCTCAGCGGCGGGGAGAGGAGAAGATCGCAGAGGTGATGGACTTCCTGGAGGAGTACATCGTGGTGCACTTCGGCACAGAGGAGAGGTACATGCGGCGCTACAACTACCCCGGCTACTCCAGCCACAGGGCGCAGCACGCCAAGTTTATCTCCGAGTTCTCTGAGCTCAGGAGACGCCTCAGGAGCGGCAGGGTATCTACGGTGGTGATACCCACCAACCGCCTCCTGGTGGACTGGTGGATAAACCACATTGGCGGCAGCGATAGGGAGCTGGGAGAGTTTTTAAAGGGAAGGATTTAACGCAGAAAGGTATTAATCTGAGGTTCCACAACCTAATTAAAGGAGGTGTTGAGATGAGGAAAATGACAGAGGATAGTCTGAAAGCTGCTTTTGCAGGGGAGAGCCAGGCCCACATGAAGTACCTGATCTTCGCCGAGCAGGCGGAGAGGGACGGCTTTCCAAACATAGCGAAGCTCTTCAGAGCCATAGCCTATGCCGAGCAGGTGCACGCCACGAATCACTTTAAGGCTCTGGGGATGCTGGGCAAGAGCCCCGAGAACCTTTCCCAGGCCATAGACGGGGAGACCTTCGAGGTGGAGGAGATGTACCCCGCCTACAACGCCATTGCCGAGCTGCAGGGCGAGGACAAGGCCAAGAGGAGCATCCACTACGCCCTCGAGGCGGAGAAGATCCACGCGGAGCTCTACGCAGAGGCGAGGAAGCTCGCCCAGGAGGGCAGGGACCTGGAGATAGAGAAGGTGAGCATCTGCTCCGTCTGCGGACACACTGTGATAGGCGACGCGCCGGAGCGCTGCCCGGTGTGCAACGCCGGGAAGAGCGCCTTCAGGGAGTTCTAGGGGGCACCGGAATGGCAGAGTTTTCCCTGAAGGGTGTGAACAAGCCCCGCGACCCGGATAACATGACCGACATGGAGAAGAAGCACACGCCGGTTATCCACGTGCCCGGGGAGGTGAGGCCGGGAGAGCCCTTCAGCGTGAAGGTGGCGGTGGGGGAGCTTCTGAAGCACCCCAACGAGCTCTCTCACTACATAAACTGGATTGCCCTCTACGACGAGCAGTACACCTTCCTGGGAATGGCGACTCTTGCACCTGTGGTGAGCCACCCGCGGGTGAGGTTCACCATAACCCTGGAGGAGCCCACCACCCTGCGCGCCTTCGCCTTCTGCAACCTCCATGGTTTATGGCAGGGAAAGCGGAGGGTTGAGTTCTAGGGTGGGCGCATGAAGGCCAAGCAGGTAAAGCCGGGGATCTACTGGGTGGGTGCCATAGACTGGAATGTGAGGGACTTCCACGGCTATGTCACCCCCAGGGGAACGACCTACAACAACTTCCTGATAATGGACAGGAAGATTGCCCTGATTGACACCGTAAAGTACGACTTCGCCGACACCATGTTTGAGCGCATCAGGTGCCTCACAAATCCGGAGAAGATACGCGTTGCCGTCTGCAACCACATTGAGATGGACCACGCGGGCTCCTGGGACAGGGTTATGAGCGTGGCGAAGAAGGCAACCCTCTACTGCACGGAGCGCGCCAGGGAGGGACTGGAGAGGCACTTCGACACCACAGGCTGGGATATCCAGACGGTGGGGACGGGCGACACCGTAAAGCTGGGGGACAGAACGCTGCTCTTCATAGAGACGCCGCCGATGCTCCACTGGCCGGATAGCATGATGACCTACGTGAAGGAGGACAGGCTGCTGATATCCCAGGACGCCTTCGGGCAGCACTTTGCGCAGGCGGTGCTCTTCGACGACCTGGTGCAGGAGCAGGAGTTGCTGGAGGATGCGGTGATAGACTACTACGCGAACATACTGATGCCCTTCGGAAGGCTGATAAAGGCCAAGATCGCGGAGCTGCAGCGCATGGGGCTGGAGATAGACATGATTGCCCCCGACCACGGAGTCATCTGGAGGAAGAACCCGCAGAAGGTTGTCAGAATGTACCTGGACATGGCAGCGGGCAAGGCGCGGGAGGGCATAGTGATAGTATATGACACCATGTGGCACTCCACCGAGAGGATGAGCAGAGCCGTGCTGGACGGCATTCTGGACGAGGGGGTGTATGCGGAGGTCATAAAGCTCAGGGAGACGCCCATGAGCGTTGCTATAAAGCAGTTCTGGAAGTACCGCGGCTTACTTGTGGGCACCCCCACCCTGAACAACCTGATGTTTCCAACCGTTGCCGAGTTCCTGCAGCACCTCCGCGGACTCAGACCAGAGCACCGAATCGCCGGCGCCTTCGGAAGCTACGGCTGGGGCGGCGGAGGCGTGCGCGAGGCGCTGAGCATCCTCAAGAGCATGAAGCTCGAGGTGGTGGAGCCCGGGTTTGAGGTCAAGTACCGTCCCCGGGGAGACGACTACCGGCAGGGCTACGACTTCGGCAGGCTCTTCGCCCAGAGGATGGTGGAGTACCACAGCAAATTTGAGTAGGAGGTGAAGCCTTGGCAAAGTACAGGTGCACCGTGTGCGGATATGTGTACGACGAGGAGGCGGAGGGAAAGCCCTTCGGAGACCTCCCAGAGGACTGGCGCTGCCCGGTGTGCAACGCCCCCAAGGAGGCCTTTGAGAAGGAGGAGTGAGCGGGAGCCCTTCCGCACGGGAACCCGCACCTATACTTTTTTGTGATTAATTTCAGGGCACACCTCTCTCCGACTTCTGTACCAACCTTGTAATATAACAATCTAATTTTTTATTACTTAGTAATACTTATAGAAAAATTTATATGTATAAGAGGCGTCATTGTGGTATTAGAAATACTACCCGGAGGTGCGCCATGAAGGACTTAATCGCAGGCTACTGGGACAGGAGGAGCAGGAGCTACGACTCCTCCCCGGGTCATGACTACGCCTCAGAGGAGGAGAAGGAGGCCTGGAGGAGGGAGCTTCTGACGGTGTTCGGCGAGGAGCCCAGGAGGCTCTTGGACGTGGGAACAGGCACCGGGGCGATCGCCCTCCTTCTTGCGGAGGCGGGGCACAGGGTTACCGGGGTGGACCTCTCACGGGGGATGCT
>JAADFX010000105.1 GCA_013152685.1 Methanobacteriota archaeon | reverse complement strand
TGTGCAACTTTACTCCAGAGGAGGTGGAGAAGGTTCTTGGAGAGAGGAGATGGACGGAGGAAGGTCTGAGACTGTCCTGGACAAAAGATGGAGTAACTTATATGATTGAAGCAAGGGGGAATATGTCAATAGAGGAGCTGGTGAAAATTGGGAACTCCCTTAAAATTGTTGAAGTGAGCAAATAGTCTGACAGTAAACCCTAACTTTTTTATTTTGCTGGGCTAAAACCTGTAATGGGGTAAATCAAAAATGAAGAGCATAAGGGGGTACCTGTCGTTTATTGTGATGTTTTCCTTGCTGTTCCAGCTCTCGGCTGCGGATGCAGGTCTCAGGATTACCTCGGTGGGTTGCGGTGGCGATGTGTGTCTGCTCGGCATCTACCACTACGGAAAAAGCGGACTCGTTAAATACGATGGCCATTCTTTTCACGTTATCCCGGCTGGAGACCTGAAAGAGCCCGTAGTGCGCATCGCCTGGAACGGAGAGTACTTTCTGGTAGCGGGAGAAAAGGGAAGGCTGCTGGAGTATGACGGTCATAATTTGAGGGACCTCACCTCACAGCTGGGCTGGGGCTACGGGACGCAGGTACTGAAGTTTATCCCCGGCGGAAAAAGGTGGCTGATATATGGCGCAAGCATGGCCAATGAGGAGACCCTCAGCGCGGTATATGATGGGGAAAGATTTTCAAGAGCTCCTAAAGGTCTGGTGTGGGAGATTGTACCTGTCGGAAATGGACGCTTCTGGTTTGTCTGTGATAATGCCGTCTGTGAGTACAGTGGAAGGGAAATAAGAGAAATTGCAGATATTCCTCTTTCCAATGTTGATTTTCACAGGCTTTACTGGAATGGGAAGCATCTTCTTCTGGTGGGGGATTATGCTCAAAATGGAAGCTGGTACAGCAGGCTTATTGCCTTCGACGGCACATATTTTAAAAAGTTGAACTACCCTCGGGAACCCCTAACAAAAATTGCGTGGAATGGCAATTACTGGGTGGTCAACTACTACTCAGAAAACAATTACAGGTTCGGGAAGGTGTACGAAGATAAATTTGTTGAAGCTGGCACAGTTATCAACACCAGCACCTCTGCGCTTGTTTGCAACGGCAGCTACTGCCTGGTGTCCTATCGCTGCAGAGGAGTTTATGGATTTGATGGAGAACATTTTGAGAATCTCACTGAAAGTTTGAGGGAAGCCGGTGCTGAGTGTGCGGATAAAATCACATGGAGCGGCGGTTTCTGGTTGGTGCTCCAGCAGGATAGCAGGGGCACCGTTCTCCTAAAGTACAGCGGCGGCGCCTTTGAGGACCTGACCCCACGGCTACTGGAGGTGCTCTCAGAGCAAAGCATAGCTGAGAATAAAACTGCTGGAATTTCTGAGCAGCAGAAACTCATTGGAGCCAAGTACCACTTCCTTGCCATAGGCTGGAACGGCTCCACCTGGCTGATTGCGGGCATGATTGTGCCCCACACAATAGCCTTCATGGCCACCTACGACGGCCGGGAGTTCGCCCCCGTCGCGCCTCCAGCGGGGGAGCTGTGGATTGAGAGCATCTCCTGGAACGGGAGCGAGTGGATTATAAAGGAGAGGGGAAATGTGGAAGGGAGCAAGCACAGGATTTATGCCTACGACGGCAGAGAATTCAGGGTGGTGGGAACGTGGGAGGAGGAGGCTAAGAAGGATGTATACAAAGAGTGCAACGCGGAGTACTGCTTAATATGGAACGGAAGCGCGCAGAAGCTGCTGAAGTACTCCGGGGGTAGGTACGTGGACATCACCCGCAGGAGTGGAATTCAGGTACCCCACGAGGGGGTGGTGTTCATGCGGTGGAACGGCGAATACTGGCTTATCGGCTTTGGTGGTACAGAAGGTGGAGGCGTGATAAGGTACGACGGAAGAAACTTTGCCCGCGTAAGGATGCCCACTCCCACGGCTCCAAGTGCAATTGCGTGGAACGGCTCTGTGTGGTTGATCGGCACCCTCGCTAATCCCAGGTTTTCAGGCGTGCTGGTAAGGTACGATGGCTATTCCACGAGAAGCCTGACCAAGGAGTTTTTGAAATCCGTGGTCTGGAAGGGAGGCCCCATGCTTAAGGAACCTGCCGGGGCGAAAGAAAATCTTACGGGGAAGGGAGAACCTCAGCCAGAGAAGCCCGTATGCGGACCAACTGCGGTGATGCTCATCCTCGCCGCCGTGCTGCTCCTCCGCGGCTACCCTCCATCCAGGTAGGCCCGCACTATCTCCTCACCCTCCAGGAAAACCAGCCCGTGCCTCTCGGCGTAGCGCCTTGCTTCGTGCTTGCTGAGCGCAAGGCCGTCGTCGCCCATCATCTCGCAGATGGTGGCTATTGGGATTAAGCCGGCCATCTCCGTTAGCGCAACGCTCAGCTCGGTGTGCCCCCTGCGCGAGCGCAGCAAACCTTCGGCGGCGCGGAGGAGTATCACGTGCCCCGGGGAGCGGAAGTACCTGCCGAAGAGGGCGCGCTTCTCGCCGTTCAGCGAGGCTAAACGTGCGAGCTCGCGGATGGTGAGCGCCCTGTCGCTGTCGGTTATGCCGGTGAAGGTGCGCCTGTGGTTTATGGTTATGGAGAAGGAGGAGCGCTCGTCGTAGGGTATGTCGTTCGCCTCAAGCGAGCTGAGCACCGGGAAGCGCTCCGCCGCGCTGCTCAGCACCTCGCTCAGGAAAGGTAAGCCAAGCTCCCTCGCTATCGCGGGGTGCACCGCAGTGCATATCAGCCCGCCGCCGTGCTTGCGCATCCTGCGGATGTGCTCCGGCGTAACAAACTGCGACGCTACAACCAGGTCGGTCTCCTCCTCCCTGCCCTCGCCGTCGAAGATGAGCACCACCTTGCCCTGCCTAAGCGCCCGAATCGCCCTCTCAACGCTCATGCAAATCACCTAAACGTACACCTTCACAGCAACCACGTCTCCATCCCTGAGTCCGAGTTTCTGCCTCAGGTTCACCGGCGCTATCACCTCTATCGTGGCTATGCTGTGGTGCGTCCTTGCGGGGAGCACCACCGCTGCGCGCTCGCCGCGCAGCTCGGCGTGGAAGCAGGTCACATCCCCAAGGCGCCTTCCGCCGTGCATGAAGCCCTTAACCGCTATCCCGCCGAGGTTCACCAGCTCCTGCCTGCAGCGAATGTCCTCCTGAGTCTTGAGCGTCAAGTTGAGCGTCCCCGGAAAGGGGGTAAAGCCGAGCCTCTCCTCGAACTGCCTCACGTAGCCCTCGAGAGACATATAGTAGCTTCCCTCGCCCAGACCGGAGGTCACCTCGCCGCACAGCGTGAGCGCCGCCTTGCCGGAGTCGCCCAGAATGGAGCGGAGCTCCGCATACAGCTCGCCCAGAGCGCGCTTTCCCTTTGCGGTTAGCTTTATCCTCTGCCCTTTTGGCAGTACTTCCCTGGTTATGTAGCCCCGGCTCTCAAGCAGCATGAGCCTGCGCGATGCTGTCTGCTGACTGGTGCCCAGTGCCGAGGCAAGCTGGGCGGAGGATATAAAGGCGTAGCCCCTGTATGCGCCCGCCTTTGCGAGAGCTATCAACGCGGCGACTTCCATACTACCTACTCAAATTTTGGTTGCTAACCAGTGTTGAGGCAACACCTGAGCCATGGCTAACGACGGAAAATTAGTAACCGCGCCTTGCCCGCGCCGCTAGCAGGTGCGCCCTTCGAACAGGTTCGGGGAGCGCATGCCCAAGTGTTGTTCTCTTAACCACCTCAAGCGCTGTGGTCAAGCTTACCATGTTTCCCGGGCTGACGTATATGACCCTCCCCCCGCTTTTCACGGCGTAGCCAACAACTTTGCCGTTGAGCACCACCTCCGCAGGCCTTTCCGGCGAGGGCGTGCCCCTCACGCTACCGCACAGCAGGCGCTTCGCCACGCCTATGCTCGGCCTGCGGAGGAGAACGCCCAGGTGGGAGGCAAAGCCGCAGCCGCTCGGGTGGGCGATGCCGTGCCCCTCAACCATCAGAAGGTCGTAGCCAGAGCGCAGCCTGCGCAGAGCCTTAATCACAGCTCCCATTTCGCGGAAGGCGAAGAAGCCGGGGATGTAGGGCACATGTACCTTCTGCATGGCCGTTTTCTCCTCCACAGTGCGCAGCGTTTTGAGCTCCACAACAACCGCGGCGGCGAAGCAGGCATCCTCAGAATAGGCGGCGTCTACGCCTGCGATGCGCTCCACCTCTTCAAAGCCGTCCTCAAGCACCACGCGCCGGCTGAGCCTTTTCTGGACCTCGGCAAATCTAGTGAGGTTCACGGCGTTAGATTGGTGTGCGGCCTACTTAAACCTGTCCCGCGCTGGCTATGCCCTTCTGCATTGCCCTGAGCCTGGAGAGCTCGCTGCCCAGCATGCATGGCGGGCGCGGAACGCGGATGAACACCGGCGCCTCAAAGAGCTCGTGGTCCAGGAGCTTCTCGCCCCGGGAGAACCTTCTGATCCTCCCCTTAACCTGCTCGGGCAGGTTTTTGTATAGCGGTTCCGCCAGCTCCGCGTCCTTCGTCTTGCCGTAGATGTCTGTGGAGATGTTGCCCAGGATGTTCTGGTCTATCTTTGAGCGGAACTGCTCCGCGCCAAAGAGGGATATGCCTATGCTCCTCCCCCTGGCTGCGATTTCCACCAGCTTCTCCTTGAGGGAGGCCACCTCGGGGCCTGCGCTGCTCGGGGCGTACTTGTTCAGCTCGTCCATGAAGATTATCAGCTTCTCAACCTTAAGGGAGCGGCGCTCCAGGCGGGAGAGGAACTCGTCTATTACCCGCTCAAACACGAGTTTGCGTGGATAGAAGCCCAGCTGCTGTATGTCAATCACCCAGACCTCTCTGTCTTTGATGCTGTCGAAGGGCAGGTCCACAACCTCCTCCGCAAAGCCGGTTATGAGCCCGTCGTACTTCGTCTCGAGGGCGCGGAGCTGATTGTAGAGCTTTCCCCAGGTTGCCTTGTAGGTGCCGTGGATGAGCTCCGATGGCGCCTTCTGCTCCAGCAGCAGCTCCTGGCGCATGAACTCCAGCACCTCCGCAAGGCTGCTTATGCCCCTCTGCGCTGCCATGCGCCTGAGCTCATAGAAGGCGCTGTCCAGCTTCTCCTTCTGGTCCTGCGTCGCCGCTTTAAGCAAGCCCGGGAGGTACTCCACCACCTCCTCCCAGCCCCACCTGAAGACCTCCGCACTCTGCCTCAGCGACTGGGGTCTGCCGTAGAAGTTGCTGGGTGCGAAGAACCTCGCCTCAAAGCCGGAGGGCGAAATCCCGCACGCCTCGTATATCAGCAGGTCCTCCTGCGTCAGCTCCCTCGAAGGCTGGTCTATGTGGAGCAGGTCGTCGCTCTTGTTGTTGAATATGACACACGCCACCCTGCTCTCCGCGTGGGTGAAGATGGAGGCGAGGAGGAAGAGGAAGGTGGAGGTCTTCGTGGCCAGGCCGCTCATTCCGGAGATGTTCACGTGCGCCCCCTCGTATCCCAGCACGTACTCCTCGTGCACCCTCACGGGAAGCATCGTCGAGTCTGAGTTGACGAACACGCCAAAGGGCAGGTTGCAGCCCTCAACGCTGAACACCTCCTCCAGCTCCTCCCGGGTTGGGTAGCGCACCACGCCCTCGGTTATGGGGCGCTCCCTCCGCTGCTTCAGCACTCTAGTTTTGCACACCAGAATGCTCTGCTCCCTGTTCGCCGGGATTAGGAGTGGGTCGTTGGCGCGCGGCAGCGCATGGGTGAGAAAGTCGTCCACGTCGGCGTAGCTCTTCATCTCCTCAACCACCCCAATGGCGCTGTTCTCCGGGCTCTCCACCTTGACTATGGAGCCTATCTGCAGGCTTCCCTCCTCGGGCGGTGTCCAGAAGTAGAACTCGTTGGCGGTGTTTGGCGAGGAGCGCGTGCCTATCGCATAGCCTATGGCGCTCATGCCACCGCCTCCAGCAGTGCTCTGAGCCTCCTCCTGCCGGGGAGCTGGGTGCGGAGGTAGGCCTCGCAGCGCTGTATGGGGTAGAGCATGCTGTGCCACCGCTCTCCTCGAGAGTACACCCTGCTCTCCGCTATGAGCCAGGAGGCGAGCTCCTCAAATTCGCTGAGGCGGTGCTCCACGCGTATCAGCCCGGTTTCCGGGGCGAGGGGCTCGTGTATCCGCAGGTAGAAGCTCTCAACGCGGGAGCCGTCGCTCAGGCGCAGGGAGAAGGCGGAGCTCCTGTGGTAGAGGGGCATGTTCCACACCAGGCGTTGCAGCGTGGGGCTCACCTGCTGCAGGTAAAGCCTGGAGTGGCTCTTAACCACGCCAACCACGCGGGCGCTGCCAGTGTCTATTATGTTGCCGTCCTTCACCAGAAGGGCGTCGTGGCGCTCGAGGAAGCGGTGCATCACCTCCAGCTCCAGCGCCTGCCGCAGCGCCCTGGACTTCACCTTCGCTAGGGCTACAGCCTCGGCGATGTTCCAGGGCTCGGCTTCTCCTGTGGAGACCACTCCATCTATGCCCTGAAGCTCCTCGTGGAGGAATTCAGGTACAAGAAGGGCGCTGCGGTATCCCTGGTCCACCGGCAGGAACACCCCCGGCTTAACTCGCTCCAGCACCACAGCGCCGGAGAGGTGCAGGAACACGGGAATTCTGGCGGAGTGGTAGTCGTAGTAGCGCCAGAGCACTGTGCGCTGCACCCCGTCCATGAAGTACCTCAGCTCCGTATTTGCCGAGTAGCGCTCCGCAACGCGGTATATGCCGGGGATCTCCAGCAGGCGCACCTGCATGCGGGGGTGGGGTGTCATGCTTGGAGTTTCAACCCCCTCCAGCTCGTAGTACTCCCCCCTGGATAGCCTGTCCTCGGCGAGCTTCCCGAACTCTTCCACCAGCCTGAGCCACTCCATCGCTTAAGTTCTGCTCGTCCGGTGCTTTAATGTAGCTTCTCCAAGAGCGCGGGAAAAGTGAAAACTGGGCGCAAGAAAGATAAAGCCCCGGGTTAACTTAGGAGCATGCGCACCTTCATCGCCGTCGAAGCGCACACCGAGGAGCTGGAGAGGCTGCTGGGGGAGCTGTCGAAGATAGCCGGCCTGAAGGCGGTGGCTCCCGGGGGGCTGCACATAACCCTCAAGTTTCTGGGTGAGATACCCGAGCAGCGCGTGGAGGAGGTGCACTCTGCGATGAAGCGCGCCTTCGCCCGCAGCAGCAGCTTCAGCTTCACCGTCCAGGGAGTGGGCGCCTTTCCCAGCGTGAGGGCGGCGCGCGTTGTCTGGGCGGGGGTGAAGCGGGGAAAGGAGGAGCTGGTGGAGCTCCACAGGAGGCTGGAGGGGGAGCTGCTCAGGCTGGGCTTCTCAGGGGAGAAGCGCGCCTTTGTGCCCCACATAACCCTGGCGAGGGTGAAGCTCCCGGGGGCGAGGAGGGCGGTGGCGCGCTTTATAGAGGCTCATGCTGGCGACGCCCTGGGGGAGGTGGACGTGGAGGCTGTGACCCTCATGAAGAGCACCCTCACCCCGAAGGGGGCTATATACACGCCGCTTCGCCGGGTGGCTCTGCGGACTGGCTCCCCCTGAGGGGAGCTTTGTGCTCCCCGCTGAGCAGAAGTTTTCTGCGTCAGTGGGATGGGTGCAGCACCGCCGGTAAATATACCCCAAGGTAAGATATATATAAGTGGAAAAAGTACACTCTAAACGGAAGAGCTGGAGGCAGAGCAAATGAGAGTGATGGTAATTGGCTTAGGGCAGGCAGGAGGTAAAATAGCAGATTTATTCATAATGAGAGATAGAAAGAGCCATGTACCCCACACCTTTGAAGCGATAGCCGTAAATACGGCGGTTTCTGATCTCATGGGTCTGCAGTACATACCCCAGGAGGACCGCATTCTCCTGGGTGAGACGGTGGTCAAGGGGCACGGTGTGGGCGCCGACAATAAGAAGGCGGCGAGGATAGCGGAGGACGAGATTGAGATTGTGCTGAACCGCATCTCCAGGCTTAATGTGAGCGCCTTCGACGCCTTCTTCGTGGTCGCAGGTCTCGGGGGCGGCACAGGAAGCGGGAGCATAAGCGTGGTGACGAAGCACCTGAAGGAGGTTTACGACGAGCCGGTGTATGCGATAGGAATACTGCCGGCGGAGAACGAGGGCGACATCTACACGCTGAACGCGGCGCGCAGCCTCAAGGCCCTTATCCCCCACGCGGACGCCACCATACTCGTGGACAACGGCGCCTTCCTGCGCAGCGGCGAGAGTGTGCGCCAGGCCTACGACAGGATAAACGACGAGATAGTCAAGCGCCTTGGCATACTGTGCAGAGCAGGAGAGGTGAAGAACCGCAAGCACGTGGGCGAGATGGTGGTGGACGCGAGTGAGATCATAAACACCCTCAAGGCGGGCGGAATATGCAGCATAGGCTACGCCTCGGAGGCTGTGAAGAGGGAGGGCTTCCTCACGAAGCTCTTCAAGAAGAAGGAGTACGAGATAGGCAAGGCGTCGCGCATCCTCTCGGTTACGAAGCGCGCTGTTAAGGGCAGGCTGCTCCTCCCCTGCGACTACCGCTCCGCCAGCAAGGCGCTTATAGTTATCGCCGGCCCGCCGGACCAGCTGGACCGCAAGGGCATAGAGAAGGCGAGGGAGTGGCTGGAGAGCACCATCGCGGGCACCGAGGTGAGGGGCGGCGACTATCCGCTGCCCAAGGAGAACCACGTGGGCTGTGTTGTCCTGCTCGCGGGGATAACCAACGCTCCCAGGGTGAAGCGCATGCTGGAGCGCGCCAGGGAGATTCAGAAGAAGGTTGCCACCGAGGCGGAGCCCCAGAAGGAGAGAGACCTGGACTATCTTCTCGGAGACATTGAGAGCCTGTAAGGTGGGTGAATGTTTTCTCTAGTGGGCATAGGCGGAGCAGGCTGCAAGATAGTGGATGCCTTCTACAAGAGGGATCCCCTGTCCAGCCTCTTCAGCCTCCTCGCTCCGGGAAAGCAGGAGAAGCTAAAGGGCGTTGGCATAGACACCTCGGAGGCAATATCCTCCCTTAAGCACCTGCCCGTGGAGAACCGCGTGCTCATAGGCAGGAGCCGGGCGAAAGGGCATGGCACAGGTGCGGACGTGGAGCTGGGCAGGAAGATTATGGAGGAGGAGATAGAGCTGGCGATGAATGCGGTGCGCAGGGTAAATACGGAGAAGCCGGAGGTGTTCTTTGTTATCGCGGGCCTGGGCGGAGGCACGGGCACTGGAGGCGCGCCGGTGATTGCGGAGCGCCTGAGGAAGTACTACCACGTGCCGGTGGTGGGAATCTTCCCCCTGCCTTCGAGGAGCGAGGGGCTGCATTACATAAAGAACGTTGGGCGGTACTTCGCCAGCGTGGTGGAGAGCGTGGACGGCTCGCTGTTCCTGGACAACAATGTGCTCACCTCGCGGGGGGAGGACATAGCGAGGAGCCACGCGATTATAACTGCAACGATAACCAACTTTATGAGCATCGCAGACCCAATGCTGGTGGTGAAGGAGGTCTCCGGGAGAAAGGCGACCATAGGGTTTATGCGCATGAAGGGAGAGCACGTTTCCCTGAAGGACATTATCGCCAGGATGCTGAGGGACCACATCTACATAAACCTGGACGAGGTGAGGCCGGAGAGGGTTCACCTGCTGATAAATGGAGATGTGCGCAGCGTTTACGGCGAAAGCTTCGCAGTTGAGTGGGTTAGGAAAAAGCTGGGCGCAGAGGTGAGCTTCTCATCGCAGGAGGTCACAGGGTCTAAACATTTAAATATCGGGATGATAATTACAGGTGTAGACGACATAATTAAGAGTTACGAGGTTAAGGAGGAGAAAGAGGGCGGCAGGCTCTCTCCCGAGCTGGAGGACCTTCTTGAGGATATAAGCCCCTTGTAGCAGGAGGAATGGAGTATGCGTGGCTTGGCAGTTGTGGTTGTGTTGCTGGTGGCGGCCTGCACTTCGATTGCGGCCGGGATTTCGGCGGACTACCTGACGGTGGAGGAGCAGAAGGTTTCTCCCGCAGGGGTTGCCAGGATCGGCGACCCCGTGGCGGTGGAGGTGGTGCTCAAGAAGCTCGGTCCCGAGCCCCAGGAGGCGAGACTCAACCTGAGCATTGGGGTGGACGACCCCACGACGACCATAGTCTTCGACGGGGGCGAGGCGAAGACCTACTACGGGCGAGAGATTGAGGTTACCCTGCCCAAGGGGCTTAAGCAGGTGTCCATAAAGATGGTGGGCAGCGCTCCGCCTGTTAGCAGGCTGACCAGGATAGAGGTGGTGAGGGTTTCAACCTACGTGTACTACGACGAGGAGAACAGGGGCTACCAGGAGGAGGCGACCCTCTACCTTGACGTGACCAATGAGCTTATCTCGGCGGCGCTGAGCGAAATCGCAAGGGCGGAGGCGAAGCTGAGCGAGGCGGAGCAGCTCGTTGCCCAGCTTGAGGAGAAGGGCGTCGAGGTTGAGAGCCTGAAGAAGCGCCTGGAGACGGCAAAGTCGAGCCTGGCCACGGCGAAGGAGCTGCACGACAGGGGCAATGTGGACCTCGCGAAGCAGAACGCTGAGAATTCGATTGCCCTCCTCGAGGATATAATAAAGGAGGCCAGGGAGAAGGCGCAGGCGCTGGAGAAGAAGTCCAGCCTGAAGAAGTACCTCATCGCCATCGCGGGCATAATCGTCATAGCCCTGGTGGTGTTCTTCATAAGGCAGAGGAAGGAAGAGCTGGGATAGAGAGGGAGAGAAGCAGTTGAGGCCCTTCATAGTCGGCGTCGGCAGGGCTGGGTGCAAGATCGCAAGTGTCTTTTTGAGGGAAGCGCAGGGCAGGGTGCCCTACACAGGGGTGCTCCTGGACACCGACTCCCTCACCCTGGGCGCGCTCCCCCACAGGCACAAGCTTCTTCTGGGGGAGCGCTTCCTGGACGGCAACGGCGCAAACTTCGACCTGGAGCTGGGAAGGCAGATTCTGGATGAGGAGAAGTACAACATCGTCGAGCTGATCGACAGGGTGAAGGACGGTTTCGACTGCCTTCTCGTGATTTCCGCCTTCGGAGGGGGCACCGGCGGCGGCGTGGATGTGCTAATTGAGGAGCTGAAGAGGAGCTACATGGAGCCGGTGTACTACCTGGGCGTGCTCCCGAGCGAGCAGGATGTGGAGCGTACTCTGGTGAACTTCTCGGAGAGCTTCAAGCCCATTGTGGCAAAGAGCGACGCGGTCTTTCCGGTGGACAACGAGGCTCTGAGCGAGGGGCTCCGCCTCCAGGGGCAGCTCAACGCCATCAACGAGAAGATCTTCAGGTACTTCAACAACCTCTTTGAGGTGGGCGAGTACCGGGTGCGCGAGGAGCTGGGGAGCAACGTGCTTGGTGCGACAGACGTGATAAACACCCTCTCGGGCGTCTCCAGCATAGGCCTGGCATGGAAGGAGCTGCGGGGCTCGGGGCTCTTCGGCGGTGGCGAGGAGGCGATAGACAAACCGGAGCTTGTGGTGCACCTCACCAGGAGAGCCTCGGAGGCGACCCTCGTGGCCTTCGACCTGGCTGCGGCGAAGCGCGCCCTGGTGGTGGTCTCCGGGCCAAGACGCTACCTGGACTTCCTGGGGAGCATTCCAGCCAGGCTCTGGATTGAGAAGCAGCTCTCCGGGGAGGTGCGGGGAGGCGACCTTCCCGCGAGCGAGAAGCGCAGCCTTGAGGTTACTGTGCTCTACTCCGGCATAAGGCGCTCCGACAGGATACGCTACCTCTACCAGCTGGGCAGGCTGCTGGCGAGGCGCGGCGAGGTGGGCGAGCGCTTCTCCAGAGTTTTCGAGAAGTTCAAGCTCCTCAGGAGGAGAATCGCCGACTTCGAGGCGCTTTCGGATGAGATATACGAGGACATGCGGGAAATCGCGCAGAAGGGGAAGAGGGAGGAGAAGGAGGAATAACTATCCCCAGTTGTACTCTATCTCCATCGCCACCTCCTTATACTGCTCCTTCCACACCTCCCTGGTTGCGTTTCTGTCCCTACCTGCGAAGATATACACCACGCCGCCGGAGCGGAAGACGGAGTTCTTTTTAATGTAGGCACCACCGCCCATTATTTCTGCCCTCTCCTCGCTGGTAAGGATGCCTGCCACAATTCCGCCAACACCCTCGTAGGCTTCGGGACCGCCCAGGATTATTAGGTACCGTTTATCTGAGTAGTCGCTGAAGTTAGCGGCATCTGCGATGTCCACCCTTATGCCCCTTGCTTTCAGGTAGGCTACAAGCTCCCGAGCAAGAGCCAAGTCAATGCTGTTGGCGAGAAGCACCGCCTCGGGCATGTATCCTCCTCCTGCATACGAGACCACCGCGGCGGGTGTGGTGGATGGGGCAGCGCTTCCTATACCGAAGATGCTGGTGTGGTTGACCTCCGCGTACACCGCACTGCCCGTGTCGCCTGCTGAATATACGTGCAGACCGCCTTTGGCGTCTGGTATGCTTTTGCCCGCGTAGTCCGTCAGCCTGTACCACCTGGAGCCGTTCCAGTACATCAGGTAAAGCGACCTGCCGCTTTTTTCACCAGCGGTGTAGGTGAGCTCGATTCTGAATCTGGTGATGTTTTCCACTGGGGTGGTGTTGGTTATCTTCAGGTACCTTATTCCACCCTCTACGCTGGCAGCCGTGGATGTGCCCACGGCGATTGAGGCCATGCCGAAGGTGCCATTGGTGTCGAGCATCTTAACGTCGAGGGCGACGCTCCCCCCGCCGGCACCTGCGGTGGCGGTGATTTTTATTTCGCTGTCGTTTATTATCGTGAGGGTCTGGCTGGCGTTCAGCGTGGTGTTTTTAGACAGGACGTGGTACTCTACGTAGAGAGGCACCGAGCCGGAGGCGAGGTTGCCGGAGGTGTCGTTGGCGTAGACGGTCACATTGTAGGTGCCGTACCGGCTTACCCGGAGGGCAAAGGGGCTGGAAGTGTAGCTGAGGTTGTGGAGGGTGCCGTTTCTGAACCTGACTGCCACCCACTGCTGGTGAATGCCGCCGGCATCGCTCGCGCTCCAGGAGATGACTGTGGTGTTGGAGGTGGTGCTGTTTACCAGGGGGTGCCTGCTTACTCCTAGTCCGGAGATTACCGGAGGGGTGGTGTCAGGAGGGGCGGGAGGTACGTTCACACTCACAGCTCTGCTCCCACTTACACTCATATTACCGGAGGAGTCATTCGCCCAGACTCTGTAAGTGTATTCCCCGCTGGCAAGACCTGTCCTATTCAGGTGCCAGTTAATGCCTGAGCCGCTCATCGTATAGTTGACGCCCTTCCACTCAAGTATGGCGGTATTCAGGGCTTCCGAGCCGGTTATGTTGATATAGACGTAATCGACGGTGACCACCGAGCCATTCGCTGGTGTTGGTGCGATGAAGGTCACGGCAGGTGCCACAGTATCAACGGTGAAATGTACAGCAGCGCTGCCAAGGTTGCCTGCGGTGTCGTTGGCATAAACCACGAGGGTGTTGGCCCCCTCGGCTGCGGTGATGCTAATATTGGGCGTAAAGGTGGTGTTAGACCCGC
This sequence comes from Methanobacteriota archaeon, assembly GCA_013152685.1. GTDB lineage: Archaea > Hydrothermarchaeota > Hydrothermarchaeia > Hydrothermarchaeales > BMS3B > Pyrohabitans. The sequence goes on along the minus strand of JAADFX010000105.1, from coordinate 10,828 downwards.
CGTTCAGGCTGTACAGCCAGACCGATGTCGCCTCGTCTGCCGAGACGTTCAATGCAATCGAGGTGGAGGTGTAGGTGGTGTTGGAGGGTGAGACTATGGTTATGGAGGGCGGGGTGTCAGCCATGGGGGCGAAGACGCTGAAGCTCGTCAGGTAGGCGTACACGTAGTTCTCAGCCTCGTTAACGCCGCTGGTGCCGCTCACAGTGCTCCAGCCAGTGCCGTTGTGCTCCCACATTCTAAGCGAGCTCTCAACCACCCCGGCGGCCTCTGCGTCTGTATAGCTGATGTTCAAATAGACCCAGGCGGCCGTGGAGTTGACGATGTTCAGGTACTTCCCTATATTGCTGTATCCCGGGGGGTCAGAGGCGGGGGATGAGGAGGAGTTAACCTGGATGTTCCCTGAGTAGGTGAAGCTCGCCTTCGTGCTGGTGAAGAGGCTGGTGATTATAGTGTTGGAGGGGGACGAGGCGGAGTGGAAGTCCCACTGGTTGCTCCTCATGGTGTTGTTTGTGAGGGTGTTGTAGCTGCTGAGCACGGTAAGAGAGATTCCGTCGTTGCCGTTGTTCGATGCGGTGTTGTTTGTAATGCTGTTGCTGCTGGAAGTGTAGAGGGTGATTCCGTCGTTGCCGTTGTTCGATGCGGTGTTATCTGTTAGGGTGTTGTAGTCGCTGAAAGTGTAGAAGTAGATTCCATACAAGTTGCTCGATGCGTTGTTGTTTGTAATGTTGTTGCTGCTGGCATCGGTGAGGTAGATTCCATAGTAGTTGTTCGATGCAGTGTTGTTCGCTATGGTTCCGTTGTCCGAGTTAACGTATCCTATCCCCTGTACCCAGTTGGTTACGGTGAGGTTTTTAACAGTTACATTTGTTTGACCGGAAACATAAACGCCGTATGTGCCCGAGCCAGGGGTTGTTCTATCGAGGGTATAACCCTTCCCGTCGAGGACGACATCACTGGAGTTTATCTCGATGCACCTTGTTGCAGAGCTGTCTGTTATATCTGCGGCGAGCCTGTAGACGCCGGGTGAGACGATGACACCGCACCTGTGGATCCCGCGGATTGAGGTCAGGGGGAGGTAGTCCACGTTACCCGCGGCCAGGTTGTATGGGTTGTCGCATATCCCGTCATCGTTTCCGTCGTTGCAGGTCTCGCTGTACCCGGTGCCGTCAGGCTTTGCCCAGAAGTTCCCGCCAAAGTTCGGGCCGCCGATGATGTTTGCGCCAGCTTGCTTGGTGGTGTTCCAGGCGTTGCTGTAAANNATGCCGGCGTTACCGGTGTTGTTGAAGAAGTTGTTGTAAATAGTGTTGCCGCTGGAAGAGGTGAGGTCGATTCCAAGCCCTGCGTTCAAGCTCACGGTGTTGTTGATGAGGGTGGTGCTGTTGGAAGAGGAGAGGATGATTCCCCTGTTGGTGTTGGAGTTCACGGTGTTGTTGATGAGGGTGTTGCTGTTGCTGGAAGAGGAGAGGCCGATTCCATCCTGGTTGTTCGATGCGGTGTTGTTGATGAGGGTGTTGCCGCTGGAGGAGGAGAGCCAGATTCCAGTCCCACTGTTCGATGATGCGGTGTTGTTGGTGAGGGTGTTGGAGTTGCTGTTAAAGTAGAGGTAGATTCCAGCGTTGAAGTTGGAGCTCGCGTTGTTGTTCTCGATGCTCCCGTTCTGGACACCTGCATAATAAATGCCATAGAACCAGTCCGTTACAACCAGGTTCTTAACTGTGACGTTGGCAAGGGCTGTGGATGAATTATAGACATAAACGCCGTAGGTGCCCCCGGTATCTGTTCCGTCGATGGTGTAGCCCTGGCCGTCAAAAATAACATCGTTCGCGGCGATGTTTATGCACGTCGATGCAGAGTCTATGATGTCGTTCTGCAGCTCGTAGACCCCGGGCGCGGAGATAGTGGTGCAGGCGCTTATATTTGTCGCGGCACCTGCACCACCCGTCAGAATTAAAAACCCCAGAATAAAGCCAGCACAAATATAACCAACAACGCCTTTCACTTCCACCTTTCCTCGCCTCCTCTTCCGGATACTCGCACTCAGGCAGCAACGGGAAAAAGGAAAAAAAGCCTGCTCAGATACCCGTTGCGGTTCGGTGAGAACTTATACAACGCCTGCAACCGGCAAAAGAGGAGACCTTTGGAATTCCAGTCCCCCGTCCGAATGCCTCGAGCCTGTATATACTCTTTTTCGGTATATATAAACCTTGCCTGAACAAAAGTTCACATTTTGCAGGTAAACAGAACAAAAATTCACAAATAGCTGGAGAATTCTCTTGTCCTGGTCCTCAAGGCAGGGCCGGCGCCCTCTTCCTTCCATGGCTTACGTCCGGAGGGTAAGATGGGCGGATGACGATGGGGCTGACTTTCGGGAGTAGCATTGGCCGGCTGCAAAAACAACAATAAAGGCAAGAGACGATATCCTAGCGCGGTATAAAAATCATGCTTTTGATGAGTAGGTGGTACCCATGCTCGACTTTCGACCTCACTTGGGCATAAATCAGCGGGGGCACCTCACCCTAGGTGGTGCAGACCTGGTGGAGCTGGCCGAGAAGTACGGCACCCCTCTCTATGTGTACGACGAGCAGCGCATTCGCCAGCGCTACCGCGAGTTCCGCGATGCCTTCGCTGGCTATGGGGATGTTTTGGTCTGCTATGCCTGCAAGGCGAACACCTCGCTGGCGGTGCTCAGCATTCTCCGCCACGAGGGGGCGGGCGCAGACATAGTCAGCGAAGGCGAGCTCTACCTCGCCTTAAAGGCGGGCTTCCAGGCGGAGAAGATCATCTTCACCGGAAACAACAAGAGCGACCGCGAGCTGGAGCGCGCCGTTGAGGCGGGCGTGGTCATAAACCTGGACTCCCTCCACGAGCTTGAGAGGCTGATTGAGATTGTGGAAGCGCAGAAGGCGGAGGCGAAGGTTTCCTTCAGGGTCAACCCGGAGGTCTCGCCGGAGACGCACCCCCACCTCGCCACAGGCTTGAGGGAGAGCAAGTTCGGCATCCACGAGGAGCTGGTGCTGAAGGCTTATGAGCGTGCTCTGAGCTGCTCTCGCCTCGACGTTGCCGGGATACACATGCACATAGGCTCGCAGATCACAAAGGTGGAGCCCTACGTTGAGGCGACGCGCAGGCTCTTCGACATAATGGGCAGGCTCAGGAGGGAGCTCAACCTGGAGCTGGAGTTCGCAGACCTGGGCGGCGGCGTGGGGATACGCTACTCGGCGGAGCAGCCCTACATAACCCCGGCGCAGCTGGCTGAAGCCCTTCTGCCCGTGATTGAGGAGAAGCTGGCGGAGCACTCGCTTCCCAGGCCGAGGCTGCTCTTTGAGCCCGGGCGCTACATTGTTGGCGACGCCGGCGTGCTTCTCGCCAGAGTTTACACCATAAAGGCCACGCCCTACAAGAAGTTTATAGGCTGCGACGCCGGCTTCAACCTGCTTCTGAGACCTGCGATGTACGGCGCCTACCACGAGGTGGTGGTGGCGAACAGGGCGGGAGAGGCTCCCGCGGAGGAGGTCACCGTTGCCGGCAACCTGTGCGAGAGCGGCGATTTGCTGGCGAAGGACAGAAGCCTGCCTCGCATCGAGAAGGGCGATGTGCTCGCCTTCCTGGACGCCGGCGCCTACGGCTTTGTGATGGCCTCGCAGTACAACTCCCGCCCGCGCTGCGCCGAGGTTCTGGTGAACCGCGGCAGAGCAGAGCTCATACGCTACGCCGAGGACTTCGAAGACCTGGCGGCGAAGCAGCTTGTGCCCGAGAGGCTGAAGTAGCCTCCTCCGTTAGTTTTATATAGTCAACTATATATTCACGCCTCACCCTAGATTAGTTTATAGGAGAGTGGTTCTCATAGCTCTGGACAGGGCAACCGCGAAGAGGCTGCAGAGGCTCATAGAGGAGAGAGAATGGGAGGAGCTGGAGCGCGAGATAGCAAAGCTCCACCCCCACGATTTAAGCGAGTTTGTGCAGAGCCTCGACGACGAGCAGCGCAGGCTGTGCCTCACCAGACTCTCCCCTAGGCTGGTTGCCCAGTTTCTGCCGGAGCTCAAGGACGAGATTCAGGCGGAGCTTCTGGAGCTCCTCCCCCCGCGCGCCGCCGCAGAGCTGCTGATGCACCTGGAGCCGGATGAGCGCGCCGACGTCCTGGCGCTCCTCGCCCCCGAGGTGAGGCGCGGGATAATGCAGTACCTGCCCGCGGAGCTGAGAAGCGAGGCCAGGGCGCTGCTCAGGCACCCCAGCGACTCGGCCGGCGGGCTCATGACCACCCGCGTCCTGGCGCTGCCCAGGGATATGAGCGTTGAGGAGGCGATCCGCTTCATCCGCACCCACGCGGGTGAGTATGAGACCATCTACTACCTCTACGTGGTGGACGAAAAGGGGAAGCTGGTGGGAGTGCTCTCCCTCCGCGACCTGGTGCTGGCGCCCAGCGGAAGAAAGCTCGGGGAGGTGATGAACCCCGATGTTATAGCCGTGCCCACAGACATGGACCAGGAGGAGGTCGCCAAAATAGTGGCCGACTACGATTTGGCGGCGGTGCCCGTGGTGGACAGGGAGGGGAGGCTCGTCGGCCTGGTAACAGTTGACGACGTGGTGGACGTTATAGAGGAGGAGATGGCCGAGGACATGGGGCAGATCGCCGGTACTGGCGTGGGTGTGGACAGGCTCATTGAGGCTCCTGCCCTGGAGGTGGTCAGGGCGCGCCTGCCCTGGCTTCTCGTTGCCCTGCTGGGCGACGGCATAGTGGCGGCGAGCATACTAAAGCGCTTCGAGGAGACCCTCGCCTCCGTCGTCGCCCTCTCCCTCTTTGTGCCTGCGATAATGACCATGGGCGGAAATGTGGGCCTTCAAACGTCCACCATCTTTATACGCGGCCTGGCAACGCGGGAGATAAACGACAGGCTGCGCTACCTGCTGAGGGAGATTAAAATAGGCATAACCATGGCGCTCATCGCGGGCGTGGCGGTGGCGCTCTTCGCCCAGCTTCTGGTGGGCAGGCCTGTGATAGGTCTGATAGTGGGCACCGCCATGTTCGCGGCGATGAGCCTTGCGAGCGTTATGGGCGTGGTTATACCCTGGCTCTTCGAGAAGCTTAACATAGACCCCGCGATAGCGAGCGGACCCTTCATGACCACCACCCAGGACATAACCGGGCTGGTGGTCTACTTCACCCTCGCCTCTGTGCTGCTGCAGCAGATGGCGTAGTGGGAGAAAAAGGTTTTTTAATGATGCCGGTGAATACTGAAAGAAAGCGGGTGCTTTTCCATGAGGATGACAGGCGCTCAGGCAATAGTCGAGGCTCTCCGCCGGGAAGGCGTGGAGGTTATCTTTGGCATACCCGGAGGCGCGTCTATCCCGCTCTACGACGTGCTTTACGACTCGGAGATAAGGCACATCCTCACGCGCCACGAGCAGGGCGCGGCGCACGCGGCGGACGGCTATGCAAGAGCCCTGGGAAGAGCGGGCGTGTGCAGCGCCACCTCAGGTCCAGGTGCCACAAACCTGACCACCGGCATAGCCACCGCCTACATGGACTCCTCTCCGGTGGTGGCCTTCACGGGTCAGGTGGCCACGCCCTTTATAGGCAGGGACGCCTTCCAGGAGACCGACGTTATAGGCATCACCATGCCCATTACGAAGCACAACTTCCAGATCCGCAGCGTCGCCGAGATACCGGAGGTGATAAAGAAGGCCTTCCACATAGCGCAGACGGGCAGGCCCGGACCTGTGCTCATCGACCTGCCCAAGGACATGCAGGAGGGCGAGGCGGAGGTGGAGTTTCCGGACGAGGTGGAGATAGTCGGCTACAAGCCCACCTACGAGGGGCACCCCAGGCAGATAAAGGCGGCCGCCAGGGCGATTCTCGAGGCTGAGCGCCCCGTCATACTCGCCGGCGGGGGCGTTATAATCTCGGGAGCCTCGGCTGAGCTCATGGAGCTGGCGGAGCTGATAATGGCGCCGGTGGTCACAACTCTCATGGGCAAGGGCAGCTTTCCGGAGTCGCACCCCCTTGCGCTCGGCGTTCTCGGGATGCATGGCCGCAAAGCAGCCAACTACGCGGTTACTGATGCTGACCTGCTCATCGCCGTAGGCACGCGCTTCAGCGACAGGAGCACCGGCATGGTGAGCTGCTTCGCCCCTGAGGCGAGGATAATCCACATAGACATAGACCCGGCGGAGATCGGCAAGAACGTCCGCGCCGACATACCCGTGGTGGGCGACGCCAGGCGCGTGCTGAGGCGGCTCAATAGCACGATTAAGGAGATGATGGCCCAGGCAAGGACCAAGGCCTGGGTGGAGAAGGTTCAGCAGTGGAAGAAGGAGTTCAACCCCCGCATGGACTACGACGACGTTCCGCTAAAGCCGCAGCGCATCATAAAGGAGATTATGGACTTCCTCAGCGAGGACGACATAGTTACCACCGAGGTGGGGCAGTGCCAGATGTGGGCGCACCACTACCTGGGCAGGACAAAGCCGCGCACCTTCATCTCCTCGGGCGGGCTGGGCACCATGGGCTTCGGGTTCCCCGCTGCCATGGGAGCGAAGGTGGCGAGGCCCGAGGCGAGGGTGATAGACATCGCCGGCGACGGTAGTTTCCTGATGAACATCCAGGAGCTCGCCACGGTGGTTGAGAACAGCATCAATGTCGTGGTTGCGGTCTTCGATAACCGCTACCTCGGCATGGTGCGCCAGTGGCAGGAGCTCTTCTACGACCGCCGCTACTCGGCGGTTAACCTGGGCGAGACTCCGGACTTCGTGAAGGTCGCAGAGGCCTTTGGAGCCTTCGGCACAGCGGTTGAGAGGCCCGGCGAAATACGCGAAGCCCTGGAAGAAGCTTTCGACGCGGGCAAACCTGCGGTGATAGACTTCGTGATAGACCGCGAGTGCAACATCTTCCCGATGGTGCCTCCGGGCAGGTGCCTTAAGGACATAATTGAGTAGGTGGTTTGAATGGAGAAGACCCACTACATTGTCGCCCTCGTTGAGGACCGCCCCGGCGTAATGCAGCGCGTCTCGGGTTTGCTGAGGAAGCGCAACTTCAACATAGACAGCATCTCCGTGGGGGCGACGGAAATTCCAGGAATCTCCAGGATAACCATGACGGTGCGCGGCGACAGGGTTGTGCTGGAGCAGGTGATGAAGCAGCTCAACAAGCTGATTGAGGTGGTGAAGGTCAGCGAGCTCAACCCCCGCGAGAGCGTCGTGAGAGAGCTGGCGCTGATAAAGGTGAGCGTGAAGAGCGCAGATTCGCGCGCCGAGGTGGTGCAGTACGCCAACATCTTCCGCGGGCGGATTGTGGATGTGGCCAAGCACAGCATGGTGGTGGAGATCACCGGGGATGAGGACAAGGTGAACGCCTTCATAGACCTCATGAGGGGATACGGGATAAAGGAGATTGCGCGCACCGGCAAGACCATAATGGCGAGGGGCGCAAAGAGCGTTAGGGTGAAGGAGTAGTTTGCATGCCCCAGGAGAAGCGCAGGCTGCCAGCGAGGCAGGTGGAGATAGCGAAGATACGGGGAGACGAGTTCAGGGTGCGCGTGCTGGGCACCATCGTGGACAGGGACGAGAGCAGCGGCACCGCCCTAATAGACGACGGCACCGGCAGGGCGGTGCTCCTCTTCGCAGACCCGGAGCTCTTTGAGCGCGCCAGGGAGGGCGCAAGGGTGAGGGTTATCGGAAGAGTGCGCCTCGCCGAGGCGGTGGAGATAGAGGTGGAGGTAATGCAGGACATGAGCAGGCTCGACATGAACCTGTACGAGCAGGTGAAGTATGCGGTTGAAAAGCTTAAGGAGGAGAGAGGATGAAGGCTGTACTGGCAGACCCGAAGATATTGAAGTCCAGCATAGACGCAATTTCCAACATGATAGATGAGGCGAGCATTGTGGTCTCGCAGGATGGAATAGCGCTGCGCGCCATGGACCCGGCGCATGTGGCGCTCGTGGACTTCAAGATGAACCGCGAGGCCTTTGAGGAGTACAGTGTTGAGGAGATGCTCACCCTGGGCATAGACCTGGACAGGCTGAACACCATACTGAAGCGCGCCGGCGCCAGCGACCGCATAGAGCTGACCACCACCGAGGCTGGAGATGCGCTCAGGATAACCCTGAGCAACTCGGCGACGCGGCGCTTTGACCTCCCGCTTATAGACGTGGGCGAGGAGGAGCTCCGCGTCCCCCAGCTGGAGTTTCCGGCGAAGGTGGAGATAGACCCGAAGGTGCTGAGTGAGGGCATAAAGGACGCGGAGATAGTGAGCGACCACGTTACACTGCGCGTGGACGGGGAGGCGCTCTACATCTCTGCCAGGGGCGACCTGGGCAACGTGGAGGTGCGCGTGGATAAGGAGCAGGCAATAAGCTTCTCCTGCGAGGAGCCCTGCAGGAGCATGTTCTCCATTGAGTACCTGAAGGACATGGTAAAAGCTGGAGATATTGCCTCGACGGTGAGAATCAACCTGGGCAACGACATCCCGGTGAAGCTGGACTTTCTGGCGCCCAGCGTGAGCCTGAGCTTCCTGCTGGCGCCGCGCATAGAGAGTGAGTGACACTTTTCCAGCGCTGTCGCTAACCTTAAGTAGTCGCCGGACGAAGTAGGTGCATGCTTCCTCCCCTGGTTAGCCCTTTCTCCAGAAGGGCGCTGCGCTACCTGAATAAGAGGTTCAGCGACAGGGCCTTTGCCGAGGCCAGGAGGAAGCTTGCCGGCGAGGTCAGCTTGAGCGTTGAGCCGGAGGTGGACGCCCAGTCCTTCTTTGCGCTGCTCAGCGCCGGGGCGCTGCGGGGGGCAGCTTCGAGGGAGGCGAGGGCGGCGAAGGAGGTGGTCAAGCGCCAGGTTAGCTCCAGGCTGTGGCTGCTGCTGGAGCAGCAGGGGTGGGGCGAGCGCAGGTTTAACCCCGAGGCGCTGGTATTCCTGCTGGAGGATTTTAGGATTCTGCCCCTGAGCGGGGCAGGACTGGAGGTGCCAGAGGCAGACCTCAGGCTGCTCACCGCCCTGCAGGGTGAGAGCCCCCTCTACGCCGTGCCCTGGGAGGAGCTGCTGCCGGCGCTGCGCAGCAGGAGTGTGAGCCTCGCCGAGGTTTACCTCTCGCGGGGGTACGCGCTGCTCACCGTGAAGCAGGCTATCTCCTGCTACGCGGAGCACATCGCTGAGAGGTGCGACGAGTTCATGCGCTCCTGCTCCACCGACGACCCCCGCCTTGAGGCTCTGGCGGATGCGCTGGAGAGGGCTTCTCTAGCCGCTGCTCCTGCTCTCTCCAGGCGTGCGGGAAAGGCGCTGAAGGAGGAGTGCTTTCCGCCCTGCATCCGCAGCACCCTGGCTGGGGTTGAGAGCGGCTCCCGCAACTACGCCATAACCGTGTTGCTCACCTCCTTCCTGTCCTACGCCAGGATAGCGCCCTTCAACGCCGGCGAAAATGCCCGAATAGCCGACTTCATCAAGGATGTGCGCATCCTCACCGAGGAGGTGCTGCCGGTGATTTACGCCGCCGCGGAGCGCTGCTCCCCGCCGCTTTTCGAGGACCAGCCCCTGGAGAAGCTGAACATAAACTACCACCTGGGCTTCGGGCTGGTGGAGGAGCCCCGCCTGGAGGATTCGGGGAGGAGCCCCTGGTACTTTGTGCCCAACTGCGAGAAGATCCGCAGGGAGGCGCCCTCCCTCTGCTCCCCCGACAGGCACTGCCGCGACGTCAAGAACCCCCTGGTGTACTACACCCGGAGGCGCTACAGGAGGGAGGAGTGATATTCCGCGAAGCAACGCCGGAGGAGAGGCGCAGGTACTACCGGGAGGAGTGGAGCCTCGACGACGTGCCGGAGTTCATCCTGGAGACTCTTCAGCAGCGGGAGTTCGGCTTCGACCACCGCGGCGAAGGACCAAGCGACAGGTACAACCGCATCTCAACGCCCGCGCAGCTTGAGGGGATGCTGATAAGGATTGCCCCCTACGCCGCCTACTCCAGCGTTTCCTTCTACTCCAGACCGGAGAGGCGGGAGGGCTGGCAGGGCGCCGAGCTGGTCTTCGATGTGGACGCGAAGGACCTGCCCCTGCGCTCCTGCTCCTGTGCCCCTGGCGAGGTGTGCGGGACCTGCCTGGCGGAGGCGAAGGAGTACATCCTGGGCGTGGCGGAGGTGCTGCGGGAGGACTTTGCGCTTGAGCAGCTGCACTTCGTCTACTCGGGCAGGGGGTACCACCTCCGCGTTCTGGACGAGAAGGTGCTGGGGATGCAGAGCCAGGAGAGGGCGAGTCTGCTGGACTACGTGGCGGGCGGGGTTATACCACCGCGAGAGCTGCTGGAGCTAAGGGGAGGCTACCCCAGGGTATTCCGCCTCCGCCTGCTGCGCCTGCTCTCCCTCCTCAGCCCCGGGGTTTTCCGGGGCTCTGGCATCCCCAGGAGGCGGGTGGGGTCTCTGCTCGAGCCCAGGACGCTGCGCAGGGTGGCGAATGAGCTGGAGGAGGGCAGCTTCACCCTGCTGAAGGAGACGCTGGGAAGCAGGGGCTTCGGCAGGTTTCTGGAGCTAATCCGCAGGCTCAACGCCGAGATGCTGGACGCCAAGGTCACCGTGGACGTTAAGCGGATTCTCCGGCTTCCGGGCTCGCTGCACAGCAAGGTGAGCATGAAGTGCGTGTACATTAAAGACGTGGAGCGCTTCGACCCCTTCCGGCATGCTGTCCCGAAGTTCGTGGAGGAGCGGAGCTAGCCCCTGCCGCGCCCGCGCTCCAGCAGTCTGAGCCTCTTCTCAAGCCACTCCGGCTCGGGCTTTCCCCTCGCCTGGTACCACCTCTTCCAGGCGATGAGGTTGGAGTAGTTGGGGTTCAGGCCGCAGTAGCTGCTCAGAGCTCTGGC
>JAADFX010000104.1:14829-22404 GCA_013152685.1 Methanobacteriota archaeon | reverse complement strand
TCTAAAAGCTATAAAAAAATAGGTTTTGTGCATAAACCATTCTTTATAGCTGGTTTTGGAGGTATAGCATTTTTATCATCAATTGCATTACCAATTTATTATCTTTTTGCATATATAGACAATCCTGGTGAGTTATTTTTTGATCTGTTTTTTTATTTAATAGTGTGTTCATTTTCGATAATTCACTATCTTACATATATAATCGAATACCCCTCTCTCCTCCAGCCCAAATGGCGTGCTCTTATGCCTTTTGATATCGTAAAAGTCACCGCATCCATAACTCTTGCTTTCTTTGCGCTCTCGCTCTACTTTACCATAAAGGATACACCGTTCTACGAGATATACAGAGGTACAAATCCGGGCTGGTACCTTCTCGTTCTGGCCCTCACCCTTTTAATATCCCTCGTATCCTTCTACACCCGCGTGGTTGGTGAGAGGACTGGTCTAAAATACTGGAACTATCTGAAGGTGGGCTTTTGTCCACACCGGCGCCAGCTTCTACGTCCTCGCGCTGGTCATGTTCTCCTGGTCCGACATGGGGGAAAAGCCCCAGACGCTCGCAATAATCTATCTTCTGCTCCTCTTCGCCTTCTACATCTTCTACATCCTCGACCTCCGCTCCATAATCAAAAACCTGAGAATAAAGATGGATTACGACCCCCTCAACCTCTCCCGCTACTTCATCTCCTACATCTCCGTCTTCTTCATCATCTTCTTCGGCCTCAGCCTGAGCTACGAAAGGCTGCTTCCTGTTGTCGGCTCCCTCAACGTTGAGGACTACCCCCTAGTGATAGCCTTCATAGTCGTATTCCTCATCTCCTACATAGGCTACCTCAGCACCACCCACAAGGGCTTTGAGGAGCTCATGGAAAAGAACATATGGACAAACCTCAGCTATCTCAGCGGATTCGCCGCCTTCGTCATAGTTTACCTCCTTTACAGGTCCTACGACGACGTCACAAAGTTCCCCCTCCACGGCGCCTTCTTCTTTGCCTACTTCGCCGTGCTAATAATAGAAATATACGCCATAAACACCCTCAAAATCAAGCACCTCTCTGAAGAAACCCACAGCGTCGTGGACCTCCTCAACCACCACGCCGGCTTCTGGATCCGCGTGGATGCCCTCCAGAAAATTCTCCAGAAGGTGAAATCCAGATTTGCCGACGAGCATCCTGCCGTCGAGGACATTGAACTCGACGACATGGCCCGCACCTTCTGGTTCCCCGACACCCTTCCCGAAAAGCTCAGGAACGCCATAGCAGTTGCCATCCTCCTCGAGATGTACTCCAGCGAGGACGCCGGCAAATTCTCCCTGAAGCGTCAGACGCTTGAAGAGCTCAGGCAGGACATTGAGCGCATCCTCGGCATGGACGTACTGAACCTCCCCGAAGACCTGCGCAGCAACTTCGACACCACCAAGTACTACCCCAAGGTTCTCGAAGAAACCCTCGGGGCGGTATCAGAAAAAATCTCTGCCTTCGTGCCCGAGAAAGAAAACAGAAACATCATAACAAAGCTTGCAAAAGTCAGCCCCTTCTTCAGGAGCCTCAGCGACGGCACACCGCCTCCTCCGATGGACGAAAAAGAGTTCTGCCGCAACCTGAAGCTGTACCTGGACTCCCTGGAAGAGAGCTTCCCCTTCGAATACTCCCTCTTCAGAACGGCAATCGCAAAAACCATCAACGAAAAGCTCTCCTCCCACGGGATAAAGGGTGAAGACGCCCTCAACATAATGCCCACCGGCATCGAGGCCTTCGACGAGCTCGTTGGAGGCGGCCTTGCCAGGAACTCCTCCACCCTCATACTGAGCGACGAATCCAGGGCCAAGTCCCTCTTCATCAGGACCTTCATCCTGAAAGGCCTCAAGAACAGGGACGCCGTCATCTACTTCACCTCCACCACGCCCTACGAAGAATTCAGGGACGGACTCCTCAGGGAGCTACCCAGACGCGCCCTCCGCAACCTCACCTTCCTGGACCTCCACCACACCCTGAACACCGTGCAGACGCCCACGAACCTGCAGCACCAGGATGGCAGGATAATAGTTCCGCTGAACCTCACCCTGATTCAGCACGCAATAGTAAAGAGCATCAAGTCCCTCCCCAAGAGCAGGCCGAAGCGGGTGGTAATCGACATCTTCTCCGACCTCACCTCCTACTACAAGTGGGAGGAGGTGGAGGAGATCCTCATCAGGCACCTTGAGGGTCACAAGCGGTGGAACTGCACCTCCCTCATAGCCCTCAACCCCGACCTCATTGCGAGAAACGAAATAGAGGGCATAAAGAGGTTCTTCGACAACATCCTGCTGCTCCAGAGCTCCGGCAGGGAGGTCAAGATAACAATAGAAAAGCTCTACGGAGGCCTCCCGAAGGAGAGGTCTGTAATTGTAAAATACTGATAAAACTGCAAAATTTCATCTCCAACAAAATTTTTACTTCGTCCCGGATGTTTAAATTTATTTTACTCACTGCGGGAGGCTCTATGAAAGAAATCATTATATATTACCCCGACTAAATCTAACTAAAGGAGGGAAGGAGATGTTCCCGCAGCTCGCAGCATATGCCCTGATAGGTGGTGGTCTGAAGTATATAGATGACGCCTTCGACGAAGGCCTGCACAGCAGGAGGGTCGCCTCAATCCTGGCGCCCCTTCTGGTGGCTACCTGGATTGCCCTGTCGGTGCTCGACCCCTACTCTGCCACAATCCTGACTGCAGTTCTGCTGGGTGTGCTCCTCTCCGGCAAAATTGACAACCTGGTATTCACGGCCAGCACCGCAGCAATCATCCTGACGGTGCTCTTCCTCAGCAGGGAGAACCTGATGCTGCTCCCCCTGGCGGTGCTTACCCTCTTCGGCATAATAGACGAAAAGGGCAACGACTACGTGGACAGGCACCGCACCTCGGGCTTCCTGAAGTTCTTCTTTGCCCACAGGTGTGCCCTCAAGCTGGCGCTGCTCGCCCTCTGCCTCACCTCCGTGTTCCCGCTGGTGTACTTCTTCGCCTTCCTCTGCTTCGACCTGGCCTACGACGCCGTCGGCTACCTGGGCAAGCTTGAAATAAGAAAGCCGGAAATCCACGAGATGCCCATGCTCAGGAGTCTTTACAGGATAATTGTATTTGGATAAAAAAAGCAGTAGAATATCATGTCCTGGCTCAAAAGCGAGAGGCGGATCCACTCAGATGAGGGCATATACGGTGCCGTAATTGTAGACGACGGCCTCAAAATCTACTGGGCAGACAGCAAAAAAATATTCGGGGGCAGAATCAGCCAGTTCTTCTCCTACTTCGGCCTCGAGTACGGGGAGGAAGAAGAGGCGCTCCTCCGCGACATAATAGCTCAGGGGAGGGAGGCGGTGGTGGAGGTGCTCTCAGCAAAGGAAACCCTCAACCTGATAGTCCTCCCCCTGGAGTCCGGAGGTAAAAGGCGCTGGCTGCTGCTCCTGAAGAGGAGGGACGTAACTCTGGACGAGCTGGAGGAGATCAAGCACAACATCCTTGCCAACATAAGCCACGAGCTGCTCACTCCTATAACCATCGCCAAGGCGTCCCTGGAGATAATAGACCCCACCCCGGAAGAGGAGGAGATCCTGTCCACGGCGATGAACGCCATCGTCAGGCTCGAGAAGCTGCTGAGGGATCTGGTGAGAATCCGGCAGGCGGTGGAGGTCTCCAGGATGGAGCCCATTCCCGTGGAGGAAATCATCACCCAGGCCCTGCGAATCCTGGGGAACGCCGCCGACGGCAAGAACATCCGCATAGAGCAGGAGCTGGAGGCCGAGCTTCCCGAGGTGGTGGGCGACAGGGATGCCCTCGTCCACCTGCTCCTCCTGCTCCTCAACAACGCAATAAAATTCTCGCCCAGGGATGGGACCGTAAAAATAAGCGCCAGGTGGGCCTCGGAGGAGCGCTCCCTGGGCAGGGGCAGGATTGTGGTGTGCGTGGAGGACTCCGGAATAGGAATACCCCCCGAGGAGCAGGAGCGAATCTTCGACCTCTTCTACCAGATAGACCGCGGGCCCAGCAGAAGGTACGGGGGCGTCGGGCTGGGGCTGTTTCTGGCGCGGAGCATCGTCGCCGGCCACCGCGGAAAGATCTGGGTGGAGAGTGAGCCCGGCAGGGGCTCAAGGTTCTGCTTCTCCCTGCCTGCCAGCTCTGGAATAGAGAAGAGGAGGCTGTAACCTTCTTTATGTCACGGAAAGAGGCAGGCTGCGAGAGCAGCCGCTATCTGCAAAAACCCGTTCACGGCGGAGAGGCGTGGAAGTACCCCGGGGTAATCGACTTCAGCTCAAACATCAACCCCCTGGGGCCGAGCCCTGCGGTGCTGGAGGCGGTGCTGCGGGAGATAGACGCCGTGGGCGCCTATCCCTCAGATGGAGCGGAGCTGCGCGGTGCGCTGGCAGATGAGCTCGGGGTAAGCCCGGAGAACATTGTGCTCGGAAACGGTTCCTCGGAGATTATAAAGGTGGTGTGCGAGGCGCTGCTCCGGAGGGGCGTGAAGGTGCTTATCCCCCAGCCCACCTTCGCCGAGTACGAGTACTTCTCCCGCCTCTGCGGTGCGGCTGTGCTGGAGGCGGTGCCGCCACCCATCGGGGACGACCCCATTGCGCCAGGGCTGAAGGGTATTGGGACGCTCTTCCTGTGCAACCCCAACAATCCCACGGGCGCCTCAATACCCCCCCGCAGGCTGGAGGAAATCCTGCTGGAAGCCGGCTCAGCGGGCTGCACCGTGGTGGTGGACGAGGCCTACCAGCAGTTCTCCGACAGCCCCAGCGCCGCGGAGATGGTGGAGAGCCACCCGAACCTCATAATCATCCGCTCAATGACAAAGTTCTACGCCATCCCAGGCCTGAGGCTCGGGTATGCCGTCGCCGGGAGAGAAACCGCCAGAATGCTGGAGGCCCGCCTGCCCCCCTGGAACGTCAACTCCCTGGCAATGGCCGCAGGAATCGCGGCCCTCAGGGACAGGGAATTCGCCAGGGAGAGCGTGAGGTACATCGCCAGGGAAAGGGAGCGGCTGTTCGGCGAGCTGCGGCGCATTTCCCGGCTGGAGGTGTACCCCACGGCCGCAAACTTTTTCCTTATAAACATAAAAGCTACAGGGATGAGCTCCCGGGAAGCGAAGTCGGAGCTGATAAAGCGGGGAATCCTGGTAAGGGACTGCTCCACCTTCAGGCACCTGGGCACTGAGCACATCAGGATATGCGTAAGAAGGCGGGAGGAAAACCTGCTCCTGGTGGACGCCCTGGAGGAGCTGTCCGATGGCTGAGCTTGTGGGGAAGAAGACCTCCTGCGAGTACTACCCCTGCCACTTCGAAGGGCAGGACTGCACCCACTGCTTCTGCCCCTTCTACCCCTGCGAGGACACCTCCACCGGGGGCAGGTGGGTGGTGAGCCGGCGGAGCGGGCGGCGGGTGTGGAGCTGCAAGTACTGCCACTGGATTCACCGCAGGGACGCCGCGGAGAGGGTGCTCCGCGAGCTCGAGAGGTGCGGGGGCGACAGGCAGGAGGCCAGGCGAAGGGCGATGAGGTCACCTGAAAGGGGCGTCCTCATGGTGCAGGGCACCTCCTCCTTCGCGGGAAAGAGCCTCATGGTAATGGCGCTGTGCCGGATATTCTCCAGGCGGGGGTACAGGGTGGCGCCCTTCAAGGCCCAGAACACCTCCCTCAACTCCTACGTGACGCCCTCCGGAGAGGAGGTTGCCCGCGCCCAGGCGCTCCAGGCCTTTGCAGCCAGGGTGGAGCTGGAGGTGGACATGAACCCCATACTCATAAAGCCCATGGGGGAGAGCAGGGCCCAGATTGTGCTCCGCGGGAGGCCCTTCAGGAACCTGGAGGCGATGAGCTACTACTCAGAGTTCGCCCTCCGGGAGGGCATCAGAGCCGTGAGGCAGTCGCTGCAGAGGCTCATGGAGAGGTACGACGCCGTGATCATAGAGGGCGCGGGCTCACCGGCGGAGATCAACCTCTACGGGCAGGACATTGCCAACATGCGCGTTGCCGAGCTGGTGGATGCCCCTGTAATCCTCATCGCAGACATAGACAGGGGCGGCGTGTTCGCCAGCATCTACGGCACGGTGATGCTCCTGCCTGAAAAGTGGCGCAGGCGCATAAGGGGTGTGGTCATAAACAAGTTCAGGGGCGACCTCGAGATCCTCAAGCCTGGCCTGAGGCAGATTGAGAAGCTCACGGGAGTCCCGGTGCTGGGTGTGGTCCCCTATGTGGAGAATCTCTCCCTGCCCGAGGAGGACTCCATGGCCCTCCAGGGGGGAGGGCAGGGCGGCGGCCACCTCAGGCTCTGCGTGGTGCGGCTCCCGAGGATATCCAACTTCACCGACTTCGACCCCCTGAGGCACGAGCCCGGCGTCGGCGTGGAGTTTGTCACCTCCCCCGAGGAGCTGGAGGGGTGCGACGCCGTGATAATACCCGGGACGAAGAACACCATCGCCGACCTGGAGTGGCTGCTTGAGCGGGGCTTCGGCGAAAAGCTCAGGGAGCTCGCTGGCAGGGTTCCCATTTTTGGAATCTGCGGTGGCTACCAGATGCTCGGCACCAGGATAGTGGATGAGCAGGGCACAGAGAACTTCAGGGCAGGTGAGTACCGGGGCCTCGGCCTGCTGGAGATGGAGACCCGGTTCAGGGGGATGGAGAAGGTAACCCGCAGGGTGGAGGGCAAGGCCACGGAGGCGCTCACCGGAAGCAGGGTGGAGGTCAGGGGGTATGAGATCCACATGGGAGAATCCTCCTGCGCCTCACCGCCGCTGCTGAGATTTGACTCCCGCACCGAGGGAGCCTTCGACGAGGGCACAAAGGTCGCCGGCACCTACCTCCACGGCATCTTCGACGCCCCAGGGTTCAGGCGGGCCTTCCTGAGGTACGTCTCCTCCGGCGGAGGCGGCGGAGCGGAGCCCCGCACGGAGACGCCGGTGGAGGAGCTCTGGGACAGGGAAATCGACAGGGTGGCGGATGTGGTGGAGAGGCACGTTGACGTGGAGTACATTGAGAGCCTCCTGTTTAAGAGAGGATGAGCATGGAAGCGCCTGCCATCCTGCTGCTCGCCCTCCTCCTGGACAGGGCGCTGGGGGAGCCCCCGGACAGGGTGCACCCGACTGTGCTCATGGGCAGGATGTGCTCCCTGCTAACCCGCAGGCTGCCCAGAACCCTGGGCGGTGGGCTTGTGCTGCTCCTCCTGGTAACCCTCACCTTCTCCGCCCTTACCCTCTTGCTGCTGAGCCTCATCCCCTGGACTCCGCTGAAGGTGGCTGTCGCCGCCGCTGCGCTCAAGCTCAGCCTGAGCTGGCGGGGGCTGGGGGAGTATGCGCTGAGGGTAAAGCGCGACCTGGAGAGGGGCGACCTCACCGCTGCCAGGGGGAACATCCGCTACCTGGTGAGCAGGAACCCGGAGAGGCTGGACAGGGGCAGGCTCTGCTCCGCCTGCGTGGAGAGCATAGCAGAAAACATTGTGGACGCTGTGGCTGCCCCCCTCTTCTACTTCGCCCTCTTCTCCACCATCAGCCCCGAGCTTGGCGTCGCTGCGGCGGTGGCGTACAGGGCGGTGAACACCCTGGACGCCATGGT
>JAADFX010000104.1:0-14782 GCA_013152685.1 Methanobacteriota archaeon | reverse complement strand
GATGACCTGCTGAACTTCCCGGTGGCCAGGCTGATGGCTCCCTTCCTCCTGCTCTCCCTGTGGATAAACCGCCTCAGCGCCGCGGGTGCGGTTTCGGCTGCGAGGGAGCATACGGGGATAACCTCAAGCCCCAACGCCTGGATACCCCTGAGCCTCGTTGCCGGCGGACTGGGGGTGAGGCTGGAGAAGCCCGGGCACTACATCCTGTGCGGCTCCAGGCGTCTTCCCTCCCCAGGGGACATAGCAAGGGCGCTCAAAGTTGTTGATGTGGCCCTGCTGCTATATTCGGGAGCTGTGCTGATATTCGTGGCGGTGGTCTAGTTGCTTGCCGACGAGATAGCCAGGCATGCCCGGAAGAAGGGCGCCGAGCTGGTGGGGTTCACCAGCTCCAGGGAGGCGCTTCGCTGCCTGCGGGCGCCCTGGGCGAGGAGCGCCGTGGTGCTGGGCCTGTCCATCAGGCACCCCCTCCTGGCAACAGGGGTGCGCTACCCCTCCTGGGAAGAGCCCAGGCAGTTTATAGACGTAATAATGGACGCCATAGCGCTGAGCGTGGAGGAGTTCCTGAGGGGGAGGGGGTACAGGGCGATGGCCGTGGGGGCGAGCAACAGGAGCGTGGACCTGCGGAACCTTGTGATTTCCTCTGGTCTGGGCGTGGAGGGCAGGAACCGCCTCATCCTGACCCCGGAGTTCGGACCGCGGGTGAGGTTCAGCGCCGTTGCCACCGATGCGGTGATTTCAGCACCGCCCCGGAGGGTGGAGAACCTGTGCGGCAGCTGCAGGATATGCAGGGACGCCTGCCCCTCGGGAGCGCTGAACGGGGAATTCGACATCTCGGCCTGCGAGAGCTACAACAGGAAGCTCGAGAGGGGCTCCGGTCTGCTGGTCAAGAAGTGCACCCTGTGCACTGACGTGTGCCCCGTGGGGAGGCGGTGGGAGTGAGCTGCGCCCACGTGCTGGAGCGCCTGGGGGTTACCAGGGCATCGCTGGTCTCCACCTGTCTGGAGCTCTTTGTCCCCCATCCGGGGGTGGAAACCCGGGAGAGGGCCGCGGAGGTGCTGGAGAGGATCTTCGACCTCCTGCTGGAGGATGTGAATGTGTGCGCCCTGCTGGAGGCAGCCCTCGCCCTGGAGGAGAAGGCAGCCAGGGGCGAGCTGCACGGGGTATCGGCGGAGGACCACTCAGGGGATGCGGTGTTCATCGTCGCAGATGAGATAATAGGGATGGCGATAGCGGAGTACATAGCCGGCACCAGAGCGAGGTTCGAGTTTGTGCGCTACGACATGCAAAAGCCCGGGGTGCTCTCCTCCCTGCCACCCTTCGCCGACGACGCCGTCGCCGGCCTCATCGCCGGAGCCTCGGCACTGATGTACTCCATGGGGGAGCTTATTTAAAATTTGTTTCAATAAATATAAAATTCGTTAGAAATAAATTACACATATGGAGGTACCCAGTTGAGCCTGAAAGACCTGGGCATCGGGACCAAGCTGATTCTGGCCATAACAGTTGTGATTGTTGGAATTTCCGCAGCGGGGAGCGTGGTGATATACACCTACCAGAAGCGCAGCCTGGACGACCAGATTCTGGAGCGCTCCAGGACGGTTGCCGAGCTTCTGATTCAGATTGAGGACCACAGGCTGATCTCTAGGGTTGCCTCGGAGTTCAACGAGGTCACGGGCTACACCCTGAAGCAGACCTCCCTTGAGCCGGTGAACCCGGAAAACTCCCCCGACGAGTTCGAGGCCAGGGTGATGGAGGAGTTCAGGAGAAACGGGAACACAGAGTACTACGCGGTCGTAACTGGAGAGGACGGCAGGAGGTACTTCAGGTACATGAAGGCGCTTAGAACAAAGGAGAGCTGCATATCCTGCCATCCGGGATACCGGGTGGGGGAGCTCCGGGGGAGTATAAGCGTTATCGCACCCTACGACGACGTGACCTCAGCCATGCGGCGCAACACCCTATCAGTGCTGGTAATCCTCCAGCTGCTCGCCTTCTCAACAGTGGGGGTGCTCTACTACCTGAGCAGGAGGATAGTCTCAGAGCCCCTGAACAGGCTGATAGGCGCCGTTGAGGGCAGCGCCAGGGAGATACAGCGCGGCGAGGAGGTGAAGGACATCCCCGTCAGCTCAGGGGATGAGATAGGCAGGCTCGCCACCGCCTTCAACAACCTGAGGAGGTCCCTGAGTGAGAGCTTCAAGCGCAAGAACGAGGCGATTGAGAGCTTTGTGTACTCCATCAGCCACGACCTCAAGGCTCCGCTGAGGAGCATCGAGGGCTTCTCGATTGCGCTGATGGAGGACTACGGTGACAGGCTCAACGACGAGGGGCGCCACTACCTCAACCGGATAGTCTCCAGCGCCAGGAAGATGGGCGTGCTGATAGACGAGCTGCTGGAGTACTCCAGGATAGGAAGGATCAGCCTCCAGAGGGGCGATGTGAGCATCTCGAGCGTCGTGGAGCTGGTGCTGGAGGACAACCTGTATGAGATAAACAGGAAGGGGGCGAAAATCACTGTGCCCCCCGAGCTTCCGGTGGTAAAAAATGCCGAGAAGCAGCGAATCTACCAGATATTCTCCAACCTGATCTCCAACGCCCTGAAGTACAACGACGGCGTGCCTGAGATAGAGATAGGGTACAGGGACGAGGGAGACCACTACCTCTTCTACGTCAGGGACAACGGGATAGGCTTCGACATGAAGTACCACGACAAGATCTTCGAAATCTTCCAGCGGCTCCACAGGGAGGACGAGTACGGAGGCACCGGAGTGGGGCTTGCCATGGTGAAGAAGATCGTGGAGACCTACGGCGGTAGGATATGGGCGGAGTCGGAGCCCGGGAAGGGCTCCACCTTCTACTTCACCCTCCCGAAGGAGGTGAGGGATTGAGCATGGTCAGGGCAATAGATATTCTGCTGGTGGAGGACAGCCAGGACGA
Source organism: Methanobacteriota archaeon (assembly GCA_013152685.1). Classification (GTDB taxonomy): domain Archaea; phylum Hydrothermarchaeota; class Hydrothermarchaeia; order Hydrothermarchaeales; family BMS3B; genus Pyrohabitans. Next base: position 11,848 of record JAADFX010000104.1, on the reverse strand, counting down.
CATAGAGCTCACGCTGCGCGCCTTCAGGAAGAACAACCTGGGGAACAACATCCACATAGCCAGGGACGGTGAGGAGGCGCTGGAATTCCTGAGGCGGGTGGAGGAGGGCAGCGCGCCCCTCCCGGGGCTCATCCTCCTGGACATAAAGCTGCCGGGAGTGGACGGGATAGAGGTGCTGAGGTACATAAAGTCCAGGCGCACCCTGCGCAGGATACCCGTGGTGATGCTGACCACCTCGAAGAACGACAGGGACATCGAAACCTGCTACGACCTGGGGGCAAACAGCTACATAGTAAAGCCCGTGAGCTTCAGGGACTTCATGGAAACCGTAAAGAATATACAGCTGTACTGGATAGTTACAAATCAGCCGCCGGTTGTGGGGTAGATGGTAGGGGTACTCTACATAGAGGACAACGAGGATGACATCCTCCTGATGAAGATGTCCCTGAGGGGATTCGGGGAGGTGGTGGGAGCACGCAGCTGGGAGGAGGCCAGGCGGCTGCTCGCAGAGCGCAGATTTGACGTGGTGCTCCTGGACTACAACCTGCCCGGAGAGGACGGGCTGGAGGTGCTCAACGACATCCTCAACAGCCACAGAATACCCGTGATAATGGTCACCGGCCAGGGCGATGAGGAAACCGCCACCCGCGCGATGAAGCTGGGAGCCAGCGACTACATCGTGAAGTCTGTGAGCAGCTTCTCGAAGATAAGAAAGGTCATTGAGGACGCCCTGGAGAGGCACCGGCTGGAGGAGGAAAAGCGCAGGCTGGAGGAGGAGATACGCAGGACGAACGCAGAGCTCGAGAAGAGCAACAAGTTCAAAGACCTGCTCATAGACATCCTCCACCACGACCTGATGAACCCCGCCGGGCTCGCCATGAGCTTTGCGGAGCTTATCGAGAGCTCCTGCGACGACAGCGAGGTGCTGGAGTATGTGGAAATAATCAAGAGGAACCTGGCAAAGATTATAAGCCTCATAGAGGACGTGAAGGAGCTTTCGAAGCTGGAGAACATCAGAACCCTGGAGAAGAGCAGAATAAAGCTCACCGAGCTCTGGGAGAAGGTGCTGGAGGAGTACTCCTCCCTCATCGGCGACAGGGAGGTGAGCTTCATCAGGGACTCCGACGGGAGCCTGGTGGGGAATGTAATCCTGAAGGAGGTGCTCTCCAACCTGCTCTCCAACGCCCTGAAGTACTCCGAAGAGGGCACACCTATTACAATAAGGGTGTGGGAGGAGGGAGGCTACACCTTCACCAGCATCGCAGACCTCGGCGAGGGGGTGCCCGACGAGTACAAGCAGAGCATTTTCAACAGGTTCACCAGGTTCGACAAGGCAGGCGTCAAGGGGACTGGAATAGGGCTCGCCATTGTGAAGCGCATCGTGGAGCTGCACTGCGGCGAAGTCTGGGTGGAGGACAACTCCCCCCGCGGAGCGGTGTTTGTGGTGAAGCTCCCCAAGCTTCCGGGGGAACAGTCTTAAATAATGCCGTCAGATGGTAGAGCATGCCTCTCTCAAGCCTCAGGAGGTGCCTCGGTTTCCTGAGCCTGCTGCCGGTTGGAATGAGCTTCAGGAGCTACGGAGAGGTTGCCAGGGACGCCTGGATGTTCCCGGCTGCCGGTGCAACCCTCGGCGTGCTTGCCGGTGCTGCAGGGCTTCTCGCCCTCTTCTTCCTCCCTAAAAGTATCGCCGCCGCCGTCGCCCTGCTTGTGCTGCTGCTGCTCACCGGCTTCCACCACCTGGACGGGCTCCTGGACACCGCAGACGCCGCAATGCGGCGCGGCTCCGTGGAGGAGAGGCTCAGGGCAATGCACGATGTGAACCACGGCGTTGCCGCCTTCGGCGCCGGCTTCTTTGTGCTGCTGCTGAGCTACCTGGCCCTGTACGAGGCGGAGGGGCTGCTGACCAGCCTGATAGTGGGCGAGGCCTCCGCCAAGTTTGCGATGGTGGTGTCCTGCTACGTCGCCGGCAGGGCGAGTCACCCGGGAATGGGTGAGGAGTTCATAAGAGCGCTGGGGGGAAACCACAGGGCAATGGCACTGTGCCTGGCGGTGTACTTGCCCTTCCTGGCGCTCGCCTGGGGTGACGCACCCCTTGTGCTGGGGGTGGTGCTCCTCACGGCGCTCTCAGCGAACGCCGCCTCGGAGAGGCTCTTCGGCGGCGTCTCGGGGGATGTGCTCGGAGCCGTTAACGAGGTTTCGAGGCTGCTGGCAATGCTGGTGCTGGTGTGATATGGACGCCCTCATAATGGCAGGAGGCAGGGGAAGCAGGCTCGGCATTGACGTGGAGAAGCCCCTGCTCAGCTTCCGCGGCAGACCCCTGGTGGAGCACGTGCTCTCGGCGCTTGAGGGTGCGGCGGGGGTGGAGAGGATATACGCCGCCACCTCCCCCAGGAACAGCGGGACAACCCGCTACCTCATCGCCAGGGGGGTTGAGGTGCTGCTCACCCCCGGCTCGGGCTACGTGGAGGACCTGAGGATGGCGCTCTCCGCTCTCGGACGTGGTCCAGTGCTGGTTGCTGCCGCTGACCTGCCGCTGCTCACCCCCGGGGAGGTGGAGGAGGTGCTGGGGGAGTACCGCCGGCAGGATGCGCCCGCCCTGAGCACAATGGTGCCCCTCAGCCTCTTCAGGAGGTACGGCCTCACCCCCACCCTGACCATCGGGGAGCTTGTCCCCGCCGGGGTGAATGTGGTGGACAGCAGAAACCTGGAGGGTGAGGAAAGGATATATATCACGGAAAATATCAGATTGGCTGTAAATGTTAACAGACCGGAAGACTTAAAGAAAGCCGAGGAAGTTAGGAGGCTTCTGAATGCCAATAAGCAGCGAACTCCTTGAAATTCTGGCATGCCCCATGTGCAAGGGGGATGTGGAGTACCGCGACGGAGAGAGCTTCCTGCTGTGCGAAAAGTGCAACATCCGCTACTACGCGGAGAAGTGCTCCCTGGAGAAGTGCAGGCGCTGCGGCGGGGAGCTCAGGAAGGTGACAGGAGAGGTGCTGCTGTGCAGGGAGTGCGACAGGTGGTACCCCATAATAGACGACATCCCCCACATGCTGCCGGATGAGCTGCGCGAGGACCTGTGCTGAGCAACCCGCGCAGATGCTGGGCCTGTAGGCTAGCGGATAGACTGCGGGGCTTCGGACCCCGCGGCCCGGGTTCGACTCCCGGCAGGCCCATTCCGGGCTTCAGGCGTTTTTGACCAGCACAACGCCGCTCCCCCGGGGCACGCCCAGGGTGCCCGCAACGCTGGGACACTTCGCCCTGAGGAGGAACACCACCGGTGTGCCGGTGTAGGTGTCCAGGGTTTCGAAGTGCCCCTGCCCCTTCGCCACAATTACGTCCGCCCTCTCCATCTCCTCAAGGAACTCCGCGGGGGCCCTCTCCAGGTCAACGCCCACCACGTCACCACCGGTGGTTACCACCCGGCAGAGCCTCTCCAGCCCCACCTGCCTCGCATCCTCCAGCGTGGCGTCGTTCAGCACAGGTGCCCCCTTCACCGCCGCCGTAACGCGCACGCCGGTGCGCTGCAGCTCCTCTATGAGCAGCCCGTCCAGTGCGATCTCCCCCGCGTTGTCCAGCAGGTACAGGAGCCTCCCGCCCCTCTCCACCAGCCTCCTGAAGCGGGGCGTGTGGTCTATAGCGGGCTCATCCTCCAGCGCCCTGGCAAGCGCCTCCTCGCAGGTGTTGCTCCCGTATACGGCGAAGTCCATCAGATTTCCCGCCAGGGAGACCCTCACGGCGGCTGTGAACCTGTCCCCGGAGGCGGCCACCAGCCTCCTGGCGTGGGGTAGAATGCGCAGGGCTGTTCTGTTAGCCTCACGCTTTACCTCCCGGAAGGGGTCTGGGTTGCCGGTTATCTCCCTCAGGAACCTGTGGAGCTCCGTACCCAGAAGAGCGGGCACCGCATCCGGCGAGTACCTCTCCGCCAGGAACTCCTCCACCCTTCGCATCAGCCTCCCGTCGGAGGAGCACAGCTCCAGGACGCGCCTGCCCTGGTCCAGCAGGCACGAGTAGCACGCCTCACCCACGCGCATGCCCCTCACCCAGGTCGTATATCACGAGGCCGGTGAGGAGTTTGGGGTAGAAGTAGGTGGCCTTGCCGGGCATCCGCTCGCCCGCAAGCGCCACATCGCGGATCTCCTCCACCCTGGTGGGGTTGAGAAAGAAGGCGGCGGTGAACCCGCCCCCGCGCACCATCTCAACCGCCCTCTCCTCGCCCACCACGTAGGCGATGTTGTCCTCCCGCTCCCTGAAGCGCAGCAGCCTGTGGAGTATGAGGGAGTGGAGGACGGTCACATTGAGCCTCCTCAGCACTGGAGAGCGCCCGGGCAGCAGGGTGTCCATGACCGCGGGGTCCTTCAGGGTGAGGAGGTAGAAGCCCTCCCGGAAGAAGCCGAACCTCCTGTGGTCCGAGTAGAGCGCATCGAAGAACTCCTCGGGTGTGCCGGCGAACTCCCGAACCTCGAAGTACTCCCCGGCGCTCCTCAGGAACCCGGCGGTGGAAAACCCGTGCCTTATAACCCTGTGGGCGGGGAGGATGCTCACCCCCCTGTCGTACATGTTCGCCAGGAACATGGGCACGTACTCGTAGGGTGCGTCGCCTCCGCCGCCGAGCCTGCGCATCTCATCCCTGAACGCCAGGGCGGTCTCATACCTGTGGTGCCCGTCCGCTATGAACACCTTCCTGTCCTCAAAGGCTGCGCACACCTCCTCTATTCTCTCCCCGTCCTCAAGCCGCCAGAACCTGTGCCTTATACCCGAGGAGTCCTCAAAGTCGGCGAGCAGCTCCCCCAGGCTAGACTCCACCAGGCGTGTTATGCTCCCCTCCCTGTCCTCATAGAGCCCGTATATCTGGCTGAAGCTTGCCCTGGTGTGGCGGAGCAGCTCAAGCCGGTCCTGCTTCGGCGAGCTGAGGGTCTCTTCGTGGGGCAGCACCTGCCCCTCCGAATAGTCGCTGAGCCTCACGGCGCCGATGATTCCGCGAAGGGCGCGCCTCTCACCCCTCAGGGTGTAGTCCTGGCGGTAGTAGTACAGGGAGGGGGACTCGTCCTGGAGGAGTATGCCCTCCTCCCTCCAGCGCCTGTAGAGCTCAGCCGCAATGGCGTATCTGCGGGGTGGCGCCTCCCTGCCATAGTCGATGCGTATTATGTTGTACCTGTGCAGGGCATAGTAGCGCTCCCTCTCCTCCTCATCTATGACATCGTAGGGAGGCGTAACCACCTTCTCTATCTCCACCTTCTCCGGATTGAAGCGCACACCTCTGAAGGGTCTGAGCACCACCATGACAACACCTGGCTGGTATTTAACACCGCAAAATATAAAGTTGCCTACAGCATCGCCTGCAGGTCGGGAAGGAAGCCGGCGCCGCCCAGAAGGAAGAGGGCTCCAAGAACCAGGCTGAAGAGACCAACAGCAAAGCCAAGCACCCTGTAAACCCTCCGCCTGTCCGCCGCTGTGGCGATGCCGTAGGCGCCGAGCACCCCCATGGCGGTGTTTGTGACTATAAGCCCGGCTACAAAGGACAGGATGAGCAGGACTGCCGTGTCCCTGCCGGCGGCTGCCCCAGCGCCCAGGGTGAGGGCAAAGAGCACCACCTGGGTGGGCGTCTCGGCGCCGATGCCGTGGATCATGCCCACCACGCAGGCGGAGGCACCGCCGTAGCTGCGCCGCCTCACCCTGCGCTCCCTCACCGGCATGCCCGTAATTGCCGACCTCCCCCTCTCAATAATCCCCAGGAGGACGTTGGCGGCCAGTACCCAGCGGGGCACAAGCCTGAACTCGTCCCCGTGCCTTCCGAGCGAGTACAGCACATATGCGCCGAGGACCACAAGGGTGGTCCCCACCAGCTTCTCCATGAGCTCATCCACTCCCTCCGGCAGGGATACGCCCAGGAGCAGTCCCAGGAGAGCCAGCGTCGCCACCACGCTGGCATGGCCCACCGCGTACAGGAAGCTGAGGAGCACCCCCCGGCGGCGGCTGTGCTGGGTGGCGGTTATGTCCATAATTGCGGCTATGTGGTCCCAGTCAACGCCGTGCTTTATGCCAACCGCCAGGGCGAGCAGGGGCAGAAGAAGGTCGCCGCTCATTTCACCACCGGTAATAAAAATCCTCCCTCTGGTGTTATTTTTTAATAAATAAATAGCTTATTCTTTTACCGGTGGCAACCCCGGCCCCTGCGGGTGTGCCACAATGAAGGCGGCAGAACGCCTAGGGGCAAACGCAGGAGGTGAGCTCCTCTATGGTGTGCGTCAGGAGCTTGTCGCCCTCGTCGAGTATCTTCGTCACCCTGTCGCTTTTGAGGCTGTAGTAGATTTCCCTGCCCTCCTTCCTGGAGGCGACCACGCCGCACTCCTTGAGCATGCGCAGGTGCTGCGAGACTGTGCTCTGCTTGAGCCCCAGCTTCTCCATTATCGCGGAGACGTTGTGCTCCCCCTCGCGGAGCACCTCCAGGATGCGAAGCCTCGTGGGGTCTGCAAAAACCTTGAAGGTCTTCGCCTTAAGCTCAAGCCAGGTGTCGGAGGACTGCATACACCAAATTTTTACCTGTGAGCAAATAAATACTTTCCTGAGGCCGGGGCAAAAATTTTTATATATCATAATACGTTAATATATATGGTGGTTGACATGGCCAAGAAGGTAACTGTACTCCTGTTCCACGACGAGCTCTGCCAGGTGTTCAATGCCCTCATGACTGCCCTCAGCCTCCTGCGCTCCGGTGCGGAGGTGACCGTGTTCTTCGGCTCCCGCGGAATAAATGTGGTGCACAGGGAGAAGGTGCGCGAACTCAAGTGCCTCCCTGACCAGCCCGAGGAGGTGCAGAAGAAGGTAATGGCAAAGATGGAGGAGCTGGCGCTTCCAACGCCCGAGGACATGCTCACAATGCTGGAGATGGAGGGCGCCCTGCTGCTTGCCTGCCCCCTGAACAAGGACATCTTCGAGTTCAAAGACGAGGACTTCATAGAGGGTGTGGGAATCGCCGACCCGGACACCTTCTACACCGACGTGGTGATGGTCAGCGACTTTGTTCTGAGCTTCTGAAAAGGGATGCCCCATGAAGGTGGCAAAGGTAGGCGCTGAGGAGTTTGAAGAGGAGGTGCTCCGCTCGGAGCTGCCCGTGCTGGTGGACTTCTACGCCGAGTGGTGCCCGCCCTGCTTCGTAATCGCCAAGACCCTGAGGGAGCTGGCGGAGGAGTACGAGGGCAGGGTGAAGTTCGTAAAGGTGGACATAGACGAGAACCGGGAACTCGCCAGGGAGTACGAGGTGTTCTCTGTACCAACCCTCGCCTTCTTCAGCAGAGGTGAGCTCGTGGACGGCGTCGTGGGCGCTGTGTCAAAGGAGGTGCTGCGCAGGAAGCTGGACAACCTCCTCAATGGCAGGCGCTAGTCAGCGGTATATCGCGCCCTCGGACTCGCTCCTGCCCATGAGCTGGGCAACCCGCCAGATGACATAGAGCTTGCACTTGAAGAGCTCCCGGAGGGCGTCCATCAGCGCTGTGCGGCTCAGGTCCTCCAGGTATATCGACCTGGTAAACTCCACGCCCCTGAGCTCGCGGGCGCTGGGCACCATCCTGAACTCGGCATTCCTGAAGAGCAGGTCGAAGCGCCACTGCCAGAGCAGGGCCTCCTTCTCGGCTTTGGGCAGGGAGTGGAGGGCCTTGTAGTGCTCATCGGCAAGCTGAATGCTGGTGCCCACTATGAGGTACTCCCTCTCCTTCGGCTTTATTACCTCGCTGACGTAGTTTGAGCCTGCCGGGAAGTTTACTATAAAGTGGAAGTCGGTCTTCTCCGTCTCAACCTCCTCCCTGAAGATTCCCTCCCCCTGGAGCCAGCCCCTCACCTTGTCCGCAAGCTGCTTCTCCTCAACCATAAGAAACCACCTCTGTTGAATGGGCGCAAATAGTATAAATAACTTTCAGGAAGTGAAAAGTGACGGGAGGGCCACGGCCGAGATTTGAACTCGGGCTAAGGGATCCACAGTCCCTTGTGCTAACCAGGCTACACTACCGTGGCCGCGGTGCTTTCAGGATAGATGCAGCGGGTAACAATGGGAAGCATATTTAAATGGAGGGCGCCAACTTTACTACGATGCTGCTGCTCGCCTTTGAGGGAATAGACGGCTCCGGAAAGGGCACCCAGGCCAAGCTGCTCGCAAGGTGGCTGCGTGAGAGGGGCTACGAGGTATTCCTGACCAGAGAGCCCACGGGCGGTGCCATCGGCAGGGTGCTGCGCAGGGGGCTGAGCACATCCTGCTTCCTCCCCCGCACCGAGGCGCTGCTCTTCGCCGCCGACAGGAGTGAGCACCTCCGGGAGATTATGGAGCACCTTCACGAGGGCAGGATTGTGGTCACAGAGAGGTACTTCTACTCCTCCCTCGCCTACCAGTCGGCAGCCGGCCTGGAGCTTGAGTGGCTGAGGTCCATCAACTCCTTCGCCCCCGAGGCGGACCTGGTGATATACCTGGATGTGGACCCGGAGGTTGCCCTGGAAAGAATAACCTCCCCCGGCTCCCTCAGGGGTGTGACCAGGGAGAGGGAGCACTTCGAGCGGAGGGAGTTCCTGGAGAGGGTGAGGGAGGCATACCTGGAGCTCGCCCGGGAGTATGATAACTTCGAGGTCGTTCCGGCAGAGGGAAGCATAGAGGAGGTTCAAACTGCGGTGCGGCGCCGGGTGAGCGCGCGGCTTGCGGCGTTTGAGAGGGAGAGGAAGACGGGAGAGCAGCGCGCCCTGGAGGACTTCCTGGCACGCAGGTGATTCCATGAAGCGCATCCTGGCTGCGGTGTGGAAGCTGAACTTCCTGGGAAGGAGCACCGGAGCAGGCGACGTGGCGGAGGAGGTGGGCTGCGACTGCTGCGACGTGGAGGCGAAGCTTGAGGAGCTCGCTGATTTGGGCCTGCTCTCGAGGGAGGGCGGAGAATACAGGCTCACTCCCGGGGGCAGGAGGGAGCTGCGCGTCGTTATGGCGGGCGGAGTCTTCGACATACTTCACCCGGGGCACGTGTTCTTCCTGGAGAGGGCCAGAAGGGAGGGGGATGTGCTCGCCGTCGTGGTCGCCAGGGACTCAACAGTCACAAAGAGAAAGAGGATACCCGTTGTACCCGAAGAGCAGAGGGTGGAGATGGTGGCCGCCCTGAAGCCGGTGGACGTCGCCCTCCTCGGAGAGGAGGACGACATCTTCGCCACTGTGGAGAGAATAGAGCCGGATGTAATCGTCCTGGGCCCCGACCAGAGTCACAGGGAGGAGGAGCTGGTGGCTGAGCTACGGCGGCGGGGGCTGGAGTGCAGAGTGCTGAGGGTGGAGGAGTTCAGGGAGTGCAGACTGCCCTCCACCCGGAGCATCCTCCAGAGGATAATAGAGCTGAACTTCCCCGACAGGAGGCTGGAGAAGAGGTAGGGCTACTCCTCTATCTCCCTCAGCCGGCGGTACATCTTGACCGCCGCCTCGACGGCACGCTTCGCGTACTTAACCCGCTGGTGCGCCTCCAGGCGGCTCATCCCGGGGCCGGATATCCCGAGGGCCACGGGCTTGTTGTACTCCAGCGAGAGGTCGGCTATCTTCCGCGAGGCGTGCTGCATCACCACCTCATCGTGCTCAGTCTGGCCCTCAATCACCGCACCCAGCGTGACCACACCGTCCACATCGCTGCGCTCCAGCAGCTTCTTCACGGCCAGGGGCATGTCAAACACCCCCGGAACGCGGACCACCTTAACCACCTCAGCGCCCAGGAAGCTGGCGTGCTCCTTTGCCAGCTCCACCATCGCATAGGTTATGTCGTAGTTAAACTCTGCAGCCACTATAGCAAGCCTCATCGTATCATCTCCCTCTCCTTTCTGTGAGCTCCTCATTTATATACTTTTTTGGTAGCTACTCAAAAGTGAGTCCTAAGACGGGCTTTTAAATCTGGTTTCAGGACAGGAAAAATAAATCTTAAATAGTCTGCGAAGAACCATAACCAGTCGTAAGATTGGTCAAAAACGGGGGTGTTTGAAGGGATGCTGGGAGAATTTAAGGTTTCAAAGGACAGTCTGGCCTTTAAAATAATTGTTCTGGTGCTTTTTTCCGCACTGATACCTCTGACGGTGGTAACCTACTTCTCCTCGGAGAAGGCCGGGGAGGCGCTGAAGGCGCAGGAGATAGACGAGCTGGAGACCAACGTTGAGAGCGTCGCAGCGCAGATGGTGGACCACTCCCGCAACTTTGAGAATGAGATAAGGCTGATAAAGAAGCACCCCGCAGTTAAGAGGCTGATAATGGAGAGGTACCAAAACAGCGCCCTGGACGAGGAGGTTAAAAAGTACGAGAGGGGCGCCGCCTACCCACAGCTGCTGAGGGACTCCGAGGCCTACCAGGAGGTGCTCAGCTACTTCATGGAGATCGCCCGGGAGAGGCCCAACATCGACATGATACGCATCTTCTGGAAGGACGGCAACGTGCTGGTAGGTGTTAAGCTCGGCAAGGAGGACCTGAAGGACTACAAGGGCGACAAGGGGTGGTTTGACGACATCATACGCAAGAGGGTTGTGGCCGAGGATGAGGTGCACGTCTCAGCGATAAGCATAGCCAGGGCCACGGGCACGCCCGCAATCAGGTACTCCATGCCCTTTGATGTGAACGGCGAGAGGGTTGGTCTTATTATAATCAACTACAAGGCGGATGAGATAACGGAGCCCGTGAAGGAGCTCAGGGTGGGGAAGGAGGGCTACGGAATGCTCATAGACCCCAGCTACAGGAACGCCGAGGGCAAGGTGCTGGGCGCCCTCTTTATCGCCAACGGCAGAAACCCTGAGCTGGAGTTCGACGAGGCGAGTGCCGGTAAGATTATGATAAACCCGGAGCTGCTGGAGGGCGACGAGGGGATCATAACCTACACCGATGACGGCAGGGAGTGGACAGCCTACTACAAGAGGGTCGAGCTGGCCAACGGAAGGGAGTACTACACCCTGGCGGCGATACCCTCCGCGGAGCTCACCGCCGTGTCCAGGGATATAAGGAGGAGCAGCATGCTGGTGGCCGCCGTGGCGGGCATCCTGGTGGTGGCGCTGGGGCTTGCCATGTCCAGGAGGATTACGAAGCCCATCCACAGGCTGGTGGAGGACGCAAACGCCGTGGCTGAGGGCGACCTGGACAGGGAGATAAAGGTGTACGACTCCAAGGACGAGGTCGGTGTGCTCACCAGGGCCATACAGAAGATGAAGAACAACGTGGTAAACGCCCTGCGGAAGTCTGACTCCATCATCAGGGGCATACCAGACCCGCTGGTGACAGTGGACAGGGAAATGAGGGTGACCTACTTCAACGGCGCCGCAGAGGAGATCACCGGTCTGCAGGCCTCCGGGGCAGAGGGAAGGAGGCTCAGGGAAATCTTCCAGGATGAGGTGGAGGCTGTGGTCAGGGAGGCGATGGCCTCCAGGGAGATTGTGCGGAACAGGGAGGCCGGGTTCTCGAGCATGAGCAGCGGCGACGTGCCTGTGATGGTGAACGCCGCGCCCCTCTTTGACGCCAGCGGAGAGGTGTACGGCGGGCTGGTGATACTGAAGGACATGAGGGAGCTGAAGGAGAGGGAGAGGCAGATTGTGGAGGCGAAGGAGTACCTGGAGGCCCAGGTGGAGAGGCTCCTGCCGGTGGTGAAGGCGGTGGCCGAGGGCGACCTGACCAGGGGGATAAAGGCCGAGAAGAAGGACGCCTTCGGCACCCTGATTGAGACCTTCAACAGGACCAGGGAGAACCTGGCGAAGCTGGTGAGCAGGGTAAAGCTAGCCGCGGAGCGTGTTGCGGCCACGGCTGAGGAGCAGGCAGCATCGTCGGAGGAGCTGAACGCAGCCAGCGACGAGATTACCTCCGCGGTGCAGC
>JAADFX010000103.1 GCA_013152685.1 Methanobacteriota archaeon | reverse complement strand
GCAGCCCCACGGCTTTTCTTACAGGCTTTATGGCGAGTGCCACCAGCGTGAGCAGCAGCCACAGCACCAGAAAAGTTCCCGCATCCATGCCAGCACCTCAGTTAAGCCTGGGTTTGGGTTGATTTAAATCTTTCGCGTCTATTTCAAACTCCCCCAATTACACCGTAAACCTCAGCCATGAGCCACACCAGCAGCGCCGCCAGGAACACCGCGGGAAGCGCCGGGTAGGCTTTTTCTGTACCCCCTGCTGCGAGGTGGAGGAAGGTAAGGAACACTGCCGCCACTGAGAGGACGGCGGCAACGCCCAGGGCGAGGCCCAGCTCCGCGTAGCTCACCGCCGCTGTGCAGGCGGCGAAGAGCAGGTCGCCGAGGCCGAGCAGAAGGCGGTGCTCGCCGGAGCCCACCTCCACGCCCATGGGCACCCCCGCATCCTCCAGCTTTGAGGCGAGCTCAGGTATCACCTTCCTCCTCACCACGTAGTGGTAGTCCAGCACCGCGAGCAGGGCGAGGGCGAGCACCAGGCCGGGGAGGCTGAGGTACTCCGCCAGCGCGGCTCCGGCCACGCCAGCGAAGCTCGCCAGCTGCAGGTTCCTCAGCCAGGGCTTCAGCCTCTCTGGGGCGAGGAGGGGCAGCAGAGCACCGGTGAGCAACACCAGCAGGAATAAAAAGCCCAGCTGCGGAAAGAGCGCCTCCAGCAGCGCCAGCGCCAGGAGGAGCACCAGGAGGTAGCTGAAGTAGGCAGAGGCAAGAATCACAAGCCTGAGAACCTTCAGAAACGCCCCGGAGCGAAAGAGAATGAGGTAGAGGTTGAGCGCAAGGATGAAGAGCAGGGGCAGCGCAAGGGCGTAGCCCAGGCTTTCTCCCCCCTCCGTCTCCGGCTCAGGTGCAGCACCTGTGGCCAGGAGCTCGTGCTGGTAGAGCAGCGCAGCAGAGCCGGAGAACAGCAGGAAGAGCACCAGAAGCGCCTCGTCCCTCATTCCCGGAATATCTCCTCTGTCTCGCCCCTGAACACCCGCCTCGCGGGGCCGCGCATTAGCAGGTTCACCACCTCACCGTCGCGCACCTCTGCCTTGACATAGAGCGTGCCCCCACGGGCGCGTATCTCCACCGGCTTCTCCGGCGAGGCCTCGCCCAGGAGCAAAGCCACGGTGGCGCAGGCGGCAATGCCCGTGCCGCAGGCGAGGGTCTCGCCCTCAACGCCGCGCTCGTAGGTGCGCACCGCGAACACGTTTTCCTCCAGCTTCTCAAGAAAGTTGACATTCGCGCCCTGGGGGAAGACCTGGTGGAAGCGCAGCGCCCTGCCCAGGCGGAGCACATCCAAGCCCTGGAGGTCGTGCACCATGCGTGGGGAACGCCCGTGTTCACGGCGCTCACCTCCAGCTCCTCTCCATCAATGCGCAGCCTCTCTCTCAGAAACCTCCCCTCTCCCAGCGCCGGTATCTCCTCCCGCGCGAGCCTCGGCGCGCCGAGCTCCACCTCCACCTCCTCCACTTTCCCCTCCTTCTCAAAAACCCTCACCCCTATAACGCCGGCGAGCGTCTCTATGCGCATCCTCTCCTTCCTCACTATCCCGAAGTCGTAGAGGTGCTTTGCAAAGCAGCGCATGCCATTGCCGCACATCTCCGCCTCGCTGCCGTCGCTGTTGAAGTACCTGAAGCGCGCGTCTGCCTTACCGGAGCGCTCCACCAGAAGCAGGCCGTCGCCTCCCACGCCAAAGTGGCGCTCGCAGAGAGTGCGCGCGAGCTCCGGCTTTGCCTCCTCCTCAATTTCTCCATTCAGATTCTCCACCAGCACAAAGTCGTTGCCTGCGCCGTGGTACTTGTAGAACCTCATAACCTGCCTCCTTCTGTTTAGCCTAAATTATATCTATGGCATCAGACTTAATACTTACAATGGGCTCCCGCTACGAGGTCTGCGTCATAGGAGGGGGAATAACCGGCGCCGGCATCGCCAGAGACCTTGCCCTCAGAGGCGTGGATGTGGTGCTTCTTGAGAAGGGCGACCTCGCTGTGGGCTCTACAGGGAGGAGTCACGGCCTGGTCCACAGCGGGGCGAGGTACGTGGTAACCGACCCGGAGAGCGCGGAGCAGTGCGCCTCCGAGAACAGAATCCTGAGGGAAATTGCCCCCAGCTTCATCCATGCCACCGGCGGGCTCTTCATCTCGCTGGGCGAGGACGACCCCGCATACCTGGAGGAGTTCCTCAGGGGGTGCAGGAGCGCAGGCGTAGCCGCAGAGGAGCTCTCGCCGGAGGAGGCGCTTAAACTTGAGCCGCAGCTGAACCCGGAGCTTGTGGCGGCGGTGGAGGTCAACGACGCGGTGGCTGACCCCTTCCTGCTCACTGTCGCCAACGCCTTTGCTGCGCGCAGGCATGGAGCCAAAATAGAGACCTACGCAAGGGTGGTGGAGGTGGCTGAGGGGAGGGTGAGCTACCTGCGGGACGGGAGAAGGCGGGAGATAGAGGCGGAGGTGGTGATAAACGCCTCCGGGGTTTGGGCCGGCGAGGTGGCGAAGCTCGCCGGGAGAAGAGTGGAGGTTAAGTCCTACAAGGGCACCATCCTGGTGTATCAGGGCAGCGCCGTGGGAAGGGTGGTGAACCACCTGCGCAGACCGTCGCAGGGAGACATAATCCTCCCCCATAAGGGTACCACCCTGGTGGGCACCTCCTTTGTGCCCGAGGCTAAGCTGGAGAAGTTTTCAATCTCCAGGGAGGAGGTTGAGCTCCTGGAGAGGGAGGGCATAGCCAAGGTCCCCGCCCTCGCAAAGCGCAGGGTTATCCGCGCCTACGCGGGGCTGCGCCCTGTGGTGGGCAGCGGGGAGAAGAGGGGATTCACCATCATTGAGGATGGAAGCTTCATCACCATAGCCGGAGGAAAGTTCACCACCTTTCGTTTAATGGCGGAGCGCGCCAGCGATGCGGCATGCAGGCTTCTGGGCATTCGTGCGCGGTGCACCACTGCAAAGGAGCCGATTGTGGAGGAGGGCGAAGAGCTGAGGGCGCTGCTCGGAGGGGGCTTTGAGAAGCTGTACGCGAGGTACGGGGCGCTTGCCCGCGCTCTGGTGCCCTATGCAGAGAAGCGCACCACCACCTGCCTGTGCGAGGGCGTGAGCAGGGGCGAGGTGGTGTTCGCCGCCAGGGAGCTCTTCTGCAGGAACATCCGCGATATCAGGAGAAGAACCAGGCTGGGGATGGGCTACTGCCAGGGCAGGAGGTGCACCCTCGAGGCCGCCATGGTTCTCTTCTCAGAAGGCCTCGCCTCTGCGGAGCAGGCCCAAGTGCAGGTGGTTAACAGCCTCCGCGAGAGGTGGAAGGGCATTCTGCCGGTGCTGGAGGCGAGTATGGGGGAGGCGAAGCTCATGGAGGCGACCTATGGTTGCGCTGGCAACTACGATAAGATTAAGAAGCACCTTCGCGGGCTGGTGAGCTTCCTATGAGGGTTGTGGTCGCTGGCTCGGGCATCTCGGGCGTTGTGGCTGCGCTTCGCGCTAGAGCTCTGGGCAATGAGGTGGTGCTGGTAAGCTCCGGTAAGAGTGCCAGCTCGCGCTCTCTCGGCGTTGTGGACGTGCTGGGCTATCTTGATGGCGAGGAGCTGAGCAGCCCGGAGGAGGGGATAAAAATCCTGGCGGAGAGGGAGGAGGAGCACCCCTACTCCCTTTTAGGTGTTGAGCGCGTGAGGGAGGCGCTGGAGTTCTTCAGGGAGGTTGCAGCGCGTGCAGGCGTCCCCTTCGAGGGCAGCCTTGAGGAGAACATCCACATTGCCACGCAGTTTGGCACCGTTAAGCCCACCTGCCTTGCACCGGAGAAGGTTTACGCCGGCAGGGTGGAGGAGTGGAGCGGAAAGAGGGTGGTCATTTCCGGAGAGGAGGAGAGGAACTTCAGGCCAAGCTTTGTCGCAGCCTCCATCTCATGGCTCCTGCCGAAGCTTGGCATGGCTGGTCCGAGAAGAATAGAGGCGAAGGGAGAGGGCGAGCTGGTGCTCAAACCCCTGAGGCAGCTTGGCAATG
>JAADFX010000102.1 GCA_013152685.1 Methanobacteriota archaeon | reverse complement strand
GGGCTGCCAAAACTCTGGAGTTAGAGCACGAGGTGATGAGCGGCGGAATAAGGAGCTACGTGGAGCGAATGATAGAGACGGTGAAGGACAGAATCAGAGTCTTTGACAAGTACTTCCCGTGCAGGTGCTCTAAGCCAGAGCACGTGTCTAACTTCCTCCGGCTCTACGGCCTATTCTACAACCACGCAAGGGTGCACCAAACCCTGGGCGAGCCACCCGATCCTGTAGAAGGAAAAACTGAGTTCGAACGATTCTGCAACCTACTGGGGGTGGTTAAATCCTAAACTTGACAGCACCGAGCCATCAGCAGAAGCTTCCTGCGCTCTGGTTCAATCGCTATCCAGAGCCAGTAGTATCCACCACCAACTTTTATGAGAGTCTCATCAATGACAGCCACCTCCGCTTCGCCGATCTCAACGTAACCTCTGAGCTGCGAACCAAAGCGCTGAACCCACTGGCGTTACTGCCTCATAGCTCCGCCTTACGCCAAGATTCTCAAGAAAAGCCTCAACCCGGCGGTAGGAGAAAGCCAGGCCCGCAAGGTAAATATATGTGCATACAACACTATAAACGGAGGCGTCCGCTGTCTCTGGAATGTTATTTCTAGCATTTTTATCACCACCAAAAAAGGACGCCTCCACCACACATTTATAGCTTAAGTTGACAGCACCAATTTAGCTCAGGAAATCTATTTATCCCGCCCCGGCAAAGTAGTATTATGCCCCACCTTCAGGTTGCCCTGGACCTCCTCAGCATTGAGGATGCCCTCACCATCGCGGGCGAAGCCGTGCGCGGCGGCGCCGACTGGCTGGAGGCGGGAACTCCGCTCATTAAGAACCACGGCATGCGGGCTGTGAAGCAGCTCAAGGCGAGCTTTCCCGAGTGCACCGTGGTGGCGGACATGAAGACCATGGACACCGGCGACCTGGAGGTGGAGATGGCGGCAAAGAACGGGGCGGACGTGGTGGTAGTCCTGGGAGCTGCGAGCGACTTTACTGTGAAGCGTGCCGTCAACTCGGCCCGCGCCCACGGGGTTAAGATAATGGCGGACTTAATCGGCGTTGAGAACAGGCTCCAGCGCGCGAAGGAGCTGGAAAGGCTGGGCGTGGACTACCTGCTGGTGCACACCCCCAAGGACATACAGAAGGTCAAGCTGGAGAGGGTGAGCGCATCCCTGGAGGAGCTCCGCAGCATAAGCAGGAGCACCCGCCTGCCCATCGCCGTGGCGTGCGGCATAAACAGGGAGACGCTTCCCATACTCAAGGACGCCGGGGCTGAGATTTTTGTGGTTGGCAGCGCCATAACCAAGGCGAAGGACGTGGTGGCCACAACCCGGGAGCTGTGCTCCCTCGCGGGGGTGGTGCGCGCAGAGCCTGAGGAGCAGGAGAGGCCCAGCTGGGAGGAGATTGTCAGGGGCTTCGAGGCGCTGCCTACACCCTTTATAAGCGACGCCATGAAGCGCTTCGGGGCAATGCGGGGCTTAAAGCCGGTTGTGGGCGGGAGGAGGATTGCCGGCAGGGCCTTTACGGTGAGAACCCTGGGCGGGGACTGGGGGAAGGTGGTCAAGGCGGTGGACCTGGCGGAGAAGGGCGATGTTATTGTGGTCGACGCCCAGGGGGTGGAGATTGCCGTGTGGGGGGAGCTGGCGACGCTCAGTGCGATGAGGCGCGGAATAAAGGGGGTGGTGATAGACGGCGCCGTTCGGGACAGCGACGACATCGCAAGGCTGGGATTCCCGGTCTGGGCGCGCAGCGTGGTGCCCAACGCCGGGGAGCCCCATGGGCACGGGGAACTCCAGGTGAGCATAGCCTGCGGCGGTCAGAGGGTGAATCCCGGGGATATAATCGTGGCGGACGACGTGGGCGTGGTCGTCGTGCCCAAGGAGCTTGCCCATGAGGTGCTCGCAAAAGCAAGGGAGGTGGCGGAGAAGGAGCGCAGGTACAAGGAGGAGATCCGCAGCGGGAAGACCCTCTCGGAGATCTTCGGTCTTTAACTTTTCCGGCGCTCTACCGCATTTTTGAAGTTTGATGCCCCGCAATCCCCAGCATGCGCAGGAGCATGCCAATGAGCGCCCTCGCCTCGCTGGGCTACTGTGAGCGCTACTTCTACCTGAGGTACGCGCTGGGCATTGCGCCCGCGCCGGGGAGAGCGCTGCGCAGGGGCGCCGAGCAGCACCGGCTCTCCCAGAGCCTCGACGCTGCGAGGCGGTACACCAGGGAGGAGCTGCCCGAGCTGGTGGCGCGGCTGCGCGACGCGGAGAGCACGGTGGTTCTACCCAGAGAGGCACTGCACCTGAGCTTCTACCACGGCGGCCTTCTCTTCCGCGGCAGGGCTGACAGGGTGCTCAAGCTCAGGGGCGTTGCGCTGGTGGTGGAGGAGAAGTTCGTCTCCAGGAGCTCCGGGAGGCTGAGGAGGAGCCACGAGTACCAGCTTCTTGCCTACTGCCACGCCCTGAAGTTCGGCAGGGCGGGCTACTCCTCCGGGCGAGGTGTGACATGGCTCCCGGAGGACGCCTTCCGCCTCCTTAGGGCTAAGTACATGGTGGTGGAGAGGTGCGCCTCAACGCGGGAGGTGCTCTTCGCCTCATCGCCAAGGAGCTACAGGAGGGAGAGCTTCCTGCCGGTGCTGGACAGAGCCCTGGGAATCCTGAAGGGGGAGGTGCGCCCCTCCTCCCGGGAGAACTGCGGGAACTGCTCCCTCGCGGAGGTGTGCGTCCCCTAGCTGCTCTCCCTCTTTGCCTGGTCGGCCAGCTTTGGCAGGGTAATGCTGCGGTTGCAGCTGGGGCAGCGCACCCTGTAGGGCCTGCGTTTGAGCACCACTTTGCCGCTGTTCTCTTCCCCGCAGAAGGGGCAGTGGAGCAGGAACTCGCTCTCCTCACTTCCCCGGCGCTTCCAGAGGATTATCTCCCCTTTCTCCTCGCCTTCCCTGTTCTTGAGCTTCCTCTTGGTGAGGTACGCGAACTCCCCCGGCTTGATGCTCCTGATGTCGAAGGGCAGCCTGCTCAGGTCCATGTCCCAAAATTCCGCCCCGCCTTAATAAACTTTGCGCGCTACTCAATCCTGCTTAATATGGTGGGGAGGTCCACCTCGCTCACAATACCCGCCACCCTTCCGCTCCGCTCCACCACCGGCAGGCGGGAGACGCGGTGCCTCTTCATCAGCCTCGCGGCTTCGATGACATCTGTCTCCGGCTCCACGGTGACCGGGTCGGGGCTCATTATCTCCTCCACCGCCGTCCTGCGCGGGTCCCGCTCCTCCGCCAGCACCTTTAGCACCAGGTCCCTGTCCACCACTATGCCCACGAGCCTCTCCCCCTCCACCACCAGTACCGCGTGGATGTTCGCGCTCTTCATCCTCTTCGCCGCCTCCACCACGCTCATCTGCGGCTCAACGCAGACGAGCTCCCTGGTCATTATCTCCTCCACCTTCATGCTCCCACCCATATTACAGCGGGGGCTGACGTTGTAGAGCAATCCTGCACAAGCTTTTTAACCCCGCGGGCAGAGATTTTCAGCATGGTTAAAGGCATCTGCCTAATCCGCGTCAGGGTGGGAGGAGAGGCGGCTGTGAGGGAAAAGCTTCCTGAGATAGAGGGCGTGCGCGAGGCGATGCAGCTCTTCGGGGAGTACGACTTCATCGCCATCCTCGAGGCGGAGTCGCTGCGCGAGCTAAACCTGGCGGTGGACAGAATAAGGTCGATACCCGAGGTCGCCTCCACCAAGACCCTGGTGGCGGCGGAGTACTAGGGGTTGAGCTCGTCAATCCACTTTATCACTGCGTCGCACCACTTCTGGATGCTGGCCTTCATTGTATCTTTGATCTCGTCGAAGGGCGCCGCGTGGTAAACGTAGTAGTAGCCCCCGTTTTTAATGTTCTTCTGCTCCCTGTATATCAAACCCGCGATGGTTAGGTTCTGCAGCGCCCGCTGGATGGTGCTCCTGTCCTTGCCGAACTTCGCCACAAGGTCGTTGACGGTCAGCGAGCCCTTGTTCACCAGCTCCAGGTATATCTCCGTCTCAAAGCTCTTCAGTCCGAACATGCACCGCATTATGTCTATCACGGACATCTCCCGGAAGGGAGTTTTCAGGTCTGGGAGGTTTTTCATGCCACAACCTCCTCAGTGGTAGTCCACATGCTTCGCACCCTTGAGTTCGCTTATGAGGTTAATCGCCGCGTTGGCACCCTCTCCAACAGCCACTGCCACCTGGCGGTTGCCGCCGGTGCAGTCGCCGGCGGCGTAAACACGAGGCACGCCGGTGCTCTGGTTCTTGTCAACCACTATGGCGGAGCCCTCCACCGCTATGCCCAGGGTGCGGGCGAAGTCCGTGGCACCGCTTGTTCCCACCGCCACGAAGAGCCCCTTCAGCTCGCGCACCTCGCCGCTCCTGAGCTTCACGCCCTCAAGCGTCTCTTCCCCCAGGAGCTCCTCGATCTCCTCCTTCACCACCTCTATGCCGCTCTCCTCCAGCTTCTTCCTCAGCGCCTCCCTCACCTCGAGCTCCTTCCCGTTGGTGAACAGGGTGATTTTTGAGGTGTAGTTCAGCAGCTCCAGCGCCTCCTTGGCGGCGTAGTCGCGGTTGCCCAGCACCCCCACCTTGGCCTCGCGGAAGAAGAAGCCGTCGCAGGTGACGCAGAAGCTCACGCCGCGCCCCTCAAACTTCTCCAGGTTCTTAACTCTGGGACGCTCGCGCTTTACGCCAGTGGCGATGATTATCCCCTCGCAGGAGTAGCTGCCCTCGGGGGTCTCCACCACGTAGCGCCCGTCCTCCGCGGGCTTAATCGCTATTGCCTCCTCCTCCACCACCTTTGCCCCGAAGCGCTCCACCTGGCGCCTGCCCAGCTCCAGCAGCTCCTTTCCGGTTATCCCGTCGGGAAAGCCCAGGTAGTTGTCCAGCACCTCCACCTTCTTCAGGGCACCCTCCTCCGGCTTGTCCAGAATCAGGGTGCGCTTGTTCGCCCGCGCCGCATAAAGACCTGCGCTCAGGCCTGCGGGTCCGCCTCCAATCACAATAATGTCGTACTCCTCCATGCTACCACCTGCTAAGCGCAACTGTGCACAGTTTGGACACAATTACAATTAACCCGGGCAGAACGGATATAAATAATTTTTGGAACCTCACGCAGCGAAGAGCCTCTTGAGCACCACCGGCGTGAGCACAGTCGTGGCGAGCACAACCAGCACCGCGGCGGAGAAGACCTCCGGGGAGAAGACGCCCGAGGTGGCGCCTATTCCGGTGATTATCAGGCCCACCTCACCCCTGGAGACCATGCCCACACCCACTACCGCCGCGCTCCGCCTGTCCCTGGTGGAGAGGTAGACGGGGATACCGCAGCCGGCCACCTTGCTCACCACCGCTATGACGAAGAGCGCCGCGGCGAACCCCAGCGAGGAGGCGTCCAGCGTCTGGATGTTCACCTGGGTGCCTATCACGGTGAAAAACAGGGGCGCCATCATGAAGTTCACCTTCTCTATAAACTTGTGGATGCTCTGGATGAGCTTTGTCTCGGCTATCGCCATGCCGGCGGCGAAGGCTCCCAGGATGGGCGCCAGCCCGGCAATACCCGCGATGTAGGCAAAGCCGAAGCACGATGCCACGGCAAGCGCCTCCTTTCCTCCCCGCGTCTTTATGAAGGGCGCCGCAGTTGTCACTATGCGCGAGAACACCAGAATTCCCGCCAGGGTGAGGAACACCCATGCCAGAACCGCCTTGCCGGCTATGAGCAGCGTGTCCGCAAGGGTGATGCTTCCGCTCTTTATTATTGCGAGCACAACGGCGAGCACCACCAGGCCGAGCACGTCGTCAAAAACGGCGGCGCTCACTATTATCCTGCTCTCCCTGGCGGTTCCCCTGCCCATGTCGTACAGCGTCTTGACGGTTATCGCAATGCTGGTCGCCGTCAGCGCCGCGCCGATGAGAAGCGCCTCCTCCCTGGTGCCCCCCGTGAAGAGGACGAAGTAGTAGCCCAGGGTGAAGGGCACGGCTATGCCCCCCAGCGCCACGCTGAGGGCAATTCCGCCCGTCTTCCTGAACTGGGCGAACTGCATCTCCAGGCCTATCAGGAAGAGCAGCAGTATTGCCCCTATCTCCGCGAAGACCTTCACCGTCTCATTAATGTTGACCAGCCTGTAGCCGAAGAGCTCCGTGCCGCCCAGCAGCGCCGGCGAAAGCAGGACTCCCGCCAGGAGCTCCCCCACCACCGCGGCAACGCCCAGCCGCTGGGCTATCTCTCCGCCTCCCTTGGCGGCAAATATCAGCAGGCAGAGAGTCAGGATGGTCTCCAGGACTTCCGCCTCTCCAACAGCCACCCTGCAACCCCTCTCAGCTTCTTGTCAGCCTTTCAACCCTCTCCAGGAGCTCTTCCCTCTCGAAGGGCTTCCCCAGGAAGTCGTCCGCACCGGAGATGCGCATCGCCTCCTCTATGTCGCTGGCTCCGTACATTATGGAGAACATCAGCACCGGCAGCTCCGGATGACTCCTCTTTATCCTGCGCGTCGCCTCTATCCCGTTGGTGCCGGGCATGAAGATGTCCATAATTACCAGGTCGGGTCTGTACTCCCTCAGCAGCCTGAAACACTCCCGAGCGCTGAAAACCCACCTTATTTCATGACCCTCCTCTTCAAGTATCTTGGTTACAAGAAGACCTATATCGGGCTCGTCATCAACAAAAAGAATTTTAGCCATTTCTATACCACATTATCCACACCCCCATATGTTAACGAGGGGTAGAAATACTACCCCTTTATGCATGCCAGGGGCTTCAGCTTCACCACCTTCTTCGCCAGGCTGGCGTTGTGCACCGCATCCACCACCTCCACCACGTCCTTGTAGGCCCCGGGAGCCTCCTCGGCCACGCCGGCGTAGGAGTGCGCCTTGATTATTATGCCCCTCTGCCTGAGCTCCCTAATTATGCGCTCCCCCCTGAAGACGCGCTTCGCCTGCCGCCTGCTCTTCGCCCTTCCTGCACCGTGGCAGGCGCTGCCGAAGGCCTTCTCCAGCCCCTCGGAGGTGCCCCTGAGGATGAAGGAGCAGGTTCCCATGGTGCCGCCTATGAGCACCGGCTGCCCCACGTCGCGGTAGGCGCGGGGAATCTCCTTCCTTCCCGGACCAAGGGCGCGGGTGGAGCCCTTCCGGTGCACATAGAGCGTCTTCCTCTCCCCGTCAACTAGGTGCTCCTCCACCTTGCAGGTGTTGTGGCTTATGTCGTAGAGCATCTCCACCTCTGCCTCGGGCATGACCTCCTGGAACACCTGCCTCACCAGGTGGGCGATTACCTGGCGGTTTGCCAGGGCGCAGTTTATCCCCGCGGCTACGGCGGAGAAGTACTTCTCACCTTCGGGGGAGTTAATCGGAGCACACGCGAGTTCGCGGTCTTTGATGGGAATGCCGTACTTCTTAGCCGCCTTGTACAGCTCCTTTATGTAGTCCATGCCTATCTGGTGCCCTAGGGCACGGGAGCCGCAGTGCACAGAGATGACAACGCTGTCCTTCTCGATGCCGTAGGCTCTGGCAGCCTCCGCGTCGTAGACCTCGCTGACGTACTGCACCTCCAGGTAGTGGTTTCCAGAGCCCAGGGTGCCCACCTCGTGGAGCTGCCGCTTCTTCGCCATGTGGGAGACGTTCTCAGGCCTGGCACCCTCCATTCTGCCCCTCTCCTCTATGTACTCCAGGTCCTCCTCGTAGCCGTAGCCCTGCTCCACCGCCCACACGGCGCCTCCGCGCAGCACCTCATCGATTTCGCTCATGCTCAGGTGCAGCTTGCCCTTGCTTCCGAGTCCGGCGGGAACCTTCCTGAAGAGGGCCTCCGCCAGCTCCTCTATCCTGGGCTTAACCTCCTCCAAGCTCAGCCCAGTGCGCAGGGTGCGCACACCGCAGGAGATGTCGAAGCCTATGCCTCCCATGCATATTACGCCGCCCTCCTCGGGGTCAAAGGCGCCCACCCCGCCTATGGGGAAGCCGTACCCCCAGTGGGCGTCGGGCATCGCCAGGGAGGCCTTCTGAATTCCCGGCAGGCAGGCAACGTTGGTTATCTGCTCCCTCACCTTCTCGTCCATCTCCTCGATGAGCCTGCGCGACGCGAAGATTTTACCAGGAACATTCATGGCGCCCGTTTTTGGAATCTCCCACTCGTACTCGCCCTTCCTCTCAAGAGACTTTATCTCCATCTCCACCACCTCTATACGTCAACAACACACTGCGCCTTATACCTTCCGTCTTCTTTCCCGACCTCAAGCATCGAATAGGTGGCTCCCTTCACCTCCACGCTTATCTCGTGCCTCTCCCTGTCCACGGGCTCGCCGAGGGCGTAGCCCTCCAAGCGAGTGCCGTCCTTCGAGATCCTGACCCTGAAGTCGGAAAACAGGTAGCCCTCCAGGTCGGCTATGGCGAGCAATTGATTAAGCCACTCCACCAGCAGCGTCTCCACGTCGGGGGCCTCGGCAACCACCTGAAACTTCTTCACCGGCCTTACCTTCTCCAGGTCCACCATCACAGAGAACATCGCCCTGGCGGCGTTCTCGAAGGCCTCCTCAAGCGTCCTGCCATAGCCCCTGACTCCTATGTCTGCCTCATGGTCGAAGGTCTCGTAGTTCATAAACCACCACCGCCTACCTGCCAAAGAGCCCCTTTATCAGGCGCTTCATAAAGGACTCCTTTGGCTGAGGCGGTATGTACTCCTCCCCCACCAGGTCGGCGGCGAGCTTCTTTATGGCCTGGGACGCCTGGGAGTTGGGCGCGCGGATCACAAAGGGCTGACCGAAGGCAGCGCTCCTGCGCACCTCCGGGTCCTCGGGCACCACGGCCAGGATCTTCGTCTCCAGGATCATCTCCACCTCCTTTACGGTGAGGTCGCTGCTGTCGAAGGTGGCGCGGTTCAGCACGGCGCCCAGCACATGGGTTCCCAGCTTCTTTGCCACTATCTTGGTCTTCAGGGCGTCGCTCATGCTCGAGATCTCCGGGTTTACCACCAGCATAGCCTCCTGGGCGGTGGAGAGCGCGGTGAGCACACTCCTTCCGAGGCCGGCGGGTGCGTCGATGAGCAGTATCTCCACGTTCTTGAGCGCCTCCAGCACGGCATCCAGCCTGTCGGGGTCTGCCTTCTTGAGGGTCTCCAGGGATATGCCGGCTGGCACCACTTTAACGCCAGCCGGGCCCTCGTATATCGCCTCACTTATGTCAGCCTCCCCCGCCAGGACGTGGTGGAGGGTGGTGCTCACCTCCTCAAGGCCGAGAATCAGCTCCAGGTTTGCCATCTCTATGTCGGCGTCGAGGATGAGAACGTCCTTGCCCAGCTGTGCCAGCGCCACGCCCAGGTTCGCCGAGATTGTAGTCTTACCTGTTCCACCCTTTCCAGAACAGATGGTAATGGAGACACCCATGGTAATCGCCCGCTAACTCTCCCGTTTTATAGGCCTCTCCAGAAGCCAGTTAACAGTGCGGAGCAGGTCTTCATTTCTGAAGGGCTTGCTGATGTGCCAGTCAGCAAGGCCCTCATCCAGGCTCGTTACCTTGTCCTCATCCTCACTCTTTATTGTAAGCATGGCTACAATGATGTCCTTTGTCTCCTCCCTCTCTTTAATTTTTCTGCTCACTTCCCACCCGTTGAGACCCGGCATCATCACATCGAGGAGTATGAGGTCAGGCCTCAGGCCGGACTCCAGCTTCTCCAGGGCCTCCTGACCGGAGTACGCCGTCTCCACCTCGTGCCCGCCCTCCTCCAGAATCTTTTTGATGAGAAAGACCATCTCTGGCTCATCATCGACAACCATAATCTTTGCCATACTCACTCCTCCGTATCCCGGGACAGTTAACCAAATTTAATATTATTATGAATTTGTATTTAAACCTATTTGTTCGTCGTGGCTGCTGATAATCTTTTTTATTATTCCGTCAACTCCCTGCCCGGTTTTTGCGGAGCACACCAGAGCCCTGCTGAAGGGCTCCTCCTTCCGCAGCTTCTCCAGCAGGCGCCCATCAATCAGGTCAGCCTTGCTTATCACCGGCACAACCTCCACGCTGAAGTTTTCCACCACCCCCCTGTAGATGCGCAGCTGCTCCTCCAGCGGATAGCCGCAGGCCTCTGTTATGTCGAAGAGGAAGAGGACGAGGCCTGCCAGGTGCCTCAGCGCCAGGATGCACTGCCTCTCCTCGGGCCGCATCTCCTCAAAGCTCCTGTCCAGCAGCCCGGGCGTGTCAACCACCTGAATCCGCCTGTGCCCGTGCTCCAGGTGGCCCAGAAGGAGCTGCCTGGTGGTGAAGGGGTAGCTCTCCACCCGGGGCTCCGCCCCCGTAAGGCAGCGCAGAAGGGACGACTTCCCAACGTTGGGGGCGCCGGCTATCACCACCGTGAAGGTGTCCTCCACCGTGGGCAGGTTCTTGAGCCTCTCCCGTGCAGACCTAAGGAAGAGGAGCTCAGGCTCAATTTTGCGGAGCAGGGAGGCGAGCCTGCCGTAGAACTCCCTCCTGAGCCGGTGCACCTCGTCCTCGCTTCCAGCTGTGCGCACCCTCCGGGCATACTCCGCCTCAAGCCTCTCCACCTTGCCGGTGAGCCACCTGAGGGTGCGGAGACTCCTCTCGAGCTTCTCCAGCCCCACAATGGTGTCTATAAGCTCCCTGTAGAAGGGGGTGAGCCTGCCCAGCTCAGGAAGTCGTGCCAGGATCCTGTTCAGGTACCTCCTGACGGAGGAGCCAGCCACCACTATCCTGCGCTCCTCCCTCTTCTTCACCCTCCGGAGCCCCCTCCTCTCCTTCGGTGAGTACCGCCTTGCCTCCCTGGATGCCCTGGAAAAGGCGTAGTCCATAAGCTCCTGCGGGTCCAGAACCCGGGGCACGCGCTTGAAATTCATTTAACCGCTCCCTAAGGTTTATATATAAATATCTATCATAGTTAATCATTAATAATGTTCCAAAGTGTTGTTTAGTTCAGCTGCGGTTTGAAGGGGAAGACCATGAAGCTCACTCCGGTGCAGAGAGAGGTTTTAATGGCGCTGGTGGAACTCTACCACAAGTCCGGCGGCGAGGCCGTCAAGGGTGAGGACATAGCCGAGCTCATCCACAAGAACCCGGGAACAATACGCAACCAGATGCAGTCACTGCGCAGTCTGGGCCTCGTTGAGGGCGTCCCCGGACCCAAGGGAGGCTACCGTCCAACAGCAGAGTGTTATTCGATTCTTAACTACGAGAAGCTTGAACGTGAGGTGGCGGTGCCGATCCGCATAAACGGCAAGCCCGTGGAGGACGTGACTGTAACCGGGATAGACCTCATAACCATCCACGACCCCGAGAAGTGCCGCGCCAATGTTCACGCCCTGGGGGACCTCAAGCAGATACCCGTGGGTGAGGTGGTGCTCATAGGCCCGACCCCCGTGAACCGCCTGGCAATCAGGGGGCGGGTGGTGGGACGCGACGACATAGACAATGTGCTCCTGATAGACATACTTGAGATGGTCTCGGTGCCCAAGGAGAGGGTGTACGACGTGGCGACTCATACAATAAAGTCCATCTCCCCGGAGGCGAGCATCCGGGACGCGGCGTCTCTCTTCACCAGGATAGGAATCCGCGGAGCCCCGGTAATGGAGGGCACAAAGGCCGTGGGGATCATAACCAATACCGACATTGCCCGCGCCCTGGCGGAGGGAAAGGAGGACGGCAAGGTAAAGGAGGTCATGAGCACCACCCTGATAACCATCCACAAGGACGCCGCCCTGAGCACGGCTATAGCCGTGATGGAGCAGAACAACGTGAGCCGGCTGATTGTAGTGGACGACAGGGGCGACGCGATAGGCATAATCACCCGCAGGGACATCCTCTGCAGGATGGCTCGCCTGCTGCGTCAGGTCTCCCTGTAGGCGAGGTCCCTGGCGAGGAGCAGGTCCTCCCGCAGCAGCGGCAGCAGGTTTATGTTCCTGAGCACCGCGGCCGGGTGGTAGGTCACCAGGTAGGTGCGGCCCTCTCCGGTTCTCACCGGCCTCCCCCTGGCGCCGCCGACCCTTTTTATGCCCAGAACCGCCTCGGCGGCAACACCGCCCATGAGCAGGACTGCTCTCGGGTTGATGCAGTTCATCTGCGCCTTCAGGTGGCCGAGGCAGGACCTTATCTCCCCCTTCCGCGGCCTCCTGTTGTTCGGGGGCCTGCATTTTATGACGGAGGTTATGAAGACCTCCCGCCTGGATAGCCCCGCCTCCTCCAGCACCTCCGTCAGGAGCCTGCCTGCGCGCCCCACGAAGGGTCTGCCGGTGATGTCCTCCTCCCCCCCGGGTGCCTCGCCGATGAGCATCAGCCTTGCCCCTCCGCTGCCCTCCCCCGGCACAGGGTTCCTTCTGCCCTCTGCGAGAGAGCACCTCCTGCAGGCGGATATCCTCCTGGCAACCTCATCGAGGCAGGACATACTCCTGAGTGGCAGCCTGAGGAGATAAATTTTGTGCAGGGCATTACTGTGTTCATTTATGTGGCACATATACTAACATATATTTTTTAAAAGGTTAGGCGGAGATTAGGTGGTAGAGGTGATGGAAGTGAGTGCTGTGGCTGAGGAAATAGGCAAGAACCTGTACCGTGGCACTGAGGATAACTGGGACGAGCTGGTCCTCAACTCGGACCAGCTGGTTGTGGTGGACTTCTGGGCGGAGTGGTGCATGCCCTGCAGGATGCTATCCCCGGTGTTCGAGGAGGTCGCCGCCGAGTACGACGGCAGGGCGAAGTTCGTTAAGCTCAACACCGACGAGAACCGGGGCGTTGCGATGCGCTACGGAATAATGAGCATTCCCACCATCGGCTTCTTCTACCGGGGAGAGCCCATAGACGGCCTGGTGGGGGCAGTGCCCAGGTCGGTGCTGACCTCGAAGATAGACAGCGTCCTCAAGCGGGTGTCATCGCAGGAGTAGCTACACAAAATCCACGAGCCTCACGCTGATGCTCTCTCCGACCTCCACCAGCGCATACCCCATGTGGGCAGCCCCCGGATTGACAACCAGTGTTGAGGCGACCCTTGCGCTGCCCCTCGCCTCGTGGATGTGGCCGCACAGCGCCAGCGTGGGCGAGTGCCTCTTTATGAACTCCTTCACCGCCCTGGAGCCAGCGTGCACCCCTGAGCTGGTGAGGTCGAGAGGTGTCCCGAAGGGGGGAGAGTGGGAAACCATCACCCTGACCCGGCAGCCCTCCACATCCGCATGGGCCCTCTCCAGAAGGGATGCCAGCTCCTCCTCCGGGTACTCCTGGGGAGTGGAGAAGGGGGTGGCACTGGACCCGCCAGCGCCGAAGAAGCCCACATCTCCCAGCACGACTCCCCTGCCGTGAAGGGTTACCTTCAGCTCCCTGAGCATGTGGTTAACACCGGCGGTGTCGCAGTTGCCGGGTACCGCGAGGAGGCGCCCGGCCGCGGATAAAAGGGGTTTGAGCACCTTCCGCGCTTCATCCCTGCCACCGAAGTTTGTTATGTCCCCCGCCACCACCAGCACATCCGCCTTCCGGGCAACTCCGCTCAGAAGCTCCAGTTTTTCAACCCTGCCGTGGATGTCGGAGATAACCGCAATTCTCATGTTCTTTAATTAAGAATGGTGCCAAAATAAAAAACTTGGCATCACTTTAGTGTGGGCCCCCCTCCCCAACCCTGAAAGGATATTGTCAGAGGTGTTTTATATATTTTTTTGGGAATTTCCTTCAAATAAAAAAGCCAGATTGATTTTAATAACCTTTTGTTATTGAAGCCGCCTTCAAATAACCCGCTCTTCCACCTTAACCATGTTAAGCAGTGAAAGCGCCTTTTCTCCGAGTTCTGAGAGGGAGTAGGCCTTGCTTCTGTCCTGTTTCACCAGGCCCATCGCCTTCAGGTTTCTCAGGTGGAAGCTTACGGCTGTCGGGTCGCGGGTGCCTATTGTTCGCCAGATTTCGGTGAAGTTCCGCGGTACATTCAGCAGCCGGAGGATTTCCCGCCTGAGGGGATGGTTCAGCGCCCGTATGAGCAGCTCGAACTCCTCCCTCGAAAATCCTCCCGGGGGCAGGGAGATGCGGTGGCTCTCCTCCTCCAGCACCGCCCTGACGGAGGCGGCAATCTCCTCCAGGCTGAAGGGCTTTGCTATGTAGTCGCTGGCGCCCCGCTTCATCGCCTCCACCGCGCCCTTTATGCTGGAGTAGCCCGTGATCATTATAACCCTCACCCCGGGTTTGTGCTGCTTCACCCACTCCAGCAGGGCTATGCCGTCCATTCCGGGGAGTTTTATGTCAGTTATGAGGATGTCCACATCCTCCTCGCCCAGCACCTGGAGTGCCCTCTCTCCATCCTCTACCACAATTACCTCGTGCCCCTCCTTCTTCAACACCCTCTCCAGAGCACGCAGTGTTATGGTTTCGTCGTCTGCCACAAGTATCCGTGCCATCTTATCTCTCAGCGTCGTTTATATAAATACTTCAAAAAACACATATAAAATCTTTCGCCGGTGGAACCTCCTCAGCAAACGCCGCAGCGGCGGCACCGGGACGAGCAGGGCGGCGTAAGCCTGCCCTCCCGGAACCTCCGGTACTCCTCCAGCAGGAAGCCCCTGTCCACCTGCACATCCACCCTCTCCCAGGGAAGCTCAGCCTCCGGCTCCACAGCGCCCAGGTAGTCCTCCATTCTTAGATTAGCGTCCCTGAAGGCGCGCTTCCAGGCGGAGAAGCCCCCGCCGTACTCCAGCACCCTCTCGAGGACCTCCCCCAGGCGGGAGTCGCCTCTAGCTATTATCGCCTGAAGCATCGCTCCTCTAATGCTCTCGCTCTCCACGCTTGCACAGCCTGCGAGCGCCCTGCGCAGGGTGCGCAGCTTCTGCCTGAGGCTGCGCGGCTCCGGGAAGGGGAACCACTGCATAGCCGTGTGGGGCTTGGGTATCAGGGGATTTACCGAAAGCCTGAGGTTCAGCTTTGTTTCCCTTTTGAGAACCTTCACCTCATCGGCGAGGGCTCTGATGTGCTCCTCCCCCTCGCCGGGAAAGCCCAGGATGTAGTAGAGCTTCAGGTTTCTTATGCCAGCCTCAGCAGCGAGCCTTGCGGCGGCGAGAATCCGGGAGTTGCTCATGTCCTTGTTCACGGCGTAGCGCAGCTGCTCGCACGCTTCTGGTGCAAGAGTTATGCTGCGCTGGCCGCTCTCTGCGAGAGCCTCAACAAAGCTCCTGGTGAGCGTGTCTGCGCGCAGCGACGGAGTGGCTATTTCCAGGCTGAGCTGTCTCAAAACCTCCGCCAGCTCATCTATGCGCGAGTGGTCGGTGACGCTCGCCCCCAGGAGGGCGATTCTCTCGGGCTTGCTAACCTCGATGCCCCTTGTGATAATCTCCTCCAGTTTAGCAATGCTGCGCTCCCTGCGGGGGCGGAAGATGTAGCCGCCCATGCAGAACCTGCACCCCCGCGAGCAGCCCCGCGCCACCTCCACCAGCAGGCTCCTGCCGAAGGCTCCCGCCTCGCTGAGCACCTGGGCTACCGGGAAGTAGGCGTCGAGGTCGCGGACATAAACGCGCCTCGCACCCTCGCTGACTCCGGGCACAAAAACGTAGCCGAGCTGTGCCAGCTCCTCCAGGGCTTCGCCCTTCTCCCTCCCCCTCACAGCATCGATTACCTCAAGGATGCCCGCCTCCGCCTCGCCTATGAAGAAGGCGTCCACAAAGCGCTCAAGAGGAGAGGGATTAACGCAGCACGGGCCGCCGGCGATTACCACCTGCCCGCGCTCCTCCCGCCTTATCGCTATTCCACTACGCCTGAGGATCTCCAGGATGTGCACCGCGTCGAGCTCAAACTGCCAGGAGAAGGCGATTACGTCGAAGTCGCTGAGCGGAGAGCGCGTCTCAACGCTCCTCTCCACGTCTAAGTAGAAGCGCTCCGCGTAGATGTCCTCCCGGGAGTTGAGCAGGTCGTAGAGTATCTGCATCCCCAGGTTCGCGATACCCGCGCGGTACAGGTTTGGGAACACCAGCGCAACGCGCAGCTTCCCGCGGATGCTTTTTATTACCGTGTTGCGCTCTTTAACAATCATTTAAGAAGGTTAGCGGGGTAACGTCGCTAAGGGTGGAGGACATGAGTTGATAGGACTGCTGAATCGTGTGATTGTTTATTTCAAAATAATCCAAGTAAAGTTAATTTCAATGAAAGAATAAGGTGAAGGAGATGGGCGAAATCGTGATAAAGGTAGATGTGCCAGAGGAGGTGCAAGACAAATTCGAAAAAGCCATAGACAGTGTCCTAAAGAAGTTTTTTGACGAAGTTAAATGGAC
>JAADFX010000101.1 GCA_013152685.1 Methanobacteriota archaeon | reverse complement strand
CTAATTCTCCACCAGCGAAACGAAGATCTCGCCGAAGAGCTCCTCCTGCCACACGTTGACCTTCCTCTGGGAGTCCAGGTAGAGGAGGCACAGCAGCGTCTCCACCACGGCGAGGCGGTCCTCTGAGTTTTCCACGATGTCGAAGAAGCGCACCACCTGTGAGAGGGAGCACAGGCGCCTCACCCGCTCGTATACCCTCGCGATCTTCTCCTTAATCCCCTCCTCATCCACCTGAATCACCAGCTTCGGCTTCTCGCGGGTGCGCGGAAAGTTGCGGCGCAGCATCTCCTCGCCGAGAGCGCGCTGAAGTGCCTCAACAAGCTCAAACAGCGTCGTCCTGCGCACCTCCCGGCGGCGCATCGGCACAGGTATCGCGGGGATGTCGTCCAGGCTCCTCTCCAGGTCCTCCTCTTCCTCCTCCTGCTCAAAGTACTCCTCTTCCTCGGGCTCCTCCCTCGGGAGGAGAGCCTCACTCTTCATCCTCAGGAGTATCGCCGCAGCCAGAATGGCGCGCCCGCTCAGGCGGAGGTTGAGCCTCTGCATCCGCCTGACCTTCTCCAGGAAGCGCTGTGCAATCTCGGCAATGTCGATGTCCCAGGGGTCCATCTCCTCGGATATAACCAGGTCCACCAGCATGTCCACGGGGTGAATCTCCTCGTACAGCTCAGACTCCAACATCCTTCAGCTCCACCCCTATTATCCTGGAAACCCCGTCCTCATTGGTAACCCCGAAGAGCTGATCCGCCGCCACCATCATGCTGTCGCGGAGGCTCACCACAATGAACTGCGCCTCCTTCGACGCTTCTTTGATCATCTCCGAGATCTTCCTCACGTTGTTGTCGTCCAGGAACATGTCTATCTCGTCGAGAATGTAAAAGGGCGCGGGCTGGTAGCGCTGTATCGCAAAGAGGAAGGAGAGCGCCGTCAGCGTGCGCTCACCGCCAGAGAGCAGCTCTATGTACTGCGGATTCTTGCCAGGAGGCTTTGCCTGAATCTGGAGTCCGCCCTCCAGGGGTGCCTCCTCGTCCAGGATGAGCTCAGCCTCGCCACCATCGCTCAGGCGCCTGAAGATTCTGCGGAAGTTCTGTGCAATGTTCTCAAAGACCTCCATGAACACCGCCAGCTTGCGCTGCTCAATCTCATCCATCAGGCGCAGGATAGCCTCCTTCTCCTCCTCCAGCTTGCGCAGCCTGAACTCCAGCTTGTCGTACTTCTCCTTCACCGCCTCGTAATCTTCTACGGCGCGCATGTTCACCGGCTCAAGGGAGCGGATCTCAGCCTCCATCTTTGCTATTTCCTTCTCCAGCTCCTCCGTCTCTATCGGCACAAGGAGCTCCACCTCCACATCGGCGAACTCCTTCAGCGCCTCCGCGAGGCTCTCCTGCTTCGCCTGAAGCTTTGCGCGCTCTATCTTCGCCGCCTCGAGCTTTGTCCTGAGCTCCGCCTCTGAGCGCTGGAGCTCCTCCATCTTGTGGGTTATAAGCCTTATGGCGCGGGATAGCTGCTGAAGGCGCTGCCTCATCTGCTGGAGCTCGCGCTTTATCTCAGCCTCCCGCTCGCGGGCCGAGCTGAGCTCCTCCTCAGCTTTTCGAAGCTCAGAGGCGATCCTCACAGCCTGCTCCCTTGCCGAGCGCCTCAGCGCAAGCGCCTCCAGCAGAGTGCTGCGCAGGGCGTGCGCCTTTGAGGCGATTATCTCCTCCAGCCTGGAGCGCAGCACCCTGGCTTCGCCGCGCTTAGCTTCGAGGGAGCGCTCCTCCTCCAGAAGCCTCTCCTCCAGGGCGCGGACCTCTCTCAGAAGCGCCTCGGCCTCGGCGCTGCGGAGCTCCTCCTCCAGGGCGCGCCGCTCGGCGGTGAGCCTCTCCGCCTCCTCCCTAAGCTTCCGCAGCTCCGGCTCAAGCTTCGTCCTGCGCTTCCTGAGCTCGAGGAGCTTTGATTTTGCCTCCCTGAGCTCCGCCTCTGTGCCCGCGAGCGCCTGCGAGAGCTCCCTCCGCTCCTTCTCCAGCGCCTCTAGCTTGGCGTTCAGCAGCTCTACCGCCTTCTCCGCCTCCATGGCGGAGCGCTCAGTCCTGGCTTTCTCCTCGAGCTTCGCCTCAAGCTCCGCCTCCAGCCTCTCGCGGCGCCTCTGGAGCTCCGCCACCTCCCCCTCGAGCTGTGAGAGCCTGCTCCGCGAGAAGTCCAGCTTCGCCCTGCGCCGGTAGTAGCCGCCGGTTATCCTGCCAGAAGCCTCCACAAGGTCGCCCTCCAGGGTTACCATCCGCGCCTTGCCCAGCTCCCTCCTGGCAAAGCTCAGATCTTGCACCACGACGGTATCGCCGAAGACGTGGGAGAAGGCGGGGAAAAAGCGGTCCTCGAAGTTCACCAGCTCAAGGGCGAAGCCGTAGCTCCGGGACGCCAGCTCCCTCGCCTCCTGTGAGACCCGCCTGGGCTTGATTTTGTTGAGCGGCAGGAAGGTGGCGCGGCCGATTTTGTGCTCCTTCAGGTGGCGGATGCACTCCTCGGCTACGGCGTCGCTCTCCACCACGATGCTGCGCAGCCCTCTGCCTGCGGCAACCTCTATGGCGAGGGCGAACTTCTCATCCACGCTGGCGAGTTCCTCTATGGTGCCGTAGATTCCGGAGACTTTACCAGAATCGCGCAGCTTGAGCACCGCCTCTACCGCCGCGTCGCCACTGCTGCGGCGCAGCTCTTCGGCGGCGTGCTGCTTTGCTCTCAGCTTGGCGAGCTCCTCCCTTTTGAACTCCAGCTCTCCCGCCGCGCTGGCAAGGGCGCTCCTGAGCTCAGAAATCCTCTCCCGCAGCCCTGAGAGCGCCTCCCTGAGCTCCGAGAGCTCCCCCTCCCTGGCGGCCAGCTCTTCCTGAGTTTGCCTCAGCTCAGAACTTACTTCAGAGTGCCTCTGCCTCGCCTGCCGGTGCTCCTCCTCCAGCCTGCTCACCCTGCTGGAGGCTTCCCGCTCCCTCTCCTCAAGAAGCGCCGCCTCCTGCTCCAGCCTGTGCAGCTTCTCCCTCACCTCCTCGAGGCGAGCAACCAGCTCCGATAGGTGCTCCCGCTTCCCGGCGCTGCTCGCCTCCATGCTCTGGAGCTCAGCGTACTTCCCGCGCAGCTCCTCCCGCTGCTTCTCCAGCTGAGCCTCCCTCTCCCGCACCTCCCGTTCAAGCTCAGAGAGCCTCTTCTCAGCTTGAGTGCGCTCCCTGTGGAGCCTGAGCAACCCCTCCTTGGCCTCCTCCAGCCTTGAGTTCTGACGCTCCACCTCCCGCTCGGCACCGGAGAGCCTCTCCTTCAGGTACCCCACCCTGCTCCTCGCCTGCTCCAGCCTACGGAAGACCTGGTAGTGCTCACTCTCCTCCTTCACAGCAATCTCGCGGTTTAACCTCTCCATCTGCTCCTTCTTCACCTGCTTCTTCAGCCCCAGAATCTCCCTGTGCCTTGCTATGCGCCTGAGCCCCTCCTCTCCAGCGGCAAGCTCCTGCTCAAGCTCAGAGAGCCTCTCCTTAATCTCCAGAAACTTGGAGTTGAGCACCAGCGCCTTGTTCTTCCTCACCTGAGCGGTTAGCTCCTCGTAGCGCAGCGCCGCCTCGCGCTCGCGGGCAAGCTTCTCCAGCTGGGAGCTCACCTCCCGGAAGACATCCCTGGCTCTGGTCAGGTTCTCCTTCACCTTCTCCAGCTCACGCAGCGCCTTGTTCTTCTTCTCGTCGTAGTCGGCTATACCCGCGATTTCGTCGATAATCTTCCGCCTCTCCACGGGGTTCATCTCTATTATCCGGGTTATGTCCCCCTGGAGGATTATGTTGTGCCCATCCGGGCGAATGTTCACCTGCCTCAGCAGGTCGAGGATCTCCGCCCTGGAGGTGCGCTTCCCGTTCAGCCTGTACACGCTGTTGCCGTTGATGTCAATACTCCGGGTAATCTTCACCTCCCGCGTGGCTACGGGAAGCTCCCTCCCCGAGTTGTCGAAGTAGATGCTGACCTCCGCCTCCCTCGCGGGCTTGCCCTTCTTGCCCCCGTTGAATATCAGGTCTGAGAAGCGCTCTGCGCGCAGGCTCTTGGCACTGCTCCTCCCCAGCACAAAGCATATCGCATCGACGATGTTGCTCTTCCCGGAGCCATTGGGTCCGACGATGGCGGTGAATCCCCTGGGTATGGGCAGGCTCACTCGCCTGAAGGACTTGAAGTTCCTCAGGGTTATCTTGGAGATGTGGATCACGGGTGCACCTCTTTAGTTTAGCTAATTTCTCTTCCCCGGGATATTAAGAAACTATTGCCACCGCAGCTTTTAAATCTTTTGATATAAATTTTATTAACTTTGTTTATATGTATCACGTCGAAAAGTTAATCGGCTGAGCTCTGCTACCCGCAACCCCAAATTTGGGTTAAGATTTATAACCCTACCGCTTTTATTGTAGTATGTGAAGCTTCCCTCTTGCTAAGGTGCATCCATGGAAAAGAGCAGAATTTTGCTGGTCAGCGTGGCGAGCAGCATACTCACAGCCCTGCTCGTTGCCGGGATTCTTTTTTACAGCGGAGCCGTTCCCAAAGGCGGAAACTACACCATAGTGATATACGGAGACCTTCCCGAGAAAATCTCAGTACCTGAGGGGATAGAGAGGGTCACCCTGGTGGTGGTGAACGCCACCCTGGCGCAGGACGAGGTGGTTACCAGAATCTTCGAGGAGACGCTGCCCAGCGTGGTGCACATCACCATCTACAGAAACACCTCCTCGCACCCCGTGCCAATCGAGGGCACGGGCACGGGAATAGTCATCCGCGAGGACGGCTACATCCTTACCAATGAGCACGTTGTGAGCAACGCTACTAGAATTCTCGTGGTGCTTCCCAGCGGCGAGGAGTACGAGGCGGAGCTCATAGGCGTGGACCCGATGACAGACATAGCCGTGGTGAAAATCCCGGCCTCTGGCCTGAAGCCGGCGAGGCTGGGGGACTCCTCCCGGCTCAAGCCGGGGCAGCTGGCGATAGCAATAGGCAATCCCTTCCGCTTCGACAACACGGTAACGGTGGGGGTGATAAGCGCCCTGAACAGGACCATTGAGACCAGCAGGGGGTACAAGATAAGGGGGATAATCCAGACAGACGCCGCCATAAACCCGGGCAACAGCGGTGGTCCGCTGATAAACTCGAGGGGCGAGGTGATAGGCGTAAATACCGCAATCTTCACAACAAGCGAGGGCTTCCAGGGTATAGGGTTTGCGATACCCATCAACGTGGCAAGGGAGGTGGCGGAGAGCATAATCGAGGAGGGGAAGGTTCCCAGGCCCTGGATGGGAATAACCGGCGTTGACCTGACGCCGGAGCTGGCGGAGCGGCTAAACCTGAGCATACGCCAGGGGGCGATTGTGATAAGCGTTACCCCGGGTTCGCCAGCGGAGGAGGCCGGGTTGAGGGGGAGCAAGGGCATGCCGGGAGAGGAGGACTTTGTGCTGGGCGACGTTATCGTGGAGATGGCTGGCATTGAGATCAGAAACATGGACGACGTCATAGACGTGGTGCTCATGCACCAGATTGGCGAAACCATAGAGATTAGGTACTACCGTGACGGGGAGTTCCACGTGACCACCCTCACCCTGGGGGAGCGTCCCCCCAACCTCTAGCCCCACCTGTCCCCCAGCCTTCTGAGGAATTCGTAGGTTCTCGTGCCCTCGCCGTGGTGCATGAACTCGCGTATGTCCTCTGCCGTGTCGATGTCCAGGGAGAGGTAGAAGGAGTCGTACACCTCCAGGGGCACGTTCAGCCGGGCAGCCACGCGCCTTATGTCGCAGAAGCTGTGCTTTGAGAAGACCTCCGGTATAACATCCGGGGGGCGGCGGTACACCACCCCAACGCCACCCTTCCGCGCCGGTGATATTATGAGGGGGTGCCTCTCCCCGAGCCTCAAAACCTCCTCCACGTGGTGGCGCCTTATCAGGGGCACATCCGCCGGCACGAAGAGCGTTGCCTCGGCACCCTTCTCAAGGGCGTAGGCGTTGCCCCTCCTCACCGCCTCGCTCAAGCCGCGCTTCTCCTCCTCGAGCAGGAGCACATAGTCCCTGCGCACGTACTTCTTCAGGTTCGTTGGGCTCACCACCACAGGCGAGACTACCCCCTCAAGCGCGTCCAGCACGTCCTCAAGCATGCACAGAAGCAGCTCCGCCCTCTCCTGCTGCGAGAGCACGCCGGAGAGTCTGCTCTTCGCCTCCTCAAGCCGGTTGACCGGGATTACAGCAAACACCTGCACGAGGCTAAGGGCGAGCTTTGGAGATAAATAGTTTTCTGCCCAACATTTTCGGATTTGGGTTTTTCGAACATGTTCGAAAAAAGTGTATTAAGTTAGGAATGCCTAACTATTCTCGAGGTGATGAAAATGGTGGACGAGAGTCAGGTGGTGGAGAAGCTGAAGGGAGTTGTGGACCCCCACACGGGCACAAGCGTTTATGACATGGGGCTGATAGAGGACCTGAAGGTGGAGGACAACAGGGTCAGCCTCAAGTTCAGGCCGTCCTCGCCCTTCTGCCCGCTGGGGGTGCAGCTGGCAAAGAGCATAAAGGCCGCGCTTAAGGAGGTGGCCGAGCAGGTGGACATAACCGTCGTAGGGTATATTAATGAGGAAGAGCTAAATAGACAGCTGAGGGAGGAATGACATGGAGAAGCTTGATGTCCGCGGGCTTCCGCACAGCGAGCGTCCTCAGCTGATATTCAGAAAGCTCGAGGAGCTGGGAGAGCTGGAGCTCATCGTGGAGGTCAAACCAGTGCCTGTGATGAACATGCTGGAGAGCAGGGGCTACAGCTGCGAGGCGAGCTTTGAGGGCGACGCCTGGCACGTGAGGATAAGGAAGAAGTAGCATGCAGATGCTGAAGCTCCTGCCGGTGAGGTTCCTCTGCTCAGCCCTGGTGTACCTCATCGCCGGCGTCCTGCTGGGTGCCCTGGACGCGCTGGGCTACGGCAGCTTCAAGAGCGTCCATTCCCACCTGCTCGCGGGAGCCTTCTTCACGCTGGTGATAATGGGGGCGATGTACCAGCTGCTCCCCACCATACTGGGAGCCGAGATCAGGCACCGCCCCGTGGCCGAGCTAAGCTTTGTGCTCTCCAACCTGGGCTTCCTGGCGCTGGGCTACGCCTTCCTGCGGGACTACAGCCTACTCCCCGCGGCTGGGGGGATTGCCCTGGCAGCCTTCCTGCTCTTCGCCTTCGAGGTTTTCGCCACGGCGCTGAGCGTTAGGGAGTTCTACAGGCGCAGCGTGGCGGTGTGGTTCTTCCTGGCGGCGGTGGTGTACCTGGTCGCAGGTGCCGCCTACGCCCTGCTCGGCGTCCTGGGGGTGGTGGGCTTCGACGCAGCCACCCACGCCCACATCATGACCCTGGGCTTCGTCGCCATGACCAACTTCGGCGGCCTCTACGAGCTCTTCCCCATGCTGAGCCTGAGGAAGCTGCACTCCAGGAAACTGGCGGAGGCTCACTTCTTCATCGCCAACCTTGCGGCACTGGGGATGTTCGCCGGCTTCGCTGAACGTGGCATGCTCTTCCTCCTCTCCTCGGCGCTCTTCCTGGCGGGCTTCTACCTCTTCGCCTACAACCTGGCGAGAACCTACTTCAGCAAGCCCCACGGCCCGGAGGTGGAGATGGACATAAGCGCGCGCTTCATGGCCTACGCCCTCGCCTTCGGCGTCGCGGGCGTTACCGCAGGCTTTGCAAGGGCGGTGCTGGGCTTTCCCGACACCTTCACCCATGTGCACCTAATCCTCGCAGGCTGGGTGGGCCTGACTATAGTGGGGGCGATGTACCACATCCTGCCCATGCTCACCTGGCTGGAGAAGTACAGCGCAAAGGTGGGCCAGCCCGGGGTGCCCCTGATTCAGGACCTGTACAACAAGAGGCTCGCGAGGGTGCTCTTCATAGCCCTGAACGCCAGCCTGGCGCTCTTCGCCTTCAGCAGCTTCCTGCCGGCGCTCAGCCTCTTCGCAATCCCCCTCGCGTTAGCTTTCGTCGCCTTCGCTGTGGAGATGTTCCTGGTGCTGGGGAGGTAGAAGATTCAATGTTTTAAATGGAAAATACTTTTAAACTAATTTTACAATTTTAACTTTATGTTTTCAGACGCACAACAAGTGTTTATGCTTTTTTATGCTGTACTTTATGGTACTACACTTAGCAGTATGAACGGATTTTTCCCATTTCCGTGGGGTAGAATATTTGAA
Source organism: Methanobacteriota archaeon (assembly GCA_013152685.1). Classification (GTDB taxonomy): domain Archaea; phylum Hydrothermarchaeota; class Hydrothermarchaeia; order Hydrothermarchaeales; family BMS3B; genus Pyrohabitans. Next base: position 8,344 of record JAADFX010000101.1, on the reverse strand, counting down.
AATAATAAAGCTAGAAATAGACTTATTCTGTCTATCACTTTTTTAAACTTTTGTCCCATTATATATTTCTTTTTGGTATTTTACTTATTGAAAGAAAAAACATTTTGTCTAAATTCATTTGACCAAATAATTTTTAGCTTTCTTGTTATTCTTTCTGCTTTAGGTATTTTTGCTTTTTATCGTATTTATCATATCATATTTTGTTTGGATAGGAATATAAACTTATTCTGGTCAAATAACTACTGCAGAAATGATAACTGCTGCTCAATTGGCAAAGATTGTTGGATGCAGATAAAAAGAAAAAGAGATATATATTGTGATTATTTTGGACACTTATTTGCAGTAATTACGTATCTTATCCCATCCTTTATTTTATTTATTTTTATTAATAAACCCGAAATTTACAATATTGTTTTTCTATCTGTCTTCATATCCTTGGGTTCTGTATTTTTATTTTTAATATTATATTTTATTTTTTTTTATTTTTAAAAATATTTTCAAAACATTAAAGCTGCGAATTAAAACTAATCTTAAATGAAAAAAGATAGATAAACTTTTTGAGAGCCTACTCCACCTCCCTAATTGAAATTTTAAACTCCTTTCCCTCGATTTTCCAGACCTTCTCGTAGCCCTCGTGGGCAAGCTCCCGGGCTATCTCCAGCTGCTTTGAGCGGGTTTCCCGCGCGATGTAGTCCCGCTGCGCCTCCAGGTAGGCCACGATTTCCCCATCGTCAACGCTCACCCTGGTGGAGATGTAAGCCTCCACGGCTAAGTCGAGCTCCTTGCGCATCTCCTGGATTCTGCGCACAACTTCACGAGCGAAGCCCAGCTCCAGAATCTCCCTCGTTCTGGTGGCGTCGATGTACACCACACCGTGCTCAAAGCTCGCCTTAGCCATGTGCTCCGGAAGGCGCTTCCTGAACTCCACGTGCTTCTCGGTGATTAGCACCTCCTCTCCTCCGGCGGTAAGCGGGTATCCGCCCTTCTGCACGCCCTCCTGCAGCTTCCTGGCGTCTGCGCCGCGTATCGCCTCGGCTACATCCCCGGCGAGCGCCTTAAACTCAGGCCCCAGTGCGGCGAAGTTTGGCTCAGCAACCAGCTCCACCTCGGGCGGCTCCTCCCCCGGTGAGAGAATCTCAAGCTTTAGGGCGTTGCCCTGCCTCTTTATCAGCTCCTCCAGGTGCCGGGCAGCCCTGGCAGCCTTCTCATCGCAGGGGGAGAATATCAGCCTGAGCACCGGCCAGCGCCGCTTAACGCCCAGCTTCTCCCTGGCGCTGGCTGTGGCTTCCACCACCCCCCGGGCCACGCGCATGTGCTCCTCGAGCTCCCTGTCAATATACTCCTCCCGGGGTGAGGGGAAGCTCTCCAGGTGCACACTCTCCCTGCCCCTCCCGGAGCCTGCCACCAGGTTCTGGTAAATCTCCTCGCTCAGGTGCGGTACTACGGGAGCGAGGAGCCCGGCGAGGCTGCGCAGCACCTGGTAGAGCACCGAGTAGGCCGCGATCTTATCGGGGCTCTCCCTCTCCTCCCAGGTGCGCGGCCTCACAAGGGTAACGTACCACCTGCTGAGGTCCTCAACCACAAACTCCTGCAGGGCGCGGGTGCCGCGGTAGAGGTGCAGCGTCTCAAAGGCCTCGTTGACCTCGCGAATCACCGAATTCAGCCTGGAGAGAATCCACCTGTCCTCGCTGCGGCAGTGCTCCAGCAGGTTGCGCGGAATCTTCTCCGGCGTAAACCCGTCCAGGCTCATGTAGGTGGTGGCAAAAACATAGACATTCCAGAGGATGTTGAACATCTTCGCTACTACCTTAACCTCCTCCCAGTTGAAGCGCAGGTCCTCCCAGGGCTTGTTCGCCCAAAGCACGTAGAAGCGGAGCACGTCCGCGGAGAAGCGCTCTATCACCTCCTCAGGCGTAACCACATTTCCCAGGCTCTTGCTCATCTTCTCCCCTTTCTCGTCCAGGGTGAAGCCGTGCATGAGCACCCTGCGATAGGGCACCTCGTCGAAGGCGAGCAAACCGCAGCCCAGCTGGGAGTAGAACCACCCTCTCGTTTGGTCGTGCCCCTCGGTTATGAAGTCCACCGGATAGAGGGAGCGGAAGGGCTCCTCCCTCGCGGGGTAGCCCAGCGAAGCCCAGGCAGCGACGCCCGAGTCGAACCAGACGTCGAGCACATCGCTGACGCGGCGCTTCTCACCGCCGCAGGAGCAGGGAAAGCCCACATCCACGTAGGGGCGGTGGAGCTCCTTCACCCTGCCCGCCTTTGCTTCGAGCTCCGCCTTTGAGGCGATGACCTCCATCTCTCCGCACTTCTCGCAGAGCCAGATGGGCAGGGGGATGCCCCAGTATCGCTGCCTTGAGATGGTCCAGTCCTTAGCGTTTGAAATCCAGTCCCTGAAGCGGGCGCTTCCCGCCCACTCTGGTATCCACTCCACCCGCTCTATCTCGGAGAGCATCTTCTCCTTGAGCTTTGTAATCGCAATAAACCACTGCTCCGTGGCGCGGTATATTATTGGCGACTTGCAGCGCCAGCAGTGGCCGTAGCGGTGGGTTATGTGCTCCGCCTTGAGCAGCGCACCCTTCTTGCTCAAATCCTGAATGATTACCTTGTCGTCCCTCTTTGTCTTGTAGCCAGCGTACTTGCCGGCTATTTCAGTAAACCTGCCCTCCTCGTTCACAGGGCAGATCGCCGGGATGCCGTAGCGCTTCGCCACCTCGAAGTCCTCGGGGCCGTGTCCAGGGGCGCAGTGCACCAACCCTGTGCCCTCCCCCAGGGTTACGAAGTCGGCGAGGATTACTCTGTAGGCGTTCTCAGGGGCTTCGACCTTTATGTAGTCCTTCAGCGGGTTCTCGTAGCGCAGCCCCTCCAGGTCGCTGCCCCTGAACTCCTCCAGGATGCGGTACTCCAGCCCGAACTTGTCCTCAAGCAGGTGCACCAGCTCCTTGGCTATTATCAGCCTCCCCTGCTTCGTCTCGGCTTTGACGTACTCAAACTCAGGATGCACCGCCACGGCGAGGTTTCCGATAAGCGTCCAGGGCGTGGTGGTCCAGATGAGCAGGTACTCCCTCTCCGCCCCTGCAACCGGAAACTTCACGTAGATGCTGGGGTCAGTTCTCTCCCTGTACTCCACCTCCGCCTCGGCAAGCGCCGTTTCGCAGCGCGGGCACCAGGTCACGACGCGCAAATCCCTCGTCAGCAGCCCCTTCTCGTGCGCCTTCTTTATTGTCCACCAGGCGGACTCGATGTACTCGTCCCTGAGGGTCATGTAGGGCTCGTCCCAGTCCATCCACACTCCGAGGCGCCTGAACTGGGAGGTCATGATTTCCACATGCTTAAGAGCCCAGTTCCTGCACGCCTCTATAAAGGCCTCCACATTCTCCTCAATCTCCCGCTTGTTCTTTATGCCCATCTCCTTCTCTACCTTGACCTCTATGGGCAGGCCGTGGCAGTCCCACCCGGGCTGGCGCAGCACATTGTACCCCTTCATGGCAAGGTAGCGCAGTATCGCGTCCTTCATTATCTTGTTCCAGGCGGTGCCCAGGTGAATCGCCCCGCTGGCGTAGGGGGGGCCGTCCAGGAAGTAGTAGCTCCGCCTACCCTCAAGCTGCTCCTTGCTCTTCTGGTAGATTCTCCGCTCTTTCCAGAACTTCTGTATCCTCTCCTCCAGCTTTCTGAAGTCCACCCTTCGCGGTGCCGGCGCTATCATGGGGATCCCTCTCTTATCGGGAGGTTATTTTATTAAGGCTGGGAGGATATAAAGGTTAGCGTGGGAGCAGAGCAGAAGGTGGAGCAGGCGCTGGCGCTTCTCGAGAGCGTGGAGGCGGAGCACCTGAGCGTGAGGGAGGCGGTGGAGCTCATAGAGCTGGTGACCGCAGTGCCGGAGCTGGTGAGGCGCGTCCTGAGGGAGGCGGAGGAGAGGGGAATCCTGAGGAGGGAGGAGGGTGGAAGGCTTGTGGTGAAGCCGGGCACCCCGCGGCGGGTGAGGCTCACGCAGAGAGAGTGCCGGGCGCAGTGCCTGCGCTGCGGGAGGAGAATCACCAGGTGCTTCTTCCTGTGCTTCGCCGGCTCTGAGCTTGGACCCTTCGGCAGCGAGTGCATAAGGAAGCTGAAGCTCGCCGGAAGATGAAACAAAATTACAGAGCTATTATACGCAAATATTATAAGGGCAGGTCGGCTATGAATAAAGGGATGCACATCATGCACTTCAGCGCCGATGACCTGGAGAGGAAGGGCAAGCTGGTGAAGAAGGACGACCGCTATGAGGTCTACGACGTGGAGATGGAGGACCTGGTGCTCTCCCTCACAAAGCTCTTCCCGGGCAAGGCCACCTCCGGGCACTACCACGAGGACAGCGAGGAGGTCTACTACTTCCTCAGCGGGAGGGGCAGGATAAAGCTGGGAGAGGAGGAGTACGAGGCTAAAGCTGGAGACATATTCACAGTGCCCAAGGACACCTTCCACCAGGTGGTAAACACCGGCGATGAGGTGCTAAAGTTCATCGCCGTGTTTGAGAAGTACGAGGGAAGGGGCACAAAGCTCAAGGCGATAATCCCCGCCGCAGGGCACGGGACGCGCTTCCTCCCCATAACCAAGGCCCAGCCCAAGGAGATGCTTCCGGTGTTTGACAAGCCCGTGATTCAGTACGTGGTGGAGGAGGCGCTGGAGGCGGGGATAGACAACATCCTGATAATCACCGGCAGGGGAAAGCGCGCCATAGAGGACCACTTCGACCGCTCTCCGGAGCTGGAGCAGTTCCTGGAGAGGGCGGGGAAGCACGAGATGCTGGAGGAGATACGCAGGATAAGTGAGCTTGCAAACATAACCTACATCCGCCAGAAGGAGGCCCTGGGGCTGGGGCATGCGGTGCTCCAGGCGAGGGAGTTTGTGGGCAACGCCTACTTCGCCGTGCTTCTCGGCGATGTGATAACCTCGCCGCCATGCATAGGAGAGATGCTGGAGGTGCACAGGCGCTTCAGGGCGAGCGTAATAGCCCTGCAGGACGTCCCCCGCAGGGAGGTGAGCAAGTACGGCATCGCAGAGCTGGGGGAGGCTCTGGGAAATGGCGTCTACGAGCTCAAAGACGTGGTGGAGAAGCCCTCGCCCGAGGAGGCACCCTCCACACTGGCGATTACGGGGAGGTACATCCTGAGCAGCAAGATTTTCGAGCCCCTCGCGAAGGGAGAGCGGGGCTACGGAGGGGAAATCCAGCTCACCGACGCCATCAGGAGGCTGATAGAGGATGGGGAGCGCGTGGTGGGCTACATCTACCCTGGCAGGGTCTTCGACATAGGCAACAAGCTGGACTGGATAAAGAGCACCCTGATGCTCAGCCTGGAGAGCGAGTTCAGGCAGGAGATTGAGGAGTTTCTGAGAGGGCTTAAGCTCTGACGGGGGAGATGTGAAGATTTCTTCTAATCCTGCTATTATTGTAAAGTAGAGTGCACAAGATTTATATACAACCTTCGCGAAATTCCATATGATGCACAGGATGCACAGGAACTGGCTGCCGGAAGCCGGCGGGTGGCTTCCAGCCTGGAGGGGCTTCGTGCCGGAAGGGGGCGACTTCTGGTATGTGTTTCGAAAGCTGAAAAGCAAACTTTATGTGAGCTCCCCATGTAGTGATTACCAAAAAGCAAAAAGGGGGAGTGGGCCGTGAAGTTGTCTATGCGCTGTCCCAAGTGCGGAAGCTCAAATGTGGAGAAGGGCCACCAGGAGGTTTTTCCCAGCACCTTCATGAAGGATACAAAGTACTCCGTAATAAAGGCTCTCACAAGCTCCAAGGAATTTGAGATCTACGCGTGTATGGACTGCGGATACGCTGAGTGGTACATTCAGGAGAAGTACCTGGAAGGCGGAAATCGTGTAGCCGCAGTCGCAAAGTCCAAGGCCTGAGCCATCTCCTTCAGACAGGAAGGAGGTTATAGGTGTGAGAAGAGCTAGAAATGTAAAGAAGAATGGCCCAATTTACATCCTCAACGATTTCTACGACAGGAGCAATGACCTCTACCTCTACGACTCCAAGGAGGAGCGCAGGTATTATGTGACAAAGTCCTTCTTTCAGGCGGGAATAGACAGCAACAAGCTCTGCATTTATGCATTCCCGCGGGAGCATGACAGGTACCACTTCAAAAACTTTCCGGAGGACCTCTTCCACGAGATAAAGCTCATCCGCGGTAACATCAAGATGCTCAAGGAGGAGGACCTGGAGGCCTTCTACTCGGACTTCCAGGAACTCACCGACTATGCGAAGGACAACGGCTATGAGGGGATACACCTGAAGGTGGACTTTGGAAGGGTGAGGGACGAGATAATAGACCAGGTGCTGGAGCTGGAGAGGAAGCTTCACAACTCCAACGGGATACCCGTTGCCTCGATAAGCTCCTACAACATGAACTTTCTCAGCCAGGATGCGGTTAACAGCCTCACGCGCCTCCACGACAGGGTGATGATAACCACCGAGAGCGGCGAGACCTCAATAGCCTTCTTCCAGAGGTCTCAGGCTAAGCCGGTGCACATCCCCAGGATTGAGGTAATCTCATCAAAAATGATGGAGCAGAGCGTCAAGAAGTCCCTCCAGATAATAATCCTCTCGCTTCTGAAGCAGCAGCCCATGTGCGGCTTTGACATAATCAAAAGCCTGGTTCACAACTTCAATGTTCTCCTGAGCCAGGGGACGGTTTACCCCATCCTCTACTCCCTGGAAAAGGAGGGCTACCTGAAGACGGTGATAAAGTCGGACAACAAAACAAAGCTCTACGTCCCCACGGAGATGGCCCACGAGTACATCGAGAGGCAGCTCAGGGAGTACATTCAGGCCCAGGAGAAGATTCTCGCGCTCATTGCGAGGGGGTTGAAATGAAGATAATGGTGGTGGACGACGACGAGATAATCATCGAGGCGATGAGGAACATCCTGGAGCCAGAAGGCTTTGAGGTCATCTCCGCCGGGAGTGGCGAGGAGTGTCTCCGACTGCTGGAGGAGGTGGTCCCCGATTATATATTTATTGACATTCAGATGCCGGGGATGGACGGCTGGGAGACGCTGCGGAGGATCAGGAGCAGGGAGGAGCTGCGCCACATTCCCATAGCCATGCTCACCGCACAGCCCCTCACCAGGGAGACGCTGGACAGGGAGGATGTAGGGGAGCTGGTGGACTACGTGGTCAAGCCCTTCACCCGGCGTGATATCGAGGAGACCCTGAAGCAGGCGCTGGTGCCTGTGTAAAGCGCGGCTCTTTCTTTCTGCTTTCTGTTTCTGCGCCCCACCTTCTTCCTAACTGTTTTTTTACCACCGGGGGAATCTGCAATCAGCCCCTGCAGAGAGGTGAGGCTCTACCCCTAAATGCCACAAAAACTGCGAGGCTGCGCCTCCAGCACGCGCCTTGCTAAACCTGCTTCTCCTGCTCTCTTTCACACCCAGTTTCTGACGAAGATGGAGCGTATGCCGCTGGGCGAGACCCTGGTGATCTCGCTCATGGTTCCTCCCACGGGGAGGATTGTCACAGTGAACTCCCTGTTGCCCTCCAGGGGATACGCCTTTCCATTCGCCTCTATCCAGAAGTGGAGCTCCAGGTACTCGCCCTTCTCCAGCACGTTGTTCTTGTTCTGCTCAAACACCGGCACCACATAGAAGTCTGCAACCCCGTTCGCAGTGCCATCGCTGTTGCTGGTGCTGTTCTCAGCCAGCGCGGGGTTGGAGGTGATTGTGGCGTTGTGGGTAATTCCGCTTATGTACACATCTCCTGAGAAGTAGTTCAGGATGATGTCATCATACCTTATCTCCGAACTCCCGGGTGCAAGAGTGACCAGAATAATGAGCTTTGTGATGTTGGGCCCGCCGTTATTCCAGGTCTTGTTGGCGTAGGCGTAGCCCGTGAGGTCCACAATTTTTATGTTGGTTGACACCTCCTTGGTGGCCTCCTCCCCCGTTGACCTGGCCTTGGACTGAAGTGTTCCAGTGGTCTTCAGGAGGACACCCGCCGTAATTGCAGCTACCATAACCATGGCAATAAACACTATGAGCGTTCCAATTCCAATCTGTGCCCTGCGGTTCATCGGAATCGCCGGCGCTTTAATTTTTATTCCCCCGCTTTAAGTCTGGTTGAGTACATATATAAACATTTTTTTTCTTATTACGAAAAACGACTAAGCATTGAAGTAGTACTCGTCCCACACGTCCGGCCCCACAAGTACCTTCACCGAGTACCTGCCCGCAGCTACGGCGGTTATGTTCGCCTCCAGCACCTCGTCAGGGTCCCAGAGAGAATTCTGGATGTTTGCGCTGCTGTTCACTATGCGGGTGCCAAGCACCTCCACCCGCCTCCAGTTCAAAAAGACCACGATGT
>JAADFX010000100.1:16576-27583 GCA_013152685.1 Methanobacteriota archaeon | reverse complement strand
CTCCCGAACCTGCGCTGCCTCTGCTGGTATGTCCTCAGGGCGCGCAGGAAGTCTATCTTCCTGAACTTGGGCCAGAAGGTCTCGCAGAAGTAGAGCTCCGCATAGGCGCTCTGCCACAGCAGGAAGCCGGAGATGCGCTCCTCCCCGGAGGTTCTGATTATCAGGTCTGGGTCGGGCGTGCCGTTGGTGTACAGGTGGCTGGCGATGGTCTCCTCGCTTATCTCGCGGCTGCTGAGCTCACCGCGCTCTATCTTGGCCGCCATCTTCTTAAACGCATCGACTATCTCCTGGCGTCCCCCGTAGGCGACGGCGACGTTCAGGAGGAGGTTGTCGTAGTGCCTCGTCTTCTCCTCCGCGAAGGCAATCGCCCTGCGCACCCTCTCCGGGAAGCGCTCCACCTTGCCTATCGCCCTTATCCTCACCCTGTTGCGGTGGATCCGCTCGTCCCTGGCGACCTTGTAGAAGTACTCCTCGAAGATGTCGAAGAGCCTCTCCACCTCCTCCTTTGGCCTCGAGAAGTTCTCAGTTGAGAAGGCGTAGGTGGTCACCGTCTTTATCCCAAGCTGGCAGCACCACTCTAGGAACTCCTCCAGCTTCCTTGCGCCCAGCCGGTGGCCCACCCAGGGCGGAGAGCCCAGCCTCCTCGCGAGACGGCGGTTCCCGTCCATTATCACCGCCACATGCTTCGGCAGGGGCTTTGCCTTCACCTGCCTCTCCAGGAGCCACTCGTACACCTTGTACACGGGGTAGAGGATCACCCCTCGTCCACCTCCCGCGCAACCAGCGGAGCCCCGCAGGAGCCGCAGAACTTGCCGGCACTCGCTACGGCGGCGCCGCAGGAGGGGCACTCAGCGGGGAGCTCGGGCTCCTCCCTCTCCCGGGGCTTCTCCCTCCTCTCCGGCGTGCGGAGGAGCAGGTATAGCCCGGCGCCCGCTGCAGCTATGCCGAGAGCCCAGTAGATAATCACAAATACCTCATCCTGCTCCACATAGGCCTGGTAGAGCATGAGCATTCCCGCCACTGTGCTCACTACACCCACAGCAAAGCTCCGGAACCCCGCCTCTTCTGGCATGTTGCTCTTCAGCTTTTTATGCGGGATTGCATTATAAACCTAACGACCACAGGAGCAGTGCGCTGAGCAGCGTTGCGGCGCCAAAGCCGGCGAGCACCTGCGCCAGGGCGTTCTCCTCCGTGGCGGCGTACTGCATGCCACCGCCCATCACGAGGGCACCGGAGGCGAGGAGCCAGGCGCCGGGCTCCCGGGGGAGCAGCAGGAGCCCCTTGGCGGCGAGGAAGGCGCCCCCGAATATTGCGAAGCTGCGCAGGAACACCCTGCCCCGCAAGGCTATACCTCCAGGATTCTGGCCTCCATTGTCTCGAGGTCAAGGAGGCACAGGCTCCGCCTCCCCGTCAGGTAGCCGCAGAGCTCCCCGGGATTAACCGCCAGGCATGTCTCGCGGCGCCTCACCTCGGCTCTGTGGGTGTGCCCCGTGACCACCACATCGTAGCGGCCGCTCTCCACCAGAGCAGAGGTCACTCCTGCTATGGTGCCGTGGTACAGCGCAATTCTCCGCTCTGCAAGAACAAGCTCTGCGAAGTCGGAGATGCCCGCCCCCATCTCGGACAGGCGCCCTGCGAGGAGTGCTCTTTCGCCGTCGTTGTTGCCATACACGCAGGTGAGCTTCGCCTCCAGCTCAGCGAGCTTTGCGGCGGCGAAGGGCGCGATTATGTCGCCCGCGTGGAGCACGTGCTCCACCCCCTCGCGGTTGAGCAGGCGAACAGCCTTCTCGAGCGCACTCAGGTTGTCGTGAGAGTCGGAGATTATCCCCACCAGCATGATGTAAACTCTACCGCCTCCCATAAAGTTTTTTTGCCTCCCCCGCAGAGTAGGAGCAGTGGTTCAAATGAGGTTTGCTAAGCGGCTCAGCGCCATAGACATCTCGGGAATAAGGAAGATGTTTGAGCTTGCCAAGGCTAGGGATGTGGTGAACCTCGCCCTTGGTGAGCCCGACTTCGGCATACCCCGGAGCGCAAAGCAGGCGATAATCTCCGCCCTCGAGGAGGACTTCACCCACTACACCCCCAACAAGGGCATACCCGAGCTCCGCGCCGCCATAGCCGAGAAGCTGCGCAGGGAGAACGGGATTAACGCGGATGAGGAGGACATAATAGTAACCTCGGGCGCAAGCGAGGCGCTGCACCTGGCGATCCTCGCCCTTGTGGAGCCGGGGGATGAGGTGCTCGTCCCCAGCCCGGGCTTCGTGTCCTACTCGCCGCTGGTCAGGCTCGCCGGAGGCACGCCGGTGGAGTACCCCCTGCGGGAGAGCAACGCCTTTGAGCCCAGGGTGGGCGACCTGGAGGAGAGGCTGACGGAGCGCACCAGGCTCATTGTGGTCAACTCTCCGAGCAACCCAACCGGAGCGGTGTTTTCAAAGCGCACAGTCAGGGAGATAGCGAGGCTCGCTGAAAGCAGGGGCATACCACTGCTGAGCGACGAGGTCTACGAGAGGATAATCTACGAGGGGGAGCACCACAGCTTCGCCCGCTATTACGCTGAGACGATTACTGTGAACGGCTTCTCAAAGAGCTACGCCATGACCGGCCTGCGCCTCGGGTATGTGCACGCCCCCGGCGAGGCGATAGAGGAGATGCTCAAGATTCATCAGTACATCCAGGCGAGCACCGTCTCCCTCTCGCAGGTTGCAGCGCTGGCGGCGCTCGAGCGGGGCGAGGAGCACGTGCGCGAGATGGTTGAGCGCTTCAGGCAGAGGCGGGAGATAATAATGGAGGAGCTCGGGAGCATCCCCGGGGTCAGCTGCGTCCTCCCGAGGGGCGCCTTCTACGCCTTCCCCAACTTCTCCAGCTACGGCTCCTCCGGGGAGCTGGCGATGGCGCTTCTGAAGCACGCGAAGGTGGTGGTGACCCCCGGCACCGCCTTCGGCAGAGAGGGCGAAGGCTACCTGCGCATCTCCTTCGCCACCGGCGAGGAGAGCATCAGGGAGGGTATGCGCAGAATCAGAGGCTACCTGGAGGGGGGATAGTCCCCCTCCGGGAACCTCTCCCTGTACCTCGCCCTGGCGGCGTCCAGCTCCTCCAGAGCCCTGCCCCTGGGCAGCCAGCTGCCCACCACTATCTCCCTGCCCTCCAGCTCCCTGTACCTGGCGAAGAAGTGGGCCACCTCCCTCAGCAGGTGGGGTGGCACGTCCTCCAGGTCCATGAGCTCCTTCAGCAGGGGGTCGTCCACCGCCGCGGAGAGCAGCTTAGGGTCAGGTTTGCCGCCGGCTGTCACCTCCAGCATGCCCAGGACTCTGACCTCCACCAGCGTGCCGGGGTACAGCGCCTCCTGGCACAGGATGAGCACATCCAGGGGTGAGGAGTCGGGGGACCAGGTTCTGGGCACAAAGCCGTAGTTCGCGGGGGAGGCAAAGGCTGAGGAGCCCACCCTGGCGAGCCTCATCACCCCCAGCTCGAAGTCGTACTCGTACTTGGCCTTCGCCCCCCGGGGCAGCTCCACCACGGCGAGGGCGTCGCCCCTCCTGGCTTCTGCCCTTATGTGCAGCAGATTCCGCGGTGCCTCCTGCCTCTTCATGACCATTACCTGGCGACACCCGTCTTCTCCAGGCAGATTTCGAAGTCCCTCTTGCTGGGGTTCTGGTCCTCCAGGATGGTGTACCTGGACTTCCTTATGTTCTTTGCGTACATCAGCGCCTCGAGCGCCTGCTTTTTGGTTATGCCTATCTCCCTGGCGGTGGTGGGGGCGAGGATCTTCTCCAGGGAGTACTTGAGGAGCTCCCAGTCCCCTTCGCCGTAGTAGTGCTGGTGCATGTACTCCATTATTATCGTGCCTATGCCCACCTGCTCCCCGTGGGTGCCCCTGCCGTATCCCAGGTAGTCCAGGGCGTGGCTGAACTTGTGGGCGGAGCCGGAAACTGGGCGTGAGGTGCCGTACATGTTTATTGCAAGTCCCCCGAGAATGAGCCCCCTGACGAGCAGCTTCAGGTACTTGGAGTCCCTGAAGTCCAGCTCGTCGGCGCTCTTCAGCAGGAGCATTGCGGGCATTGTGGAGATGCTCGCCACTATCTCGTCGTAGTCCTCGTCTATCTTCTCCACCCCCAGCATCCAGTCCTTGACCTCCACCAGATTTGATATCAGGTCGCCGTAGCCGGAGCGGAGGAGGCGCACTGGGCTCTTCCTCAGAATCTCAACGTCGGCGATGATCGCGACGGGCGAGGAGGCCTTTATTGATATGGGAAGCCCCTTCTCCTTGAAGCTTGCCAGGGGGGAGGCTATCCCGTCGTGGGCGGCGTTGGTTGGTATGCTTATGAGCAGGGCGTTGGAGTGGGAGGCCACCACCTTCGCCACGTCCAGGACCTTCCCGCCGCCCACGCCGAGCACCGCGTCGTACTCTCCGAAGTCGCCCCTGATCTCCTGCTCAATTTTCCTTGCGGTTACCCTGGACGCTGTTTTGACGATGAACAGCCTGTAGTTGCAGCCGTTGTTCTCCTTAATCAGCTCTTCGACACGCTTTCCCGCAATCCTGTAGGTTTTCGGCCCTGTCAGTATTATCACATTCCTGAGGTCGTACCTCCTGACCAGCTTGGGTATGTACTTTGTTGCGCCCTTGTGGATTCTCACATCCACGGGCAGGAGTATCTGCTTGAAGTGCTTCAGTATCATGGCCATCACATCTGCTTCATTGAGTATGCCATCCTGTGGAGGGCGGTGAGAAAACCGAGCAGTGCCAGGAAGCTCAGCAGCAGGTACACCTGTCCCAGGAGCACTCCCACCACTATCGCCAGGATTCTGAAGTCCCTGGTGGCGATTCCCACCTTGCACTCTGCTCCCACAGCCTCTGCCATTATCCTGGTCACGCTCACCATGAAGGTTCCCACCACCGCCAGCGTACCCACCAGCCAGTACTCCTGGGGGTTCAGGGCGATGAGGGCGATTATCAGCGCGGCGTCCACGAACCTGTCGAGCACCCTGTCCAGGTACGCCCCCCTCCTGGTGACCCTTCCGGAGATCCTTGCCAGGTCGCCGTCGGCGCAGTCCAGGATCTGGGAAACCAGGAGCACCAGGACGCCCGCCACAGTGCTCTGCACCGCTATCAGGTAGGCGGCGTAGAAGCCCAGGAGGGTGGCCAGGATTGTTATCATATTGGGCGTCAGGGGCGTGTGCACCAGCAGGCGTGCTACCGGAATTGAAAATCGCCTGTAGACGTAGTGGGTTAGGGGGTACTTCAGCTCCATTTTAACTACCCGGTTAATTTATGGTGAAACTATTTTTAAATCAACAGTGTTTTGCTTTACAAACTTCAAATAATCTCGAATCGACTCCCACCTCCCCCATACCTGAATTTTAATCACAAGAAATATTATTGTAGTTCAATATTGTCCCCCCTTGGGGTAAAACCATGAAGGCAGTAATTCTCGCCGCCGGACTGGGTAGCAGGCTGGGGGAGCTCACCCGGGACAGGCCCAAGACGCTGCTGGAGGTCTGCGGCAGGCCCCTCATCTCCTACATCCTGGAGAACCTGTCCTCCTGCGGGATAGAGGAGGCCGTGATAGTAACCGGCTACGCGGAGAGGAGGCTCCGGGAGGTGGTGGGGGACGGCTCGGCCTCGGGGGTGAGGGTGAGCTACGTCAGAAACCCCAGGTATGCAACCACCAACAACAGCTACAGCCTGAGCCTGGTGAGGGAGAGGGTTAGGGGCGGCTTTCTGATTGTGAACTCGGATGTGCTCTTCCACCCCGGAATCCTCGAGATTCTGCTGAGCTCCCCCCTGGGGGGTGTGGTGCTCTCGGTGGACCTGGGGAAGGAGCTGGGGGAGGAGGAGATGAAGGTCACCGCGAGGGGCGGGAGGATCACCGACATAGGCAAGGAGCTTCCTCCCCGGGAGGCGGTGGGCGAGTACATAGGGCTCGCCAGGGTGGACGCCGCCAGCGTGGAGGCCTTCTTCGCCGCACTGGATGAGGTGCTCCGTGAGCTGGGAAGCGGCGTCTTCTATGAGGAGGCCTTCAGGGGGATGATTGGGATGGGCCTTGCGGTGAGGTACACCTCCACAGACGGTCTGCCCTGGGTGGAGATAGACACCCCCGAGGACCTGTGGTTTGCCGAGGCGGAGGTTGCTCCTGCGCTGGGCTCTAGCTGCTCCTCATCTTCTCCCTGAATTTAATGAGCTTCTCCCTCAGCGCCCCGTCCTTTAGGGCGAGGATCTCCACGGCAAGGAGGGCGGCGTTCTTTGCGTTGTCTATCCCCACCGTCGCCACGGGCACCCCCGGGGGCAGCTGGGCGATGGCGAGTAGCGCATCCAGGCCGAGGAGCTTCACCTCCCTGGGGACGCCTATTACCGGCTTGACCGTGTGGCTGGCTATCACCCCGGGCAGGGCGGCGCTCAGCCCTGCGATGGCGATGAAGACCTCCACGTCATCCCGCTCCGCCAGCTTCCTGACCTTCTCCGGCGTGCGGTGGGCGCTCGCCACGTGCACCTCACAGGCGACGCCGAAGTCCTTCAGCACCGCCTCCGCCTTTTCCGCCAGTTCCCTATCCGACTCACTCCCAATAACCACTGCCACAACCACGCTACCACCTCAGTAGATTTCAACACAGTCGCCGTAGTTCCCGGGGTTCATGCAGAGCTCCACTATCACGCGGGCCACATCCTCAGGGGAGAGGAGCTTTGAGAAGTCGTCCTCCGGGAAGAGGGAGCGGTACATCCGCGTGTCCGTACCACCGGGGCAGACGGCGTGCACCCTCACCTTGGGCGCAACCTCCAGGGCGAGTGCCTGGGTAAGCCCCAGCACCGCAAACTTGCTGGCGCAGTAGGCGCTCAGCTCGGGGAAGCCGACCTTCCCGGCGCCTGAGGAGACATTCACTATCACGCCACCGCGCTCCAGCATTCCCCTGCGCAGCGCCTCCCTGCAGCACAGGAAAACGCCCCGCACATTGGTCGCCATCACCCTGTCGAACTCCCCGGCGGTGGTCTCTATCAGCCGCTTCCTGATGGCTGTGCCGGCGTTGTTCACCAGGATGTCCACTCCCCCGGCTTCCTCGGCTGTGGAGAATATCCTCCGCACGTCGCTCTCCCTGGCGACGTCGGCGCACACCACCTCCGCCCGGCCTCCCCTCCGGGAGACCTCCCCGGCAACCCGCCGCAGCTCTTCCTCATTGCGGGAGACCAGCACCACCCTGACTCCCCTCTCCGCCAGCATCAGGGCAACGGCTGCGCCTATCCCGCGTCCTGCTCCGGTAACCACGGCGACCTTCTCCTCGGACATGGCCACACCTTCTTATCACCTCCTATGTTAAATACATTGTGCATCCGGGAGCACAAGTTTTAATCTGGATGAGGTAAAATTATAACCCAGCAGCCTGTGTAAAACCGCAAATGGAGGTATCGGAGTGGCAAAAATTCTGCTTGTGGACGATGAGCCCGAGATGAGGTTCATAACTCGCAAGATGCTCGAGAAGGCAGGTCACACTGTGGTTGAGGCGTGCAGCGGTGAGGAGTGCCTGGCCAGGCTGGAGGAGGAGCTGCCCGACCTCATCCTCCTGGACGTGATGATGCCCGGAGACGACGGCTGGGAGGTCTGCAGAAAAATCAAGTCCCAGGATAGAACCAGGGGGATACCGGTGGTTATGTTTACTGTGCGGACAGAAGAGGAGGACATGCTGGAGAGCACGAGCTCCGGGGCGGATGCCCACATAAACAAGCCCTTCGAGAGGGATGAACTCCTGGGGATAATCAGCAGGATTCTGGGAGACACGGGGTAGCGGGTGCCACGGGTGTGGCGAGGAGGAAGAATGGGCGATACCTCAGCTCCCGGAGTTTCTGGGCTGGTGAAGAGACTGACCGGCATGAGCCGGTGGCATTTTATATGGATATCCATACTGCTCGCGGAGGTATTCACGGCGCTGCTGAACGTGGTAAACAGCCTGGTGTGGTACGGCAGGATCTCCTATGAGCTGATGCTGATAGGGGTGGTTGACGCCTTTTTTGTTGCCCTCATAGTGTCCAGCATAGTGATATACCTGCTGGAGCAGATAGAGAAGGTGGAGAGGAGAGCGGAGAACAGGGTGAGGGAGAGCGAGGAGAGGTACAGGCGCCTCGTTGAGCTCTCTCCCGTGGGAATAGTGGTCCACCGGGAGGGCAGGGTGGTGTACATAAACCCCGCGGGAGCCAGGCTGATGGGGGCGGAGACCTCCGAGGAGCTGGTGGGTATGCCCATAATGGAGCTGGTGCACCCCGACTACAGGGAGGTGGTGGCGGAGAGGATTGAGCGGATGAAAAGGGGAGAGGTGCTGCCGCCGCTGGAGGAGAAGCTCATAACCCTGGACGGCAGGATAATTGATGTGGAGGTGGTGGCAGCTCCAATAAGGTACGGGGGCAAACCCTCTTTTCTTGCGGTGGTGCAGGACATCACAGAGCGCAAGAGGGCGGAGGAGGAGACCAGGCGCTACCTAAGGGAGCTGGAGCACGCCAATCAGATGAGGGAGGTGTTTACCGACATACTCCGCCACGACCTGCTTAACCCCGTGGGGGTTATAAGGAATGCGGCGGAGCTGCTGCAGGATGAGCTTCCCGACAACGAGGAGGTGAGGGTTATCCTCCGGAGCTCCAGCAAGCTCATAAACATGATAAACAGCGCGGCAAAGCTCTCCCGCCTGGAGTCCCTCAGGGAGCTGGAGATGGAGGAGCTGAACCTGGAGGAGGTGATTGAGAGGTCGATAGCTGACGTGATGCCCCTGCTCGAGGAGTCGGGCATGGTGGTTGAGAACAGGATAGATGGCCCCCTTTACGTGAGGGCAAACCCCGTTATAGAGGATGTGTTTCTGAACCTGCTCAGCAACGCCGCCAAGTACACCGCCGAGGGCGGGAGGGTGGTGATAGACGCCCGGGAGGAGGGCGACAGCGTGGTGGTGGCGGTTATGGACTTCGGGCCGGGGATACCGGACAGGGACAAGGAGGAGATATTTACCAGGTTTGAGAGGCGCGACAGGAAGGGGGTGGGCGGCATGGGCATCGGGCTGGCCATTGTTAAGCGCATCGTGGAGCTCCACAACGGCAGGGTGTGGGTGGAGGACAACTCGCCCAGCGGGGCGATATTTTACGTTCAGCTTCCCCGAGGGTAGGATACTTATTTATTTCCGGACTGCGAGGCGGAAGCATGTTCGAGATCAGGTACAAGGACGGCGCCGGCAGGGCGGGAGTGCTCCGGGTGGGGAAGAAGAGCCTGGAGACGCCCTACATGTTTCCGGTGATAAGCCCCCGCCACCAGCCCCTGGAGGTGGGGGAGATTCAGCGGCTGGGCTTCGGGGGGGTGATAACCAACTCCTACATCATATACCGCGACCCGGAGCTGAGGGAGCGCGCCCTCAGGGAGGGGGTGCACCGCCTGCTGGGGTTTGAGGGCGTGGTGATGACCGACTCGGGCTCCTTCCAGCTCTACCAGTACGGGAGCGTCGAGGTGTCCCCGCTGGAGATTGTGCAGTTTCAGCAGGAGATAGGCAGTGACATCGGCGTTATCCTGGACATCCCCACACCTCCATACGCCGGGGAGGGGAGGGCGGAGGCTGAGCTCCGGGAGACGCTGCGCAGAGCCAGGGAGGCGGCCGGGGCTGAGAGGCGCATCATGCTTGCCGGGACAGTGCAGGGCTCCACCTACCCCCACCTGAGGGAGCGGGCTGCCTCTGAGATAGGCAGGCTGGGCTTTGATGTTCACGCCATAGGGGGTGTGGTGCCCCTCATGGAGGAGTACCGCTTCGCAGACCTGGCCAGGGTGATTCTCCACTCCAGGAGGGGGCTCGGGCATTCCAGGCCGGTGCACCTCTTCGGGGCGGGACACCCGGTGGTCTTTGCGCTTGCCACACTGCTGGGGTGCGACCTTTTTGACAGCGCCGCATATGCGCTCTACGCCAGGGACGGGCGGTATATAACCCCGGAGGGGACCTTCAAACTGGAGGAGCTCCACCAGTTTCCCTGCAACTGTGAGGTGTGCCTGGAGTACTCCCCCAGGGAGCTCCGCGGCTTAGAGGCGGAGCAGCGGGAGCGCCTGCTCGCCAGGCACAATCTCCTCGCCTGCCTGGAGGAGATACGGCGGGTGAGGCAGGCGGTGTATGAGGGTTCCCTGTGGGAGCTGGTGGAGAGGCGTGCCAGGTCGCACCCCGCCCTGCTGGAGGCGGTGCGCCTGGTAGGCGGGTACTCCGGCTGGATAGAGCCCCTGGAGCCGCTCACAAAGCGCAGCGCCTTCTTCTACCTGGGGGCGGAGTCCCTCTCCAGGCCGGCGGTTAGGAGGCACCTGGAGAGGCTGTCCTGGATTGAGTGGCACGGCAGGGAGCTGGTGCTGCTTCCCGAGGCGGAGAGGCCCTACTCCCGCACCTACCGCCTGGAGAGCAGCGAGCGCTACCACATCTGTGTGGTCTCCCCCGTATTCGGGGTTATCCCGCTGGAGGTGGAGGAGACCTACCCCCTGACGCAGCACGAGGGCGTTTCTGGCTTTGATGGGGAGCAGCTCGCCTTCATGCGCCGGGCTGTGGGCGAGTACGCCCGGCGCTTCTCCCGGGTGCACATCCACAGGGAGCTGGAGTTCCTGGAGGTGGAGGGTGAGGTCTTCGGAAGTGAGGAGGCGGGGAGGTTCAGGGCTGGAGGTGGCGATGAGCTCAAGCTGCGCGCGCTGGCGGACTACCAGCTCGGCAGGGGCGCGGGGCGGGGGCTCTTCGAGGGAGCCTCGGCGGAGCGCTCCCGGCGGACACGCAGGATAAGGCGCGCCTTCGTGGGCGGTGAGCTGGTGGCGACGCTGCGCGCCAGCGACGGGATGGTGGTGCCCACAATGGCGGGCGCGGCGAGGCTCCAGAGACTCCCCTACCCCAGGTGCAGGGTCGTGGTCTCCGATGAGGCCAGGGAGTTTGCCCTTCAGGGCAGGAGCGTGTTCTGCAGGTTTGTGGTGGACTGCGACCCCGGGATAAGGCCCATGCAGGAGGTGATAGTTGTGGACGAGGGGGATGAGC
>JAADFX010000100.1:0-16571 GCA_013152685.1 Methanobacteriota archaeon | reverse complement strand
GACGCCGGCACGGCGCTCCTCAGCGCGGGGGAGATGCTGGAGCTGGAGCGGGGGGTGGCGGTGAAGCCGAGGCACAGAAGGAGGGAGTAGCCCTGGGAGTCCTCCTGGTGCTCCGGGAGTCGCTGAGGCTGCTCAGGTCCCAGCCGAAGCTCTTTGTGCCCCGGGTTCTGACCACCTTCGGCTACACCGCCTTTCTGCTGTACCTGAGCGGTGCGATATACGGGGCGGCGCTTCAGCTCCAGAGGGGTGAGCTCGCCGGCATCAGAAGCCTGGCGCTGAGCCTGGCGGTTGCCTCTCCCCTGCTGCTGGCTGCCGACATGCTCACCTACGGGATGTACGCCTCCCTGGCGGAGCAGTACCGCCGGGGCGATGTATCCCTGCGCCGCGCCCTGCGGCACGCCATCGCCCGCTGGCGCAGCCTCCTGGGAATCGGGCTGGCGGGTCTGCTCTTTGCGGCGCTGGTATTCGCCGTCAGCTCCCTCCTCCTGGCGGGCTTCGTGTATACCGGCTCCCCCCTGCTCCTGCTCGTCGTCCTGGCGGTGTGCCTCGCCGGTGTTGTCATCTTCGCCCTGCTCTTCTTCTTCGCCGTTCCAGTGGCGGTGCTGGAGAGGCGGGGCTTTCTCGCCGCCATGGAGAGGAGCCTCCGACTGGGAACAAAGCGCAGCGGGGAGGTGGTGGTGCTGAACCTCTTCTTTGTGGCGCTGATATTCATAACAATGCTCGTGGGCGTGGCCACACAGTTCAGGGGCGCCCTGCTTGCCGGGCTGCTGCTGTTCCTTGTGGGCAGGCTGGTGCAGGCGGCGGTGTACACCTACATCAGCGTGGTCGCCCCCACGGCCTACCTGCTGGAGGGAGAGGATGACTGAGGTTGTGGTGGACCACAGGGAGGTTGTGTCGGGTGTGCCCTCCCTGCTCCGCGAACTGGGGGCGAGGGTGAGGCTCCGGAACCTGAGCGTTGCCGACTACGTGGTCAGCGACCGCCTCGCCATAGAGCGAAAGTCGGCCCGCGACTACCTGTCCTCGCTCTTCTCGGGCAGGCTCTTCGACCAGGCTTCCAGGCTGAGGGAGGCCTACGAGAGGCCGGTGATCCTCATTCAGGGCTACCTGGAGGAGGAGCTGGAGGAGTTCCGCAACTTCGCGGCGATATGGGGAAGTCTCTTC
The DNA here is from genome assembly GCA_013152685.1 of Methanobacteriota archaeon. Classification (GTDB taxonomy): domain Archaea; phylum Hydrothermarchaeota; class Hydrothermarchaeia; order Hydrothermarchaeales; family BMS3B; genus Pyrohabitans. Next base: position 15,410 of record JAADFX010000100.1, on the reverse strand, counting down.
TCCCTGAGCGTGGACATGGGGGTAACTGTGCTGCAGGTGAGGGACGGGCGCTCCGCCGCGGAGGCCATTTTCACCCTTGCCCGGAGGGAGCAGGAGGAGCGGGGCTCCAGGCCCAGGATAAGGCCGAAGCCCAGGATGCTCAGCCTGGAGGAGAGGCAGCTCTTCCTTGTTGCGGGGCTGCCGAGCGTTGGCTCAGAGCTCGCGGAGAGGCTGCTCCTGCACTTCCGCACACCGCGGAGGATTTTTTCGGCTGGAGAGAGGGAGCTCACCAGGGTGCCGGGGATAGGCAGGAAGAAGGCACGCGAGATAGTGCGCGTGCTGGATGAGGAGTTCCGCTCCTCCAGGCAGAGGCTCCTGGAGGAATAGCTCACCTCCCGCGGCGCAGCAGCCAGAGTGCTGCGATGGCCGCCGCCAGGAGCAGCAGCGGGAGAGCCGGATTGAAGCTCTTCCTCACGAAGGTGCCGCTCCTCTCCCAGTCCTGGAGGAAGAGCCGCTCGAAGTGCCCCGCGGGAGCTCCGTAGATTATCACGCTCACCTCCCTGTTCTTTTTTGGCGAGTGCTCATTCCAGTTCATGCTGCCCAGGAGCACGGCGCTGCCGTCCACCACCACCCCCTTCAGGTGGTACTTTCTCACCACATCGTCCCGCCAGGCGAGGCGCGCCTCCAGGGGAAGGTTCTCACGGCGTGCTATTTCATTAACGTAGCGAACTGTGCGCAGGTTGCTCCTGGGGTCCTCTTCTTTGATGTTGTACCAGGTGGAGTCGAGCAGTATCCTGACCTCAACGCCCCTGCGCGCCGCCTCTATCGCCTCCTCCAGGAACAGGTTGGGCGTCGTGCGGGGTGAGTCCTCCCGGGCTCTGCCCCAGTAGGTGTAGATGTAGAACTGCTCTATGTATATGGAGCGATTGGCGCTCCTCAGGAGCCTCAGGGTGGCATCCACAGAGTTCTGAGGCGCAACAACCGCCACCACGGGAAAGCTGCCCTCGTAGGTCTCACCCGCTGCCAGCGCCCGCGATGGCCGTGGGAGGGGAGCCCCCTCCCGGGAGGTCAGCCTTTCAGCCTGCCTGAGGTCGCTCAGAAATATGCCCGCGAGGTACTCCGCCAGCCCCCTGCTGTACACCACAGCCCCCCAGCCCCTGTTGCCCCTTCCGTCTGCTGGAAAGCCGCTCCAGCCGAAGTTCTCAGTGGTTATCAGCACCGTGGTGTTGTCGGCTATGATGTACTTTGCGTGGTTGAACCGCAGGGGTCCGCGGTACAGGTACACCTCTGCGCCGGCTGCGCTGAGGGCGCGCAGGAGCCTGAGCTCACCCTCCGGCATGCCCCCGGCGGGGGCGTCGTCCACCATCAGCACCACGCTGGTGCCCTCCTCCAGCTCCTCCAGCAGCGCACCCGCAATCAGCTCACTGGTGAAGGTGTAGGCGTTTACGTATAGGCTGGAGTTTGCCGCGTCGATAAAGGAGAGCACCGCGGGCAGGGAGTTCTCAGGCGATGAGAAGACGGTTACCCTGGTTGCCGTGAAGCTGTCCGCCGCTGCAGCACCCGCTGCGAGGGGCGCAGAAAGCAGCAGCACCAGGAGGGGCACCGCATAAATATTGAGACAGTTGATAGCCCTGCGCATGATAAATGTTAAAAACCCATTGAAACATATATAAAATATCCTGCAGTATGATTGAAGAAAAATTCAAACTCCTGGCAGAGGTTGTGGAAAAGCTGGAAGAGGCCGTGTGTGTTGTCAACAGGGATTTTGAGGTTGTGATTTTCAACCGCAGGTTTGCGGAGCTCGCAGGTGCCGAGGGGGAGGTGTTAGAGGGCAGGAGCATACTGGAGCTGCTTCCCCTGGAGAGGGGGAGCTACGAGAGGGTTCTCAGCTCCGGGGAGGAGGAGCGCAGGCTGGAGAGGCTCAGCAGGGGCGGCTCCCGCCTGATTCTCGACGTGTCACTGCAGCCCCTGAACTACGGCGGTGAGGGGTACGTGCTCACTGTGCTCAGGGACGTCACCGACCGGGAGGAGCTGCAGAGGCTCAAGAACTTCAGCGATGCCCTTTTTGACAGCATCTCGACGGGAATAGTGGTGATGGACAGGGAGATGAGGGTGAGGGCGATAAACACCTTCCAGCTGGAGCACCTGCGCCGCTTCGAGAGGGTGAGGATTACACGCGAGGAGGCGGTGGGAAGGCCCTTCGGCGAGATAAGCACACTTCTGGATGAGGAGCATCAGGGGAGAAGCTTCAGGGAGCTCCTCGGGCAGGTGCTGGATGGGGGGGATGTGATAAGAATCTACAACCATGAGCACCGCTCAAAGTCGGGGGATGTGGTGTACCTAAACATCACCCTGCAGCCCCTGAGGGGGGCGGACGGGGAAATCGAGGGGGTAGTCCTGCTGAGTGAGGATGTCACCGAGAGGGCCATGCTGGAGAAGGAGATAGAGGAGAGCAGGGACTTTTACGAGAACATCCTGGAGAGCCTGGGGTACGGAGTGGCCGTGGTGGACAGGGAGTTCAGGATACTCATGTGCAACCGCGCCTACGCGGAGATGTGCGGCTCCGGGAAGGAGGAGATAATAGGGAAGAGGTGTTATGAGGTTGCCCACCTCAAGGACTGGCCGTGCCCAGAGGAGAAGGAGGCGTGCCCTGTCCTGGAGGTGTTCTCGACGGGCAGCCCGGCGAAGGTGGTGCACGAGCACTGGACCCGGGGGGGCAGGAAGTTCCACGCCGAGATAACCGCCTACCCCCTCAGGGACAGCACCGGGGAGATAAACCTGGTGCTGGAGGTGATAAGCGACATAACGGAGCGGTATGAGCTGGAGAAGAAGCTGAGGGAGACGGGCGACTTCCTGAACAACATAGTGAAGAGCTCCGGGGATGCGATTATTGCCACCGACCTCGAGGGGAAGATAACCTTCTGGAGCCAGGGGGCGGAGGACATGTTCGGCTTCACCGCCGAGGAGGTGATGGGCAAGAGCATCTACGACCTCTATCCGGAGGACTTCAGGGACAAGCGCCGGCGGATGGAGGAGTTTCTACTTGAGTACCCCGAGGACGCCATAAGGAACTACAGGATGAAGATATACCGCAAGGACGGCAGGCTGATAGACATAAGCCTCTCCCTCTCGCTGCTGAAGGACGCGAAGGGCGAGCCCATAGGCATGGTGGGGATCTCCAAGGACATCACCAGAGAGGTGAAGGCGGAGGAGGAGCTGAAGCGCAAGATGAGGGAGCTTGAGGACTTCTACAACATGGCCATTGGCAGGGAGATGAAGATGATAGAACTGAAGAACGAGATTGAGAAGCTCCGGGAGGAACTGCGCAGGCTCAGAGGCGGTGTGTGATGCTCGGTCTTCTGAGGGAACTCACGGACACCATAAAGGTCTACCGGCTGAGCATTGCCATCGGTGTGAGCGGCTGGGTGCTGCTCCTGTCCTACCTGGCCTATGAGTACAGGGCGATGTCGGGCTTGATGGGGCTCCTCACCCACCTCACGCGGGGCGACCCCCTTTTCATAACCTTCCACACCATGATATTCCTGGCGCCGGTGATTTCCACAGCCTTCGCCTACCTGGTGAGCAAGAAGGTGGTGCTGGAGGAGGAGCTGCGCAGCCACACTGAGGACCTCATTAAGATAGTTGAGGACAAAACCAGGGAGCTGAAGCACTACTCGGAGCACCTCAAGGAGCTGGTGGATGAGCGCACCGCAGAACTCCGCGCCATACTCATGGCGTCCATGGATGCGGTCATAAACTTCAGCAGCCGGGGGGAGATACTGATGTGGAGCCGCGGCGCCGAGGACATTCTGGGGTACAGCGAGGCGGAGGCGGTGGGGGAGCACTTCGCCTACCTGTTCCCTCCTGAGATGCAGGAGGAGCTGAGGGAGCTGATAAAGAAGGCCAGGATTGAGGGCTTTGCCAGGCAGAGTGAGCTCAAAATGCGCAGGAGGGACGGGAAGATAATAGACGTGGAGATGACTCTGACCTCCCTGGGCAGGCAGGGCTTCACGGCGATAGTGAGGGACATAACCCAGAGGAAGAGGTACGAGGAGATGCTGCGCCAGAGCAGGGACGCCTACTTCAACATGCTCCAGGACCTGGAAAAGGCGCACGAGGAGCTGAAGTACGCCTACGACGAGCTCAGGGAGATAGACAGGATCAAGACAGACATAATCTCCAACGTCTCCCACGAGCTGAAGACGCCACTCACCGTCGCCCGGGGCTTCATAGAGCTCGCCCTGGGGGAGGTCAACGGCAATGTGAGGGAGTACCTGGAGCTGGCCGCCGAGGCGCTGGAGAGGCAGAACCACATAATTGACGACCTGGTGAAGGTTGCGGAGATACACCGGGGCAGAGTCTCCCTCAACCTGGAGGAGGCGGACATAGGGGAGATAATCTGGGAGGTGGTGGAGTCAAAGCGGGAGATGGCCCAGAGGCAGGGCGTCTCCATGCGCGTTGACCTGGACGGCCGCCTCCCCAGGGTGAAGGTGGATGTGGTGGGGATAAAGCATGCGCTGGGTAACCTGGTGGACAACGCGATAAAGTTCAACCGCTCCGGCGGGGAGGTGAGAATAAGGGCCTCCACCCTCAGCGACAAGTTCGTGGTGGTGTGCGTCGAGGACACTGGGATAGGGATAGAGAAGCACCACCTGGAAAAAATATTCGAGCCCCTTTTTCAGGTGGACTCCTCCACCACCAGACGCTACCCGGGCACGGGCATGGGGCTCACCCTGGCGAAGCGGATGGTGGAGCTCCACGGGGGAACCATCTGGGCGGAGAGCGAGCCGGGCAGGGGGAGCAAGTTCTGCTTTACGCTGCCCCTGGAGTAGCCTTCCCCCCTCAGGGCAGCAGCCCGGCGTAGCCGGCGAGGCCGGTTGAGTAGGCGAACCAGGCGAGGAGCACCATCAGGAGCACAAAGCCTGCGGCGGTCGCCCTCCTGAGCATCCTCCCCCGCGGCGTCTCCTCGCCCCTGTCTATGAAGGGCAGGAGGAGCATGAGCAGCACCACCAGCAGGGGTATGGCAACACCCAGGCTCAGGTTCCCGCCCGCAACCCCGTGCCACAGGGCGAGGAAGCCGAAGAGGGGCGCCAGGTACCAGGGCGGGGACACCACGCTCACCTCACCAGGCTGCGCCTCCGCGCCCAGGGGCGCTGGCACGAGGGACGCCAGTATCAGGAGCAGCCCGAGCAGGAGGCTGGAGAGGGCGAGCTCCCTCACCACCTGATGGGGAAAGAAGGGAACCTCTCTCATCGCACCACCTCACATTCCTCCCGTGATGCCCTGCCGCCTCACAATCAGGAAGTGGAGGAGCATCAGCAGCGTCGCCACCGCCGGCAGCAGGAACACGTGCAGGAAGTAGAGCCTGGTAAGCGTCTCACCCGTTATCACCACATCACCCAGGAAGACCCTCATGAGCCACTCGCCCCCCAGGGGGAGGGAGGCGGGGGCGAGCACCACTATGCTGGTTGCGCCGTAGGTGGCGGCGTCCCAGCGCAGCGCATAGCCGCTGAACCCGAAGGTGAGGGTGGCGAGCAGCAGGAGGACGCCCACGACCCAGTTGAGCTCTCTGGGCCTGCGGTAGGCGCCCGCCAGGTAAACTCTGAGCATGTGCAGCAGAACCGCGGCGATCATCACATTTCCCGCCCAGTAGTGGAGCCCCCTCACCAGCGAGCCCAGGGGAACCTGGTAGCTTATCAGCCTCACGCTCTCGTAGGCCATGGCGGCGTTGGGCTGGTAGTACCTGGCAAGCGCTATGCCGGTGAGCACCTCCACCACGAAGGCGAGGAAGGCTATCCCGCCCAGGCAGTAGGGCGCTCCGAGGGCGTGGGCTGGAACAGTCCTGCGCAGCGCCCTCTCGATGTCCCTGCGGATTCCCAGCCTCTCATCCAGCCAGTCCACTATCCTCGCCAGGCTCACGGTTCAGCCCCCGCGATGTACCTCAGCAGCAGGGCGATGGAGCTCACCAGCACTGCGGCAAGGGCGAAGAAGGTGGTGCCCCTTATAAAGCCCTTCTCGCTGGGAACTATCCCCACCCTCCTCCTTCTCTCCAGAAGGTCGGCTATAAGCTCGTCCAGCACCTCGTACCTCACTATGTACAGCTTCACCCCCAGCAGCACAAAGGCGGTGCCCAGGTAGAGTCCGATGAGCCTCGCCTCTCCATCCATCAGCGCCTCGCGCATCGCCGTGAGGCTGAGCAGAACCACCGCTATGGAGAGGGGCACCAGTGATGCCAGGCGCAGTATCCCCATTTTCAACCACCAAGCTTCCTGAAGATGCAGTCCAGGAGGAGGGCGAGGGCTATAACCCCAAAACTCAGCACAAAGCTCAGGGGTTCGCCGCCGGGGAGGTCGGAGTAGGCGCCCCCGGGAGCGAGCAGCACAGTGGACTGAAGCTTTCCCGTCATCCCGGATTAAAGATTTTCTCCGGGATATTTATATTTAACCGCCAGCTCCCCCGGGCAGCGAAAGGCGTGCCTAGGAGCGCTGCTGCTCCTCCTGCTCCTTCATGAGCTTGTACTCTATGCTATCCGCCAGGGCGATGAAGCTCGCCTCTATGATGTTCTCCGACACTCCCACGGTGCCCCAGCTCTTCCTGCCGTCGCTGCTCTCTATGAGAACCCGCACCTTTGCCCCGGTGCCCTCGTGGGTGTCCAGCACCCTCACCTTGTAGTCGGTGAGGTACACCTGCTTCAGCACCGGGTAGAACTTCTCCAGCGCCTTTCTCAGCGCGTTGTCCAGGGCATTTACCGGACCGTTGCCCTCCGCGGCGGTGTGCTCGTGCTGCTCCTGCACCCTCACCTTGACCGTCGCCTCCGAGCGGATCCCCTCACGCTCGGTGCTCACCATGACCCTGAAGCCCTCCAGCTCGAAGAAGGGCCTTGCAATGCCCAGGGCGCGCTTCATGAGCAGCTCAAAGCTCGCCTCGGCGCCCTCAAACTGGTAACCCCGCTTCTCCATCTCCTTGAGCTTCTGGAGTATGAGCCTGACCTCGGGGGAGTCCTTCTCCAGGGGAATCCCGTACTCCCTGGCCTTGATGTGGATGTTTGCCCTGCCCGAGAGCTCCGACACCAGGAAGCGCCTGCTGTTGCCCACCCTCTCCGGGTCCACGTGCTCGTAGGTGCGCGGCGCCTTGTTCACGGCGTCCACGTGCACCCCCGCCTTGTGGGCGAAGGCGGAGCTCCCCACGTAGGGCAGGTTGTGCTGGTGGGGCAGGTTGGCGATCTCGCTAACAAAGCGCGAGACCTCTGTGAGCTTCCTCAGCTGCTCATCGGTGATGCAGTCTATGCCCAGCTTCAGCTTCAGGTTGGGGATAATGGAGCACAGGTTCGCGTTGCCGCAGCGCTCGCCGTAGCCGTTTATTGTTCCCTGCACCTGCCTGGCGCCCATCCTCACGGCTATCACGGAGTTCGCCACCGCGGTGTCGGCGTCGTTGTGGGCGTGTATTCCCAGGGGGGTGTGCACCTTCCCGAGCACATCCCTCACAATCTCCATGGTCTCGAAGGGCAGCGTACCCCCGTTGGTGTCGCACAGCACCAGGCAGTCCACCTTCGCCTGCTCCGCAGCCTTCAGGGCCGCGAGCGCATACTCGGGGTTGCTCTTGTAGGCGTCGAAGAAGTGCTCCGCATCGAAGAACACCCTCATGCCGTGCTCCTTCAGGAACTCCACGCTCTCCGTGATCATCGCCAGGTTCTCCTCCAGGCTCGCCCTGAGCGCGGCCTTCACGTGCAGGTCCCAGGTCTTGCCGAAGATGGTGACGGTGTCAACGCCGCTGTCCACGAGGGCGAGAAGGTTCGCGTCCCTCTCCGCTCTGACGTTTGCCCGGCGGGTGCTCCCGAAGGCGACTATGCGGGAGCTGGTGAGCTCCAGCTCTCCTGCGCGCTTGAAGAACTCCACGTCCTTGGGGTTGGACCCAGGCCAGCCACCCTCGATGTAGTGGATTCCCAGCTCGTCCAGCTTTGCGGCGATGCGAAGCTTGTCCTCAACGGAGAAGGAGATGTGCTCCGACTGGGCTCCATCCCTGAGGGTGGTGTCGTAGAGCTCTACCTCCATGCCGGCAACCTCTACGGGATAGCTCTTGGTAACAATTACAAGCAAAACAATAACCCTACTTTCCGGAGGAAATCCTCAACGCCAGGGCAAAGAAGGCCAGGCCGAGCACAAAAAGAACGGCAAACTGCACAACGTCATTTTTGAAGAGGTAGTGGATTGAGAAGAGTAGGCAGGCGAATCCGAAGGCTCCGTTCAGCAGCGCTGGCTTAAATGACCCCGCCCTGTAAAGCTGCACCGGTCGCAGTATTCCTCCCTCCGGGTGTAAGGTCAGGTTAGATAGATTTGCGGGGGTCATATTTAAATCTTTTGATTTTGGAGTAGGCTGTATGAGGAAGCTCAACCTGGCAGTGCTTCTGGCCGTAACCCTGCTGCTTCTGTGGGGTGCACGGGAGATAAGCTGGCGGGAGACGCTGCGCATCGCCGCCTCGGCGGAGGCCGGGTACATCGCCCTGGCGGTGGCGGTGACGGTGGCGAGGTTCCTCATGTGGGGTGCAAAGTGGCACCTGCTGGTGGGGCAGATAGCGCGGGTGAGCTTCCTCAGGCTGCTGGTTATCCTCATGGCCGGCCTGTTTGTGAGCCCCTCCACACCGGGTGCGCAGGTTGGAGGCGAGCCCCTCCGCGCCTACTACCTCGCCAGGGAGGCTGGGGTGAAGAAGAGCGCCGCCATGGCAACAGTAATGCTCGACAAGGCGGGCAATTACACCGCCTTTTTCACCTTCTCCGCGGTTTCTGCCGTCATGCTCTGGCCGCTGCTGAATGTGCCCGGAATGCTCAAAATGGCCGGGGAGCTGCTGCTGTTGCTTCTGCTTCTGGCGGCCATCTCTTCAGCCTTCCTGAAGAGCGGCGCGTCCCAGGCGAGGGTTCTGCGCTTTGTGTACCACCTGCCCTTTCTGCGCTTCCTGAGGCGGAGGTTCAGCAGCTACGCCGCCTTTGAGGAGTTCCTCTCCTCGAGGGTGGAGCTGTTCCTCACCACCCTGCGGGAGATCTCAACCCGGCGCGGTGTGCTCGCCGTTAACCTCCTCCTCTCCTTTGCCATGTGGTCCACCTCCTACCTGAAGACCTACCTGGTGTTCAAGGCGCTGGGGGTGGAGGCGTCACTGCTCCTTGTGACGGTGGTGAAGACCATCGCGATACTCGCGGGCATGGCGAGCTTTCTGCCGGGGGGTGTGGGCGCCACCGAGGCGGTTATGGTTGCCCTGTTCGCAGCCACGGGCATCGAGGGGAGCGCCGCCCTGGCGGGGATACTGCTCTCCAGGGCGATTTACTACTCCTTCGCTCTCGGCGCCGGCTACCTGTGCCTCCTGTGGCTTAGGCTGGGTTACAGCCGTTAGGCTTCCCGCAGTGGGCATGAGCCCGCGCCTCAGGGACTTCCTGGTAACCCCCGAGGGACTGGTGTTCTCCTGCGTGAGCTACGCTCATCCGCCGGGTAGGTACCTGGCCTTCCTCCGCTACTACCCCTGCAGGGGCGGTGACAGGCGGTGGAACGGCAGGAGCTACTGCAAGGTCGCCTCCACGGGGGAGTCCTTTGAGTACCTGGAGAGGCACCACCCGGTGTACCTCTTCAGCCACGGGGGTGCACGCCTCCAGGCGGTGCCTCATGAGAGGGTGGAGAGGGTGCTGTCGCCCAGGAGGAGACTCACTGATCTGCTGGAGAGCCCCCGGGACGCCCTTGAGGAGAAGGCTGCCCGCCTGGCCGAGCTCTTCTCCGGCGCAGTGCCCCTGCGCAGCCTGGGCGTTACGGGTTCGCTGCTTCCCGGCCTGCACCTCCAGAGCTCTGACATAGACCTGGTGGTGTACGGGGTGGAGAACCACCGGCGGGCGCGGCTTCGCCTGGGTGAGCTCCTGAGAGCGGGCGCCGTGGACGAGCCCTCTCGCGAGGAGTGGCGCCGCATGTACGAGAAGCGGTTCCCGCTGGAAAGGACCCTCAGCTTCGAGGAGTTCCTCTGGCATGAGCGCCGGAAGTTTCACAGGGGGAGCTTTATGGGAACCACCTTCGACCTGCTGCTGGTTAGGGAGAACGCGGGGGAGCGCTGGGGCAGGGAGAGCTACAGGCGCCTGGGGCTGGTGGAGGTGGAGTGCCTGGTGGAGGATGCCAGCCTCGCCTTTGACTACCCCGCCCGCTATGCGGTGAGCTGCGACGGCTGCGATGTGGAGGAGGTGGTCTCCTACACCCACACCTACGCGGGGCAGGCCTTTGAGGGGGAGAGGATTGCTGTCAGGGGCTACCTGGAGGAGGTGGAGTCCACCAGAAGGAGCTACCTGCGCATCCTCGTGGGAACCTCCCGGGAGGCGGCGGGCGAGTTCATCCGGGTGGTGGCGCCTCAGGGGTACTCGAGTTTCTGAACCAGGCCGCGGAGGTAGGCCACGCCCTCCTCCAGGAGCCGCTCCCCCTTCGGGGTGATGCGGTAGTACTTCTTGTTGCTTGCCCTGCGCGCCTCCACGTAGCCCTCCTGCTCCAGGCGGTAGAGCACCACGTAGGGCGTTACCAGCGCCGGTGAGATGCCAAACCTCTCCTTGAGCAGGGGCTTTATCTCGTAGGCGTAAAGCTCCCTTTCCCTGAGGAGGCGGAGGATGTAGAGCCAGAGCACCTCCTTGGTGGTCTTGTTCTTCAGCCGGCGCAGGGGCATGCGTATCTATTTGCGGTGTTTGCTTAAATTAGTATGCCTCCTCTTGGGCAGGCGCACGCAGAACACCGCTCCCTGGGGGGAGTTATCCTCCACCCACACCTCGCCGCCGTGCAGCTCCACGATGCGCCTCACAATCGCCAGCCCCAGGCCTATGCCCTTCACACCCCGCTTCTCCTTCCTGGAGAACCTCTCAAAAACCGCCCTCTTGAACTCGTCGGGTATCCCCGGCCCGAAGTCCCTGACCTTTACCAGGTAGCTGTCCTCTTCCTCCTCCACCTCCACCACCACCCGCTTTCCGGTGGAGGCGTACTTGGCGGCGTTGCTGAGGAGGTTTATGAACACCTGCTCCAGCATTCTGGAGCCCACCATGGGCAGCCTCTCGCTGAAGTTCAGCTCTATGCGCATCCCCCTCTGCCGGAACAGGTGGTGGGTGGCGGCAACGGCGCGGTTTATCACCTCTGCCAGGTTTAGCTCCTCGAACTCCACCCCAGCGCCGCTCTCCAGCCTCGCCAGGGTGGAGGCGTCCTCCACTATCTGAATCAGCCTGAGGATGCTCCTCTTCACAGCCTCCAGGTTCTCCCTCTCCTCCTCGGTGTGCGCCTCCTCCAGAAGGAGCTCCGTGAAATTGAGGGCCACGCCCGCGGGGTTGAGCACATCGTGGCGCAGTATGTCCAGAAAGAGCTCCTTCATCCGGTTGGACTCCTCCAGCTCCCTGGCGTACCTCCTGACCTCCTCCTCCCTCCGCCGGTGCTCAGTGACATCGCGCATCGACTCCACCACGCCTATCAGGGAGCCGTCGGGGCTGAAGAGGGGTGAGGCGATGATCTCTATGTACCTGGTCTCGTCCCCCTGGCGGTGCACGTGCTCCACCACCACCGGCTTTCGAAGCCTGCGCACCTCCTCCAGCGGACATGGGTGGTCAGCGCCCCTGCAGGGTGTGCTGCGGTTGTGGGTCACCCTGTAGCACCTGCCGGAGCCGGGGTACAGCCTCCTGAAGGCCCTGTTGGCGAGCATTATCCTGTACTCCAGGTCAACCACCACTATGGGGTCTGCGATGCCGTCGATCACCGACTGCAGGAAGCTGCGCGCCTCCTCCAGCTGCCTCTCCTTCTGCTTGAGCTCTGTTATGTCCTTTATAATGTGGACCACAGCCCTGATTTCGCCGTCGTCCAGCACGGGATAGACGGAGACCATGAAGTCCCTGCCCCTCATGGAGAACTCCGCATTGTGGGGGAGCAGGTCCCGCTTCGTCCTGACCATGGGGCAGAAGTGGGGAAAGTCCTCCTCATTGTGCACCACCTCGTAGCACTTTCTGCCCAGAATCTCCTCCCTGGGTTTTCCGACAAGCCTGCAGAAGGCGTCGTTTACCAGGAGAAGCGTGCCGTCGGTTCTGTGCACAGAAAGGGCGTCTTCCGCATGCTCAAAGGCCTTCTGGAGCAGGGATGAGGGCGGATATTCCATGAGATATAGGTGGTGCGGGCGCATATTAACCTTTTCCACTATTTTACGACCATAAAATACTTATACTATTTTACGACCATAAAACACCGGTGAGCGCATGGGAAAGGTGAGAGTGGCCATAGTCGGCGTGGGCAACTGCGCCTCCTCGCTGGTGCAGGGGGTGGAGTACTATAAAAACGCCGGTGAGAATGAGAGCATCCCGGGTTTAATGCACGTGAAGCTGGGGGACTACCACATCCGCGACATAGAGTTCAGCGCCGCCTTCGACATAGACGCGGGGAAGGTGGGCAGGGACCTGAGCGAGGCGATTTTTGCGGAGCCCAACAACACCGTAAAGTTCGCCGAAGTGCCCAGTCTGGGCGTGGAGGTAATGCGGGGGATGACCCACGACGGGATAGGCAGGTACCTGAGCGGGAGGATTGAGAAGCACCCCTCCTCCACCGTTGACGTAGCAGGGGTGCTGGAGGACACCCGCACAGACGTGGTTGTGAACTTCCTGCCCGTGGGGAGCGAGTTTGCCACCAAGTGGTACGTGGAGCAGGCGCTCAAGGCGGGCTGCGCCTTTGTGAACTGCATCCCCGTGTTCATAGCGCGGGAGAGGCGCTGGCAGGAGGTGTTTGAAAAGGCGGGCCTGCCCATAGTAGGCGATGACATAAAGAGCCAGGTGGGCGCCACCATAGTGCACCGCACCCTGGCGAACCTCTTTAAGGCTCGTGGAGTTAAGCTTGAGCGCACAATGCAGCTCAACGTGGGAGGCAACATGGACTTCTTCAACATGCTGGAGAGGGAACGCCTGGAGAGCAAGAAGATTTCGAAGACCAGTGCAGTTACGTCGATGCTGGACTACGACATCGGCGAGGAGAATGTGCACATAGGCCCGAGCGACTACGTGGCCTGGCTCACCGACAGAAAGTGGGCGTACATCCGCCTCGAGGGTAGAAGCTTCGGGGGCGTTCCCCTCAACATCGAGCTCAAGCTGGAGGTGTGGGACTCGCCCAACAGCGCTGGCGTGGTGATAGACGCTGTGAGGTGCGCAAAAATTGCCCTCGACAGAGGCGAGGCAGGAGCGCTTGAGGCGCCCTCGGCCTACTTCATGAAGTCCCCACCCGCCCAGTATCCCGACGAGGTTGCAAGGGAGATGGTGGAGGCGTGGGTGGCCGGGGGCTAAAGCACCCCCAGGGTTCGCAGTAGGACGCTGAGCAGGATAACCGCCACCAGCAGGTACAGCAGCCTGCGCGCATCCATCCCCGTGAGTAAGTCCCTGAGCCTCTCCCCGATGCCGCCCTTCTCGGGGGCCCTCCCCGCCAGGTGCTTGTACTCCGCCTTGAAGGGCTCGTATATCCACTTCTCGGGCTCCTTGCCCCGGGACTCCTTGTACACCACCAAACCCGGGCACGCATGGTTCTCCGGCAGGCGGTGCTCCGCGCAGAACTTGCTGCCGCAGAACTTGCAGGTGAAGGGCATGCTCTCACTCGCGCCGCAGTAGCTGCACTTTGCCACTACCTGCGCCTCCTCCTCAGCTCTTCGTATACCTCGGACAGCTCAACCCCCTTTGAGGCGAGCAGCACCATCAGGTGAAACACCAGGTCGGCGCTCTCATAGATGAGCTCCTTCCTTCCCTTTTTTGCTGCGAGAATTACCTCTATCGCCTCCTCTCCTACCTTCTCCAGAATCCTGTCCTCGCCCTTCTCAAAGAGCGATGCAACGTAGCTGCCTGGAGGCATCGCTGCCTTTCTCTCCTTTATTACCTCAAACACCTCGTCGAGCACCGTGCAGCTCATTTCCGCTTTCCTCCCACTATCTCCGAGACGATGCCGTGCTCCGTCTCCTCGGCTATGGTGATGTCGTCTATGCTCCTCAGCCCTTGAGCTCTTGCGGTGCGCTCCAGGCCGAGCTCAATGTCCCGGCTGAGCACTATTATGTAGGCGTCTATCTCCTCTATGCCCAGCTTCTTGGCAGCGAGAGCGCGGTGGTGCCCGTCCACAAGCACCAGCCGGTCTCCGGTCTTTATCACCACCACGGGCTCGGCCAAGCCGCGCTTGAGCTCATACTCGCGTCCGCGGAACTCGTCCGGATGCACCTTCGCCTGCGTTGGAAGGAGCTCGGAGATTTTCACCTTACCCAGGCGCACTATGCTCTTCACCCCGTAGAGCTTCTCCAGCGACTCCTGGAGCTTCTTGACCTTTCCCGGGGTTGCCCTCTCAATGTGGGAGCGGATTACGTCGGTTATAGTCACAATGCCTATAAGCCTCATGTTGCGGTCCACAACAGGAAGACGGGAGAAGCCGCGCCGGAACATTACCCTTGCGGCGTCTATCAGGCGGGTGTCCGGAAAGGTCACAGTCACGTCCTTCGTCATTACGTCGCGCACATACCTGCCCCCCTCCCTGAGCACCATGTCGCGGGTGGTTATTATGCCTATGATGTTTCCGTCCTGGACAACGGGAAAGCCGTCGTGATCCGTCTCCCGCATCAGCTTTTTTACCTCTTCCAGCGTCTGGTCGGGCGAAACTGTGATAACGTTGGTGGACATGTAATCTTTGACCTTCTGGTTGGCGCTCATCGCTACTTAAATTAACCTGCGCCAAGATAAGTGTTTCCATGGCGAAGCGCGTGCTGGACGAGCTGAAGTGGCACCCGGAAAAGAGCCTGAGGGAGGCCGAGGTAACCTATGTGCACCGCGGTGCACCGGGCGACGAGGTTACAATCTCCGGCGGTGAAATCCTTGCCCTGGAGAAGAGCTTCTTTGTTGTCGTGCGGGAGGGGCGGGAGGTTAGAGTGCCCTACCACAGGATTAAGGAAATAAAGCTTGGAGGAGAGGTGGTTTACAGGAAGAGAGCCCCTTAGCCCTCTTTACCCAAAAGTTGCACAGTCACTTCAGGAACATCCTGTGCCTGAGATTAGTTTTTTAAAACCCTGTAGTTGGCAAACATAATTTTTTAAATCGGTAAATTAATTATAGAATACTATGCCAAAACAGATTGTTCTCAAGGTTCCTGAGTGGGTAAATGAAAGAGAGTTGAAAAATCTGGTTGAAAATTATATAGAGGCGAAATTGCCAGATAGCGCCTCTAGAGAAGAATATATCGAATTTTTAAAAATAAATCCAGAGGAAATAGTAGAATATCCAATAGATAAAGAAATTAAAAATTTAAAAGAGCTTAGAAAGAAGGCGAAAGAGAGATGTCTGTTTTAGATACCAGTGTAATAATAGAGGAAATAAAAGGTAATGCAGAGATTCATGATAATGTAGCAGAAATAACAGTTCTTGAATTTCCACCTATCTTAAAGT
>JAADFX010000099.1 GCA_013152685.1 Methanobacteriota archaeon | reverse complement strand
AGAACA
The DNA here is from genome assembly GCA_013152685.1 of Methanobacteriota archaeon. Classification (GTDB taxonomy): domain Archaea; phylum Hydrothermarchaeota; class Hydrothermarchaeia; order Hydrothermarchaeales; family BMS3B; genus Pyrohabitans. The sequence continues at coordinate 3,062 of JAADFX010000099.1, read as the reverse complement.
TCGAGAGGCGCCTCGGCCTCGAGAGGTCCGCCGAGCTGGAGGGGGTGGACGGGTTCGAGGCCGTCCGGCTCTGGCGGCGCTGGGAGAGGCGCGGGGACGGCTCCGCCCTGGAGAGGCTCCTGGAATACAACGAGGCCGACACCGGGGGCCTCCCGGAGCTCGCCCGGCACATCTACCACCGCCTGAAGGCGAGGACATTCCCATTCCTGGAACAAAGATTTTAAATCCTGCAAGGCCAATCTCTATGCGAGGGATAAGTATTGCGGGCCCTTCCACTTGCCTTTCTCTGCCTCCTCCTGTCCTGCCCCCCGGCAGCGGGCTACACCCAGGCCGAGTTCGATGCCGCCAACGCCACCGTCGCCTCTGCCCAGGACGGCATCGCCCAGGTGGAGGCCATCCTGGACGCAAGTCCTGCCATAAAGGACGACCTTGAGGTCAACCTGAAACTCGATGAGGCGAGAATCAAGCTGAACACCTCCCTGTCCTACCTCACCGCTGCCGTGGACACCAACGCCTCCAACCCGGACCTGGCTACCACCTTCCTGGACTTTGCCACCGCCTCGGCAACCGAGGCCGGCTCACTGGCCGAGACCGCGCGCACCCTTGCAATCGCCAAGAACCTCAGCGCAGCCGCAAGCCAGGCCGAGCTCAAGAGGCTCATCGAGTCCATATCCTCGGACATGTCCAGGTTCGCTACCGGTTCCCAGGAGCTCCAGGCCGAGCTGGATTCCCTGTCCCTGTCCATCCAGGAGCTCAAATCCAAGGGCACAAGCGTTACAACCGCAGAGGAGAGATACCGGGAGGCGCAGATACTCTACCGCCACGCACTTGAGCTCTACAATTCGTCCCGGAAAAGCTTCGACCAGGGCGACCACGAGGCGGCACAGGCCACCATAACCGAGGCCCTCAAGGAGCTCCAGAGCGCGCAGATAAAGGCGGACTCTGCCGGGTCTTTCCTCGGTCTTGCGGCCAGCGATATCACCTCCCAGGAAGAGGAGGTATCCCGGCTTCTCAACACCACGAAGGCCCGTCTCGATGCATCCAGCGCCCAGATGGAGACCGCCCTGGCGGTCCTGGCCCTCCTTGAGGATTCCGGCCTATCACTTGAGAACTTCAAGAAGCTGCTGAACTCAAACGCCCAGCACCTCAACTCCGCCAGCGAGTACTACGACAAGGCCCTCTTCAGGAAGAACTTCCTCGACTACGGCCAGAGCAGGGAGTTCAGTCTCCTGGCCCTGGAGGAGCTGAACAATTTCCAGAGCCGCCAGGAGGAGTTCCTGGACTCCCTCCTGGTCCTCCTAGCCCCCCGGGTGGACGAGGATTACAACCAGACCCTCGCCCGGCTCCAGGTCGCAGAAGCCAGCTACCGCCGGGAGATGGAAGGTCTCGACGAGCCCCACTTGAGTCTTGCCGACGAGGCCCTTTCCCAGACCAAGCTCGCCCTTTCCGACGCCCTCAGGAAGAAGACCGCCGGAAAGGAGCAGTGGGACGCCGGTAACTATTCCCTGGCCACGAGGTACTACCTGGACTCGGAGGCGGCGATGGAGGCAGGTAACAACAGCCTCTCCTCCCTGGAGGCACTTGTCTCCAGCGTTGAGGAGATGGCCGCCCTGGAGGCGAACCTGGCCGCCCTGGATGACCTCTCCGGGGGCAGGTTCTCGGGGATTACCCCAGAAGAGCTCGAGGAGCTCAGGCAGGCCCACCGGCAGGCCCTGGCCCTCTTCCAGGCCCAGGACTACCAGGCCTCCATGGAGAGGCTGAAAGCCAGCAACCTCAGGGCAGAGGAGATGATAGAGAAGGCGGAGAAGACCGCCACCAGCTTCAAGAGGGCGGCCTGGCTTGTGGGGTACAGCCTGTTCCTCCTGGCGGTGATGGCCCTAATCGAGCTCCACGGGAGGTTGAGGGGATGAAGCGCCGTGCGGGCATCCTCCTGGCCCTGGCCATGACCTTTGCCCTGGTCACCCTGGCCCCACTCCTGGACGCCCTGGTGAGTGCGGCCGTCATCTCCTACCTCACCTACCCACTCTACAGGAGGTTCCAGGGAATCGTCAGGAACAGCGCCCTTGCCGCCCTGCTCACCACCGTGGTCTTTGCCCTCCCCTTCCTCCTGGGCTTCCTCTACCTGGCCTTCTTCATCATCCAGCAGGGCCAGGAGTTCACAAGGACCATAACCGGCGAGGGCCTGAGCCTTGGCTCCCTCCTGGGCTCGGTGCAGCTGAGCGGCGGCGGGCTGTCCCTGTCCCAGTTCACGCCCCATCTCTCCTCCCTGGAGTCCGGGACCCTCCTCCTTGTCAAACTCACGGTCTTCCTCATATCCATGTACTATTTCACCACCGAGTATCCCAGACTCAGAGAGGGGATGGAAAGGCTCATCAAGGAGGAAGAAACCGAGACCACAAGGATATTCTTCCATTCCATGGACCGGGCATTGAAGGGGATGCTCTACGGCTATGTCCTCACCTCTTTCCTGGTGATTCTCATGTCATCAATCGCCTATACCATCGTGGGCATCTCCAACGCCTTCCTCTTCGGCTTCCTCACCGGCATCTTCGGCATCCTGCCCATCCTGGGGGCCTGGATGGTCTATATCCCCCTGGGGGCCTATCTGATTTACACCGGCTATCCCATTGAAGGAGTGGGGATTATCGTCTTCGGCATAATCTTCATCAACATCATCCAGGACTTCTATATCCGCCCCAGGCTCACAAAGAACGCCGCTGACGTCCACCCCATGTTCACCATCATAGGGTTCATCGCCGGGCCCATGAAGTTCGGTCTCTTCGGCCTCATCCTGGGTCCCCTGGCCCTGGGCTTCCTGAAGGGGGTCATCGACGGGGTCCTCCAGTACTACCTAACCGTCGCCCGTGGGGAGGACGACTGATTACTTTTCCCGCGCCCTAGGGAATCCATGTAATAAGGACCGTTTTTATCCAGGGTTCCATGCTCGCCAAGGATTTCGGGTTTCCCCTAAAGATTGCGGCCCGGTGCCCCTGCGGGGGCAGGCTGGAGGACATCTACTTCGGCGTCTTCATCGCCGAGTGCACCTCCTGCGGCAGGAAGTT
>JAADFX010000098.1 GCA_013152685.1 Methanobacteriota archaeon | reverse complement strand
TTGCGCTTTTTCATGGTACTAGCTTGTCCCCGGAGTAATTAATTCTTCCGGTTCACCCCACCCGTTCCCCTGCGGCACAGGCCGGGCAAAAGTTATTTACCCTCCTGCAAGAGTTTAAGCGGTATGTTCAGAAAGGTGGCGGTGGGTGGAACCTTTGACATGCTTCACGCCGGTCACAGAGAGCTTCTCAGGGTGGCCTTCACCTCCGGCGAAAGGGTGGTCATCGGGCTGACCAGCGATGCCATCGCCAGGCCAAAGGGGGCGGAGAGCTACGATAGGAGGCTTGCCCGGCTGAAGCGCTTTCTGGAGGAGGAGGGCTTCGCCCGGAGAGCGGAGATAGTGAGGCTTGAGGACTACTATGGACCCGCGGTGAGCGACGCGGAACTCGAGGCGATTGTTGTGACCGACGAAACCCTTGCCAGAGCGGAGGAAATTAACCAGCGTCGACGCCAACGCGGGCTGAGGGAGCTGGAGATAATCCTGGTGCCCCTCCTCCTCGCCCAGGACGGGAAGCCCATATCCTCGCGGCGAATCAGGCGAGGAGAGATAGACAGGGAGGGTAGAGTTTGCGCGTAGCCGTGGGCTCCACAAATCCGGTGAAGGTAAGGGCGGTGGAGGAGGTGCTCCGTGCCTTTTACCCGGAGGCTGAGGTCTTCGGCGTGGAGGTGAGCTCAGACGTCAGAGCCCAGCCCATTGGCATGCAGGAGACTGTGCTGGGAGCAGTGAACCGCGCACGGGAGGCGCTCAGGCATGGAGATTTGGGTGTCGGCATAGAGGCAGGCCTGGTGGAGGTGCCCTTCACCCTCACGGGCTACATGGATGTGCAGTTCTGTGCAATTAGCGACGGCGAGGTTGTTACCCTCGGCGCGGGCTCTGGATTCGAGTATCCCCCGCGGGTTGTGCGGGAGGTGCTCCGCGGGAGAGAGGTGGGGGAGGTGATGGAGGAGCTGAGCGGCATCGCGGAGATAGGCAGGAAGGGTGGTGCAATAGGCTTTCTCAGCCATGGAAGGCTGAGCAGAAAAGAGCTCACCAAGCAGGCGGTGCTCATGGCGATGCTGCCCAGGATAAATCGCGAGGTTTATGAGCTGTAGAAGTATAAAACCTGGTGTTGAGAATGAAATGGTTTAAAGATATACATAACCGACGAATCAGATTAACACATGAGAGGCAAGAGCATATTGAGACTGACCACCCAGAAATGTCCGGACAAATTGGAAAAGTTCGGGAAACTCTGTTGAATCCGGATATTATTGTCAGATCAAGAACAGACTCAGGAGTGGAATTTTATGGGAAAAGAAGTAAAAATTTGGTATGATAAAGAAGGAGACTACCTTGAAGTGATATTTGAGCAAAAAGCAGGGTACTTCAGAGAAACTGAAAACGATGCCGTAATGGAAAAAGTTGATGAGGAGGGCAATGTTATAGGTTTCTCCATATTAAGTTTCTCCATATTAAAAGTAAGTGCATTAAAAGAGAAGCCTCTTTCTATAACCCTTAAAAGCCACATCCTTTAAGATGTCTTCGTAGAAAAATACGCTCAGAACCTAGAGGTACTCCTCCAGGGTGCGCAACTTCTTTTCCACCAGCGCCTCGGCGTAGAACCCGCGAGCTCGAAGCTCCTCTGCGAACTCCTCGGCGAAGCCATGCACCGTATACACCACCTGCGGCGAGGCCTTCTCCACGTAGCGCAGCAGGGAGTAGAAGTCGCTGTGGTCGCTGAGGGGCAGGGCTTCCTCCACTCCAAGCCTGAAGCGCGTGCCCTCGTGCACCGCCCAGCCGCTCATGAAGGCAAAGCTGGGGTTGAGCTTTTCCAGAGCCCTCGCCCTGCGCGCCGCTGGAGGGAAGATCACCACCCTGTCTTCGCGGCTTTCCTCTGAGAAGAGGCGGTACTCGCCGAGGGCCACGCCCAGGGCCTCGTACCTGCGGTTGTTTTCATAAATCGTCGGGTGAACCTCAACGCAGAAGTGCGATGAGAGGTAGCGAGTGAGCTCCTGGGCCTTGCCCAGCGAGTAGCCCAGCACCACCGGCACTGCTTCACGAGAGTGCTTCTCTTCAATCCAGTCTTTAAGCTCGGCAATGACCTCCTCCCGGGGAGGAAACTCGTAGTGCGGGCTGCCAAAGGTGGATTCGATTATCAGAACATCGCAGCGCTCCACCCTCGCTGGAGAGCAGGTGGCACCTCCTTCGAGGTGCAGATCGCCGGTGTACACGAGCTTGAAGCCGTTCTCCACAACAAGCTGACTTGCGCCCAGCATGTGGCCGCTCTCAATCAGGCGCACCGCAAAATCACGCATCTCATAGCTCCTGCCCATCTCCAGGCTCTTCATCAAGAGCCGCCTGCGCAGCAGCTTAGAGGTTGCCTGTGAGAGCAGCACCTCGCCCTCAGCGCTTCTCGGCGCGTGGTCCGCATGGGCGTGGGAGATGAAGCTCGTGCCCCTCGCCTTCCTGGGGTCCAGGTACAGCTTCTCTCCGGCGATGCTTATCTCGATGCCGTTGCCCAGCCTCAGTATAGCCGCTACCTCCTCCCTCTAACCTTGGAGCGGCGCAATATAAGGCTTCCGATTTTGCCCCGTCATTACAAGAATGAACTATAACGGCAGGGTAGCTGCTGGATAGTAAAGAAAATAAGATGAGGTAAAGTCAAATGGAAGTAACCAAACTTTCTTCAAAGTTCCAGATAACCCTGCCAAAGAGGGTCAGGGAGGATTTAAACGCAAAAGCGGGCGACCGCATCATCTTTATTAAGGAGGGGGAGAGGTGGGTGCTCATGAAGCTGCCCGCCGACCCGGTGGAAGCCCTCAAATACCTGGGAAAAAGGGCCAAGCTTGGCGGAGATGCGGTGCAGGTGCATGAGGAGATGGAAGGGTGGGAAAAATAGGGCTGGACGCAAATATTTTTCTGTGCATTCTGCTCCCCGAATCCACCATCGCAGGTAAGGAGAACATTGAGGGATGCGAGAGGATTTTAAAATCCCTGGGCAGGGGCAACACCGCCATTACAAGCACCATAGTGCTTGCAGAAATCGCCTGGGCTTTCTTGAGAGAGGGAAAGGCGGGTTGAGCTTGAAGCCACGAGGAAGGTGATTGAGGGCATGCAGGGCCTGAAGCTGGTGCCTGTGGATGGCGGCATAGCCTTTGAGGCGGGGGAGCTGCGAAAGAAATAATACTCTAAAAAATTCCGGATTTCCTATCAGGACGCCATCTACCTAACAACCTGCCTAAGAGAGGGCGTGGAAACATTTTACACCACGGATTCCCACCTCTTAAGCTTAAAGGAAAAAATAGAAGTTAAGGAGCCAAAAGATTTCAAATAAAAGTGTTTTAGAAAGCTAGGTGCTGTCAACTTAAGCTATAAATGTGTGGTGGAGGCGTCCTTTTTTGGTGGTGATAAAAATGCTAGAAGAAGCATTTCAAAGGCAGAGGGTGCCTCCGTTTATAGTTTTGTATGCCACCTACTTGTACCTTGCGGGTTTGGCTTTCTCCTACCGCCGGGTTGAGGCTTTTCTTGAGAATCTCGGGTTTAAGCGTAGCTATGAGGCGGTCCGCCAATGGGTTCAGCGTTTTGGTTCGCAGCTCAGAGGTTACGTTGAGACTGGCGAAGCGAAGGTGGCTGTCATTGATGAGACTCTCATAAAGGTTGGCGG
>JAADFX010000097.1 GCA_013152685.1 Methanobacteriota archaeon | reverse complement strand
TCTAATTTAATCAATAAATATAAAATAATATAGGTTACTAAACCTCAGTAAAGGTTATTAATCTATCAGCAGTGAGTGTGCTTAAGTTCCCATTTACTTTTCACCAGCTCACATAAGATTCTCAAGAAACGTCTTTCTTAGTATTTTACCAAATATAATAGCTTTTTTATTCTTGAAGATAAGGTTTATATCAGCGGATTCCTAAATCTAAATCATGGAGAAATCGGGTGGCTTAAAATTCAGCAGGGCTGATAGGCTCAACCTCCTCCTGGCAGGGATGATGTTTTTTATCGTGTCCTCGGCTTCCAGCTACTCCATGGGAATTTACTACGCTGCAACAATACTGGCGATTTACTGGGTTCCGAAGATTCTCATAGGGATGCTGCTGCGCAGGTAGGAGCGATGCGGACTACAGTTCTGCCGGGGAGGGAGGTAATGCTGTGGGTGGTGGCGTACTCGCTGGCATTTCTCGTGTACGGTGGGCTTTCCTACCTCCTGGTGAAGTATCCTCCTCCAGGAATGGTGTACTCGGCGCTCTTTCTCCTGGTGTCTTCTTCGGGAATGGTCTTTCCGTCACCCCACCCCCTGCAGCTTTATATTTCTTTCCTGGGGGTCGCAGCATCCCTGGTTACGCTTGGAGTGGCATCTGCGAGGCTGGGCCTCAGGGGCCTGAGGCTCTTCGGGCTTGCGATGCTCCCTCCCCCTGCCATAGCAGGCGCCTATGGTGCCCTTAGAGCGCTGCTCTCCGGCGCCACCGACACCCCCTGGTGGGGCTGGGCTCTCATGGCGATAACGGCGTACCTCCTGCTTCTGGCAGCTTCTCTTGCAATTCTAAAACTGGAGGGGGAGGTGTGAAGCTGGCAGTTGCACTGATGGTGGCACTGATGCTTGGTCCTGTCCAGGCGGCGGAATACACTGCCCAGCCAAGGGTTGTGGAGAAAATAGAGGCTCAGCAGCTTCCTGAGCTGACTGAGGAGGAAAAGGAAAGAGCTGAGAAAATGGCCCTTAACCACCCCAGAGTTCTTGAAATGATAGCGGGAGGAAGCTATGGAGTCAGGACCGGCGTGTGGCACAATGAGACGCTGCACAAGCTCGGAGCTGTGGTGATAATAGAGGGAGAGGATAAAAAAATTGTTGTTTTTGTGGACCTGATGAGGGAGGAGGTCGTCAAAATAACACAAATTGGAGGCCCGGGTCATGCGGGGAGGGGTGTCAACCCACTCGTGCCAGCAGCTTTTATTGCACTGTTACTGTCGCTGTACTTCCTGAGGAGAAGTCGTTGAGGAGAGGGGGAATCATCCCCTCGCGCTCACGCTCAGCGGACTCGGGCCGAGCTTCTTAACCAGCGCTATGAACTCCTTCATGGTGTTGGCGAAGCGCTCGCCCTCGGCGGCGGAAATCCAGCGCAGCATCAAACGCTCGGGCTCAATGCCCAGCTCTGGTAAGAGCTTCTTGAGCATCTTCACGCGCTTCTCCGCCTTCAGGTTTCCGCTCACATAGTGGCAGTCGCCTATGTGGCAGCCCGCCACCAGGACGCCGTCTGCGCCCTCTGCGAAGGCCTTGAGCACAAACGCCGGGTCAAGGCGGGCGGTGCACATGAGGCGAATAATCCTGGCATTAGGGGGGTACTGCAGGCGCGAAGTGCCCGCCAGGTCTCCACCGGCGTAGGAGCACCAGTTGCACATGAAAGCCACGATTTTTGGTTCAAACTCCGCCATTTTTCCACCTCAGGCTTCTGCCTTTACCTCTTCCCTGCCGCCTTCCTCGGTCTCCTCACGAAGCGCAGCCTCAATCATCGCATATATCTGCTCGTCGGTGAAGTGGCGTATCTGCATTGCTCCCGTCGGGCAGGCTGCTGCGCACGCTCCGCAGCCCTTGCAGATCGCCTCGTTGACATGAGCCTTTCTGTCCACCATCGTTATAACGCCGAAGTCGCAGGTGCGCTCGCATATCCTGCACCCTATGCAGAGCTCCTTGCGCACGAAGGCTACGATTGGCTCGGTCTCCACCTCGCCCATGGCCATGGGTATCGCCGCCCTCGCCGCGGCGGCGCTCGCCTGGGAGACGGTGTCGGGTATGTCCTTCGGCCCCTGGCAGGTGCCCGCAAGGTAAATCCCGTCTGTAAGGGTGTCCACGGGGCGAAGCTTCGGGTGAGCCTCGGCGAAGAACCCGTCGGCGCTCCTGCTCAGCCTCAGCAGGCGCTGTATCTTCTCGCTGTCGCGCGCTGGCTCCATGCCGGCGGCTAAAACAACCAGGTCAAGCTCAATCTCCAGGGGCAGCCCGAGAAGGGTGTCCTCCACCCTCACGAGCAGGTTCTTGGTCTTGGGGTCTTCAACCACCTCTCCCGGGCGACCGCGGATGAACTTGATGCCGTACTCCTCCTGCGCCTGGCGGTAGAACTCCTCGTAACCCTTGCCGTAGGCGCGGATGTCCATGTAGAAGATGTACACCTCCGCCTCGGGGTGCTTCTCCTTGTAGAGCCTTGCGTTCTTTATGGAGTACATGCAGCACACGCGGGAGCAGTAGGGGTTGCCCACCTTCGCGTCTCTCGAGCCGACGCAGAGGATGAAGCCTATGCGGTGGGGCTCCTTGCCGTCGCTCGGGCGCAGCAACTTGCCTCCGGTGGGGCCGCTCGCATTCACCAGGCGCTCAAACTCCAGGCCAGTGATGACGTTCTCGTAGCGCCCGTAGCCGTACTCGGGCTTGCGCCTGGCGTCGAACTGGTCGAAGCCCGTGGCGACGATTATCGTGCCCACCTTGAGCTCCAGAACCTCGTCCTTCTGCTCGTAGTCTATAGCCTCGGGTCCGCACACCGCCTCGCACATTCCGCAGCCCAGGCAGGCCTCGTCGTCTATGGTGTAGACCAGGGGGACAGCCTGCGGGAAGGGCACGTATATCGCCTTCCTCACTCCCAGACCCTGGTCGAACTCGTTGGGCACCTCCACGGGGCACGCCTCTGCGCACAGCCCGCAGCCGGTGCACTTGTCCTCCAGCACCTGCTTGGCGCGCTTCCTTATCTTGACGGTGAAGTTGCCTATGTAGCCGTCTACCTCCTCCACCTCGGCGTAGGTGATTATCTCAATATTTTCGTGGCGGGCGGCGTCCACCATCTTGGGCGTGAGAATGCAGGCGGAGCAGTCCATGGTGGGGAAGGTCTTGTCCAGCTGGGCCATCTTTCCTCCGAGGCTGGGGCTCTTCTCCACCAGGTAGACCTTGAAGCCCATGTCCGCTAGGTCTAAAGCGCTCTGTATTCCAGCAACGCCGCCACCTATCACCAGCGCCGCCCTCTCCACCTTCACCTTGGGCTTCTGCTGGGGCTCTAAGCGCCTGGCTCTTGCGACCGCCATTCTTGTGAGATCCTTCGCCTTCTCCGTCGCCTCCTTGGGCTGCTTCATGTGCACCCAGGAGTTGTGCTCTCGAATGTTCGCCTGCTCAAAGAGGAAGGGGTTGAGGCCTGCTTCTTCTAGGGCGCGCCTGAAGGTGGGCTCGTGCATTCTCGGAGAGCAGGCAGCCACGACGATGCGGTTGAGCTTGTGCTCCTTGATGTCGTCCTTAATTAGCTGCTGCCCGGGATCGGCGCACATGTACTTGTAGTCCCTCGCCACAACCACATTCTTCAGCTTGCTGGCATACTTGGCCACTTCCTTTACGTCCACCACGCCGGCGATGTTCACCCCGCAGTGACACACATAAACGCCAATCCTCGGCTCCTCTTCCTTCTCCTCGGCCTTGCGCTCCGCCTTTTTTTCAGCCATGTTCTATCCTCCTTGGAAATTGGGGAGATGCGCGGGTAACACCTCTGCTCCGGGTAACCTCTGAAAGACAAATTGTCATTATTTATAATTATTAATAAACTTTTTGGTAACCTGGGGGAGGCTAGCTCTGCTTTACCTTCCTCACCAGCTCCTGGATCAGCTCCCGTATCCCCCTGCCGGTGGAGATTTCGAAGCCCTCGCCGTCCTTGAAGGTGGCGTAGAGGTCGGTCCAGGCGCCCCGCCTGCGCGCCTCCAAGCCGGGAGGCGGCTCCACCTCTCCCTTCACCGGGAGGTGCACAGTGATGTACCTCACCCTGCCCTCGGTGTCCTTGTTCAGGTAGATGCGCACATTCTGGGAGTCCACCCTTCCGAAGAAGTAGTCTATGCCGCGCTCGAAGCCCAGCTCGGAGAACACCTGCACCACGTGCTGCGGCAGGTCGCTGGTCCTGCAGCCGCACAGCGCCCCGCAGCTCTTCTCCAGAGCCTTCACCCGCGCCTCGAGCTCCCTGAACACCTCCGGAGGAGCGCCCAGTATCACCTCGCTGTCCTTGTAGTCGGCGAACATCCTCGCCCCGCCGCACAGGAAGGTGACGTTGGCTTTGCCCGTCTTTATCGGCTGTGCAATGACCTCGCCGCACACCGCAATCTCACCGGCGAACTTTGCCTCAATGCCGTGCAGCAGCGCCGCCGCCTCCATCACCTGGCGCGGGTTTGCTATCATCAGCACCACATCCGGCTCCTTCACCTCCTCCACCGGCGCGATGAGCACCGCCTTTGTTTCCGCCGGCTGTATCCTGGGCTGGAGGTCCACAAACCTCGGCTCCTGGAAGCCAAGAGCAATTAGCGACTGGTGGCACTCCTCGTCCTGCTCGCGCATGAGTATGACCTCGCCCAGGGCGGCGCGCCTCACAAACTCGCAGAACTTCCCGGGCTTCTCCGGCGTGGGATAGCCCTCGGGAATCTCTTTGAACAGCTTCACCCCTACCAGGCGGTACTTGCTCCCGAAGTAGGCGCGTATGCTCTCCATTTTTCAATCCTCAAAGGCGGGGACCTCTATGTAAATCTCGTACGTCCTGCCACCGAGATGCTTAACCTCTAAAACCTTGTACCCTCTTCCCTCCTCCGCTAGGCTCCTGGGAATGCTCTCCACCGCGGGCGGGTAGTCCACTATCACCTTGAGCTTCCCGCCGCCGGAGTAGCCCATCTCCTCCGCCTTTATCTTGGTGTACACGAAGGTGTCGGGGCACTTCTCGCCGCGAAGGTCCAGGGTTTCCATCACTCATCACCCTCCTCAACCACGCACACCTCTTCCACCGGCCTTGGCACAAACTTCTCGCCGCAGGCGGTGCACTCGCTGCTCCTGGCGATGCGCACCTTCTCGAAGCGCATCTCGTCCACATTCACTATCAGCAGGCGATTCTTCAGCCCTATCTCAAGGCCTGCGAGATAGCGTATCGCCTCGCTCGCCTGAATTGCGCCCACGATTCCAACCACAGAGCCCAGAATGCCGGCCTCGCGGCAGGTGGGTATCATGCCCGCGGGCGGCGGCTCCGGAAAGACGCACCTAAAGCAGGCGGTTTCACCGGGTATAATGCTCATCGCCCTGCCCTCGTACATCAGCGCGGCGCCGTGGAAGAGGGGCACGCGGTTGACCACGGCGGCGTCGTTCACGGCGTAGCGCACCGCGAAGTTGTCGGTGCCGTCCACTATCGCATCGTAGCCCTTCAGCAGCTCAAAGGCGTTGTCGTAGGTTATCCTCTCCTCTATGCCCTCCACCCTTATCTCCGGGTTTATTTCACCCAGCCGCTCTGCGGCGAGCTTCGCCTTGGGTTTGCCCACATCGCTTGGAGTGTAGAGGAACTGCCTGTTCAGGTTGCTCAGCTCCACGCGGTCGAAGTCGAAGATGTGGATCTCCCCCACGCCGGCGAGGGTGAGGTAGGTGGAGATGGGACAGCCTAAGCCGCCGGCACCTGTAACCGCCACCTTAGCCTTCTTGAGCCTCGCCTGCTCCCTGGTTCCGAAGTCGGGCAGAATGAGCTGCCTTGAGTAGCGCTTTATCTCATTCAGGTTCATCTTTCCTACTCTCCTTCAGGTAGTCCTTAATCTCCCTCACGAACTGGTTGCCAAGTGCTTCAATGCGCAGCTCAAAGTCCTCGCACAGCGTGTCGCCCCTGCCTATGCCGGGGCAGTCCTCCGCGCACCGCAGCTTGAGCACCAGCTCGTCCGCATAGATTATGCCGTCGAACAGGAAGGGGTACATCCTGCACGAAAGGGGCTTGACCCCGAGCTCATGCAGCTCGCAGCTCAAATCTTCTCGCAGGAAGATGCACTTCCCCGCCTTTCCCTTGAGGCGGAAGAGCCCCTTCTCCGGCTTGAGCACGGCGAACTCCTCGGGCGCCTTCCCCGTGGCTCTTGAGATGCGCTTCACACCTTGCGCCGTCACCACCCTGCCCTCGACGCAGCACCTGGCTCCGCACTCGCGGTAGACGCAGGAGAAGCGCTCCACCCTGCGGGGCGAGTATATTATCACCGCTCAGCCTCCAGACACCGCGGGTAGAATGCTTATCACATCGTCCTCTGCAACTGGCGTGTCCAGTCCCTGCTTGAAGCGCACATCCTCGTTGTTGTGGAAGATGTTTATAAACTGCTTAATCTCGTCGTTCTCCAGCACGCGCTCCTTGAAACCCGGCTTTTCCCTGTCTATGTTCTCTATTACCTCACGGACGGTGCTTCCGCTCACCTTTATCTCGGGCTTGCCGTCGCTGAACTTCCTCAGGGGTGTTGCCAGCCTGACGGTTACCACGCTACCACCTCCTGCTTCTTCTCCACCAGCTGGCGGAAGGCGTCGAGCTCAGCCTCTATCACCGGCGGCTTTGTCAGGTAGTCGGCAAGCACGTCCTGCGTCTTCAGACCATTGCCGGTGATGTAGGCCACAACCCTCTCGTCGCGGTCTATTTCTCCTGCCTCCACCAGGTTCTTGAGGGTGGCTATCACAACTCCGCCGGCGGTCTCCGTGAATATCCCCTCAGTCCTGGCGAGCAGCTTTATGCCCTCGATTATCTCGGGGTCGCTCGCGGCACCGGCGGTGCCTCGGGTCTCCCTGATCACCTTGAGGGCGTAGTGCCCATCGGCGGGGTTGCCTATGGCCAGGCTCTTCTCTATGGTATTCGGCTTAACCGGCTTTATGGGCTCGCCGGTGCGGAAGGCGGTTGTGACGGGAGAGCACCCCTCGCTCTGAGCCGCCGTGATGCGCGTGTCTGCGCTGTCTATTAAGCCAAGAACCTCCAGCTCCTTCAGGCCTTTGTAAATCTTTGTCAGAAGCGAGCCACTAGCCACCGGGATAACCGCCCTCTCGGGAGCCTGCCAGCCGAGCTGCTCCGCCACCTCGTAGCCCAGGGTCTTTGAGCCCTCGGAGTAGAAGGGCCTCAGGTTTATGTTCACAAAGCCCCAGTTGTAGTACCCCGCGATCTCCGTGCAGAGGCGGTTCACATCGTCGTAGTTGCCCTCCACAGCTATAAGGTTGGGCTCATAGGCCAGGGTCTGGATTATCTTGCCCAGGTTCAGGTTCGCGGGGATGAAGATGTAGCAGTTGAGCCTTGCCTTCGCCGCATGGGCGGCGACGCTGTTTGCCAGGTTGCCCGTGGAGGCGCAGCCCACGGTGTCGAAGCCGAACTCTATCGCCTTGCTCACCGCCACGCTCACAACGCGGTCCTTGAAGGAGAAGGTGGGGTTTACGGAGTCGTTCTTTATGTAGAGCTCCTTTAAGCCGAGAGCCTCGGCGAGGTTGTCGGCGCGGTGGAGGGGGGTGAATCCCGCCTTCAGGTCGACGATGCTTTCATCTCTCTCAACAGGGAGGAGCTCGCGGTAGCGCCACAGCGTTGGAGCGCGCCTGGCTATCTCGGCTTTGCTCAGCCTCTCCTTTATCTCCTCGTAGTCGTACTCAACCTCGAGGGGACCAAAACACTCCTCACATATGCTCACCGCCTCTATGGGGTAGTGCTTCCCGCAGTTCCTGCACCTAAGTCCGGTAACCGTCATGGCATCACCTTCCAGAATACAGATATGTAACAATATATATAATTTTCGGTAAAATCTATTACCTAAAGTAATATTAAAAAGAGAAAGGAAAGAGCTCCCTCAGCAGGAGCTATGGGAAATAGCGCCCTCGGGGCACGCCTCCACGCAGGCGCAGCACTCCACGCAGTCGTCGGCGTTCACCACTGTGCTCTTGCCCTCGTCGTTCATCTCATACACCGACGAGGGGCAGGTGTCAACGCAGGTTCCACAACCGACGCATGCATCGAGGTCAATGCTTATATCCACCATTCTCTCAACCTCCGTCCTTTAGGCGATATCCTGCTTATTTAAACTTTTTGGTCTCCCCGCACACGCAGGGCAACCATGCCAGAAGTTTTAACAAGGTAAAACACAGCATAACAAAAATTTAAAAATACGTTAGGCTATGGCTATGCATGAAAACCCAAGGAGGCAGAGGTAATGGTGAACATAGAGGTTGATCTCGACGCGTGTGTGGGTTGCGGAACCTGCGAGTCTCTCTGTCCCAGCACCTTCCAGCTGCAGGACGGCAAGAGCTACGTGATTGGCGACGGCTCTGACTGCGACCTGGAGGAAGTGGTCAACAGCTGCCCCACGGCTGCAATAACCGTCGAGGGCATAGGCTCAGCCGAGAGAAAGCAGGTATAAACAGCAAAAAACACCCTTTTTTATTTTTGGAGTGCTTTTTGTTTTTAAAAGCAGATGTTGGAAAATTAAAAAAAAGAGAGGGGATTTCAGGAGAACTTCTTCAGCTCCTTGCCCCTCACGCGGGCGCCGGCGTTCATGTCGCGGATGTTGAAGATGTAGTCGTCGATGTGCTTGTGGGTGAACTCAAGGCCCGTGCGCTCGAAGAACTCTGCCCAGCCGATGCGCTCTATCCACTCGCCCATCCTCTCGTCCGGCTTTGCGTCGCTCGCCCAGGCGTCGATTATCTTCTTAACGGTCTCCACCACCTCGGGCCAGCGCGGCGGGTTGTTGGGTATGAAGGGCACCGCCAGGCGCGAGAAGGCGGGGCCGCCGCGGGTGTTGGATATCTTGCCGCCGACCCAGATGCTCACGCCGTCGTTCTTCGGGTCAGCCAGAGGCGTGCCCGGGCAGAGGCCGTAGCAGATGCCGCAGTACATGCACTTCTCGCCGTCGATGCTGATGCTCCTTATTGTGGTGCCGTCCTCCTTCTTTATCATCTTCGGCTTTATCGCATAGGTGGGGCATGCTGCTATCATGCTGGGAATCTCGCAGGCCTTGCTCACCACCTCGTCTATCACCTTGGGCGGGCGGCGGTGCACGCCCAGGATGGCGATGTCGGAGCAGTGTACAGCACCGCACATGTTGAGGCAGCCAGAAACTGCTATTGTGAGGCGGGTGGGCAGCTTCTCGCTCACGAAGTAGTCGTAGAGCTCGTCCATGAGCGCCTTCTGCAGACCGGGCGAGTCCGTCGCGGGGGTGTGGCAGTGCACCCAGCCGGTGCAGGCGACTATGCTGCGCACCGTCCTGCCGGTGCCGCCCACCGGGAGCCCCATCTCCGCCAGGTCCTTCTTGAGGGGCTCGATGTTGTCCTTGTTGTCCAGGATGAACTCAATGCTGTGGCGGGAGGTGAAGCGCAGGTAGCCGTTGGCATATTTGTCGGCAAGGTCACAGAGCTTGAGCACAGTCTCGCTGGCGATAAACTTGGGCTGGCCGGCGCGGACGGTGTAAACCTCCTCACCGGTCTCGCTCACGTGCTTGTAAACCCCAGGCTCAATCTCCTCGTGGTACTTCCACTTGCCGTAGTTGCGCTCCAGCACGGGGGGGAGCATCTCCCTATAATCCGGCGGACCGAAGTCCAGCTCATCAAAGGAAAGGGCCATCTTCTCTCACCTCCTACTCCTCATCCACCTGCACTTCGCCCGGGAAGTAGAACCAGAAGGGGTTGTTCCTGGGCGCCTTCACCATTGTTGGAAGCGGGTCAAGTCCGACTTCGTGGAGGAACTTGCCTGCACCGATCCTGTATATGGTCTCGCCGATCCTCTCCTTGGCGCGGCCGTTCTCATCCCACCAGTCCAGGAGCTTGTACATCAGCTCCTTGAGCTCCGTGTACGGAGGCTCGAGCTTCATGAAGGGTATCAGCGTCCACGCCAGGAAGGCGCCGTAGCGACCTCGGGCACGTCCACCAACGAGTATCGTGGCTCCCCTGTCATCACCAGGCGAAAGCGCCTTGGGCATCTTCTGCAGGCAGTACATGCAGCGCACGCACTCGTCGTTGTTTATCTTGAGCTCATTCCCGTCCCAGCTCATCGCCTTCGTGGGGCAGTTCTGGACTATGTAGTCCACATCCACCTTGCCGCTCTTGGCGTAGTTCCTCACTTCCTCCTGGTCTATCTTTATGTCATCCCGCCAGGTGCCCATTATTACGAAGTCAGCCCTGGGAACGCCTGCCACGCAGTCCGTGGGGCAGCCTGAGATCTTCACCTTGAACTTGTACGGGAAGCGCGGGCGGTGCATGTCGTTGAGTATATCAGGGTCCGTCATCAGGGTGTGGTATATGTCGTTGGTGTCGATGCACGCCATCTCGCAGCGCGCGGGGCCAATGCAGTTGCTCGCAGTGCGGAAGTCACCGGCGCTTCCGCCGATGTCCCAGTGCTCCTTCGCAGCCTCGTCAAAGAAGGGCTCAATGTTCTCAGTGGGGATTCCCACCACCTGCAGGTCGCCGGTGGCGCCGTGGAAGTTCATTAAGCCGGAGCCGTACTTGTTCCACAGCTCCACAAGCTTGCGCAGCTTCTTCGTGCTGTAGAACCAACCGGCAGGCTGAATGAACCTTATTGTGTGGGCATCTGCGAGGATGTCCCGCCTGTCGGAGACCCTGCCTATGACTCCAGCGTCATAGCCGGGGACGCCCACCATGCCGCCGTGGGTCCAGTGGGTCATCTTGTCCTGGTAGTTCAGCTCATAGAGCTTGAGCAGCCCGGTGTAGCCCGTCTTTTTTATTTCACTGACCAGACTTGGCCATGGCCCCTTTTCCAGCTCGTCCAGAAGGGGGGTTTCCGATGCCACCTCATTTCACCTCCTGCCAGATTATAATAAAGCCTACCTTCGCCTAGCGAGTTGAATTAAAGTTTTTTTGGTATATATAATTTTTCATTAAAGTGAGCGGTGTGTGCAAAGTTGCCCACAACCGTGCACAGTTTTACCTTGTTAGGCTATCCGCAGCCTAGAAGGTAGTGGTTTTCATGGACAAGGAGGAATTTCTTGAGAGGTTCTGCCTGGACGAGGAGGACAGGCACAAGCGGGCGGAGCGCATTAGCAAGGGCATGGTGCGCTATGAGCGCAGGAAGAACGCCCTCTTCACCTTCAAAGACAGGGTGGCGAAGATCGACCTGTGCGAGGTGTGCAGGCATCCCAGGGGTGTGACCTACACCCTGTGCGAGGTGGTGCCCAGCTTTGATGGCGTTGACATCGGGGAGATGCTCCTCCAGCTCAGGGAGAAGGCGGAGGTCTTCTGCAGGAGCGAAGGTGCCCGGGGGCAGTGCATAATCAACATAGTAATACCCCCCGAGCCGAAGATGATCATGGAGCTGGGGGAGCACCTGGACGAGATGACCAGGCTCGGCAACTTCGCCGTCACCGTGTACGACACCAAGAGCGGGAAGATGGGAATGCTGGTGATAGATGAGAGCTTTCTCTCAGAGCTGCGCGAGGACCCCGACTACGAGGGCATGAGCGACGGGGAGATCTTCACCAACTTTATGATGAACTACGCGGAGCTGCTATGACTCTGGTTTGCCTCTCTCTGCACCACATAAGGACGAGCTACAGGAACTTCTCCAGGGTGAGGTTCTCCTCTCCCCCGGAGTTTTACGCCTCAACGCAGAGCCTTGGCGAAAGGGTGCTCTTCCAGACAGGCACCAGGGTGGAGGTGTACACCACCGGCAGAGCTGGGGATGCGCTCAGGGTGCTCTCGGGGCACAGCGGCATCCCCGAGGGAGAGCTCTCGGAGCTGCTCAGGGTTTACAGTGCCTCCGACGCGGCGGAGCACCTCTTCCGCCTGGCGTGCTGCATTGAGTCACGGGTGCTGGGAGAGACCTACATCCCCTGGCAGGTGGAGGCTGCCCTCGAGCAGGCCCGCGCGGAGGGCGCTGCAGGCAGGCTGGAGAGGCTGTTCGGCGCCGCACTAAAGGCGGGTAAAAGGGCAAGGGAGGAGACGCGCATAGCGGGGGGAGACCTCCACGCCTTAGCTTTCGCCGCGCTGCGCTCCGCAACAGAGCTTGAGGGAAAGAGGCTGCTGCTCTACGGCGCAGGCCTAACCGGCAGGAGGCTTGCCAGGCTTGCGAAGCGGCAGGGCGCCGCCGTAGCGGTGCTGAACCGCAACTACGATATAGCGCTCCGCTGCGCCCGGGAGATTGGCGCCAAAGCGCTGAGCTATGAGGAGCGCTTCTCAGAGCTCGGGCGCTGCGACGTGCTGGTGTGCGCCACCCTGGCGTCGCACTACCGCGTTACCCCGGAGCTTCTCGCAGGGGTGGAGCGGGAGAAGCGCCTCTTCATCCTGGACGTCTCCCCCTTCAGGAACGTCTCGCCTGAGGTGGAGAAGCTGGAGTTTGTGGAGCTCATCAACGGCGGGCTTGCGAGGCATGCTGAGGAGCACCTTGCCGCGATGCGGGCGGAGGTTCCGGGGGTTGAGAGGATAGTGGCGGAGGAGCTGGCAAAGCTTAGGGCTGAGCTTCCGGAGCTCTTCGGGGTGTGAGCCATGCCCTACATAGCGCTTCAGCTGAGCGACGAGGACCTGGAGCATGCGAAGCTGGTGCTGGGCGAAGCCTGCGAGAGCTGCGAGCTCAGCGTAGAGGGCAGGCGCGAGAAGGGGATTGTGCTCCGGGATAGGGCTCCAAAAAACCTCTACGCCCTTCTTGCTATATACATGCAGAGCCGCGTTGACTGGAGGCGGTGAGATGGGCTTTGTGCTGATCGAGGTGAGCGACGAAGCCCTTGCTGCCATAGAGGCGCTCCTGAAGGGAAGCTTCAGAAGGCTCAGTGTGGAGTGCTCCCGGATAAGGGGGGAGGTTCTGGTCTTTGAGGAGAGGCTCAGCTCCGGCGACTACCACCTGCTCCACTCAATACTGGTGCAGGAGATGGAGTGGTAGGTTCAGCCCCCGCAGGGCCAGCTGTTTGTGCAGAGATTTGGAACACCTGCCCACTTAACGGTTATGTTTATATAATCACTACCGTTTTTTATTACCTGCCGAAGGAGGTGAGCAGGTTGGCAAAGTCTGGGACTCTGGCATTGGTAGTAGTGTCTATGTTCTGCATCCTGTTTGCGGGATGCACCGAGAAAACTGAAACTGAAGTTCCCTCGAGGGAATCAAAGCCAAAAACACAGGAGACCAAAGAGACCAAAAAGACGGTCTACACCGGCACCCTCTATGTTGCGGGAATGGGCGGGCATTTCGCCAAGGCTGAGGTAGAAATCGACCCCACTGCGGAGAAGCCGATTAAGATTAAAAAGCTTGGCAGGGTGACCATTGGCACAAGATTCACCCACCCCACCCACGACCCCACCATCGACGTGAACGACAGGAGCATCATGTACTACTCCACCTACTGGCTGGACAACGGGAAGGCGCACCTGGGGAAGGTGAACCTGACGACGGGCGAGGTGCTGATGGATGTGCTGGTGGAAATACCGGAGAGGGCAACTGAGACGGGGGCGGTCTACTGCGGCTCCGGGCAGAGTGATGAGCACTATGTGCTCGCCACCATGACCCACGAGGCCTACATAGATGTGGTGGACAAGGAGACCCTCCAGGTGAAGCACCGGCTCTTCCTTGACAAAGAGGTGGGCAAGAACTACAAGTTTTTCCACGGAATAAACACGCCAGACCTCAAGAGTTTCGTTGTGGCGATAAACCTGGCGGATGAGCCCCACGGGATACCCAACGGAAACATCAAGATTCTGGAGCTGGACATGGCGGCGCTTGAGAGGGGCGAGGTGGTGGTCAAGAAGGAGGCAATAATAACCGGCGAACCCGACACAACCAGAACCTTCAGGGGCAAGTTCACCACCGATGGCAGGTACCTGCTTCAGTCGGGCAACGACAGGTTCTTCCTGCTCGACCGCGACTTCAATGTGGTGGACGTGGAGATAATGCCCGAGGGCTGGAAGAACCACGATGCCATGCCGACGCCGGACAACAGGTATGCGGTGCTAACTGTGCGCATACCGGTGGGCGAGGAGGTGCTCGATGGCGCCCTCCTGCTCTATGACATAGAGAACAGGAGGCTGGTAAGCACAGAGCCGGTGTCCACCTGCAAGGCCTGCCACGACAACGTGGGCATCTCGGGAAGCGCCGTGCTCTGCGGAATAGACGGGAACTGGGAGTAAACCACAACTCCCCCTCTATTTTTTTAAGGGCGGAACGAACCATGAACCTCCTCTACATAGCTCTGAAAAACACGCAGCGCAAGCCCGTGAGGAGCCTGGTAACCTCCCTCTCCATAACCCTGCTGGTGGCCTTTGTTATGTTCACCCTATTCTTTCTCATCGGCGTGGAGAGGAGCATAGAGAGGGCAACGGACAGGCTGGGTGCGGACGTGGTGGTGGTGCCCTCGGGGGCGATGGTTATCGCCGAGGAGTTCCTCCTGGAGGGAAGGCGGAAGACCTTCTACATGGACGTGGGCATTGTGGAGGAGCTGGGGGCGATTGAGGGGGTGGAGAAGGTCACCTACCACGTTTATGTAAAGACGATGCCCGGCATCTGCTGCGATGTGGAGGCAATTGTGGTGGGCTTTGATCCGGATACCGACTTCGTGGTCACCCCGTGGCTTGAGAAGTCGGGTGTGGCGATCGAGCGTGGTGAGGTGGTGCTCGGCAGCACCATAGCCAGGGACATAGGCTACGGCCTCTTTGACACTGGGACCTTCTTCTATCAGGGGTTCAGGATAGCGGGGGTGCTGGAAGAGACGGGCACCGGAATGGACCGCTCAATCTTTGTCCCCCTGGAGGACATAAAGGAGCTGGCGGTTGAGAGGGGCATTCTGGAGGAGAACAAGATATCTGTGGTGTTTTTGAAGCTCAGGGAGGGGTATGAGCCGAGGCAGGTTGCCAGGAAGATAGAGGGCATGTTCCCCCAGGTTGACGCCGTGGCGAGGGGGAGGATAGGCGAGGAGGTCAGAAGCAATTTCAGGGAGATGGGGAGCATCTTTGTTTTTTCTGTGCTCCTCCTTGCAGTTTTTGCACTTTTCCTGAGCTGGGCGATGTTCTCTGCAGTCGCCAGCGAGCGGGTCAAGGAGATCGGGGTGCTCAGGGCAATAGGCGCCAAGCGCAGCCACATCTTTAACCTAATCATCCTGGAGGCTGCCATCCTCAGCCTGGCGGGCGGTCTCGCGGGGCTGCTGCTCGGCGGGGCGGTGGTGAGTCGGCTGATGGACAGGTTCACCCTCCTGGCGTCCGTTAGCCCGGAGCCCGGGGTTGCTGCCGTGCTGGTGCTGCTCAGCTTCCTCTCCGGCGTCAGCCTGTGCATTGCCGGGGCGCTGCTGCCGGCGCTGAGGATATCAAGGATGGAGCCCCTGAGCGCCCTCAAGGACGGCTAGCCCACACGCCTCGAAAAATTTGTAACCCTGAGCTCGTTGAGTATCGCCTCCTTATTCACATCGGGAAGCTCCACCCTCCCCGGAATGTACGCGCAGTAGGGGTCTTCCGCCAGGTAGTCGCCCGTAACAGCGTAGGCGCGGGAGCGCGAGCCCCTGCATATGTCGTTGAACTCGCACACACCGCACCTTCCCTTGAGCTTTGTGGCGTCGTGCAGCGCCTTTAGCACGTCAGAGGTGGTGTACACCACCTTCAGCACGTCCTCCCTCACGTTGCCCAGGGTAACGGGCATGAAGCTGCTGGGGTATATCTCGCCCCTGTGCGCCACGAATATACCCTTGCCGAAGACGCTGCTGTCCTTCGGCGAGTAGCTCGTCTCTGCCACCTCCGCCTCCTCCAGGCCTGCCTCTTCCGCAAGTTTCGTCAGCTTCCGCCTCAGCAGCGAGTAGAGCTCGCCCTGCATCAGGGCGCTTTCCTCGAGCATGCCCTCCTCCACCAGGCGGCGCATCACAGCTACTCTGCGATACGGCTCGCTCCCCGCGATGGCGTTCACCACGATAAGCGGCAGGCGCATGGCGTCGTAGACAAAGTGGAAGACGTCCTCATACTCAGCCGGCGAAAGGGCGAGCTCCTCAGTGGCCCTGCCTGTGGGAATGAGCATGTACAGGTACCACCCTATTGCGCCCAGCCTCCTCGCGAGAAACATAATTTCGGGAAGCTCGCGCACATTGTGCCTGGTAACCGTCGTAAGCAGGCGGAAGGGCAGGTTCAACTCGCGCATTATTTCCGTGGCCTTTACCAGCCTGTCGAAGGTTCCTGGCATGCCTCTGAAGCTGTCGTGCTGCTCCGGCGTGGCGCCGTCGATGCTCACCGCAACCACATCGCAGCCAGCGCGCTTGAGGCGCTCTATGTTCTTCCTGTTGAGCAGCGGGGTGGTGCTGGGCGCTATGGTAACCTTTAGCCCGGAGTCCTTGGCGTAGCGTATTATGTCGAAGATGTCCTCCCGCCTCAGGGCGTTGCCGCCGGTGATGCGCAGCACAGGGTAGGGTTTGCCAAAAGCCACAATCTGGTCGATAAAGGCGTAGCTCTCCTCCGTGGAAAGCTCCCGGGGGTCCCTCTCGGCGCGGGCGCTCGCCTTGCAGTGTTTGCAGGCCAAGCCACAGGCTATTGTGGACTCCCACATCACTGAAACTGGCTTGAGAGGCATCCAACTACACAAGAAGCGTAACGAGGTAAAGAAGTGGCAGTACCTGCCCTGAACTTTAAAAGCCTTACTCATGGGAACTTTCAGCAATTTTGCAGGTGGATGTAATGGCGTGGGCCGTGGATGAGCTTAAAAAGCTGAGCGAGGTGAAGCCGGAGTTAGTAGAAAAAACTTTAAAAGAAATTTCAAAGATAGACCCAAATTTCTACAAGTCGCTGGTGATAGGTGCATATATCGACGGTAAAATAAGTATTGGAAAGGCTGCGGAGCTCCTTGGGGTAACCAGAGTCGAACTGCAGCGGGAATTTAGAGAGATGGGAATTCCAGTCAGAATTCCTTCAAAAGAGGATGCAGCTGCGGAAGTTGAGGCGCTGAAAGCATGGAAGAAGAGGTGGTAATTGACACCACTGTTCTCTCCAACTTCTCTCTGGTTGGGAGGCTGGATATCCTCGAGGAACTTTTCCTTAAGCGGCTCCTCACAACAGAGGAGGTTCTTGGGGAAATTAAAGTGGGGATTGAAAGGAAAATTTTACCAGAAATCGACATTGAATGCATAAAAACAGTAAAAATAGAATCAGAGCTGCCGATATATATAAAACTTCGGGAAAAATTTGGCAAAGGCGAGGCATCCTGTCTGGCGATTGCATTAAACCGTGGATTAAAACTGCTTACCGACGATATTGATGCGAGAAGGTTTGCCCAGCGGCATGGAATTCCTGTTTCGGGTACCGTGGGTGTCCTCGCAGCGGCAGTGGAAGAGGGAATTATAACCCTTGAGGAAGGGAATAAGTTACTTTCTGAAATGATAGAAAAAGGATACTACTCTCCAGTTGAGAGTCTTGATGAAGTTCTTCTGTAAAAACTTAAAGAAAAAGGGGGAGGCTTACTCCTCCTCGCCTCCGGTGCCGCCCTCTTCGCCCTTCTTGGTCTCGCCGCTCGCCGCGATGACGTCGTCGATGCGCAGGATCATCACCGCAACCTCGCTCGCGCTGTCAATTGCCTGGCTCTTCACCGAGAGGGGCTCCACGATGCCCTCGCTGAGCATGTCCCTGACCTCGCCCTCGTACACGTCCAGGCCGAAGCGGTGGCCGTTCTTCTCCTTCTCGTGCTTGGCGCGCAGTGCCACCACCATGTCTATCGGGTCAAGGCCGGCGTTCTCGGCGAGAGCGCGGGGCACCACCTCGAGGGCGTCGGCGAAGGCCTCGATGGCGAGCTGCTCTCGCCCGCCGACGGTCTTCGCGTAGTCGCGCAGGCGCAGCGCCAGCTCTATCTCGGGCGCGCCGCCTCCAGCCAGGACCTTGCCGTCGCGTATTGCCGCGGGCACGACGCCCAGGCAGTCCTCCAGGGCGCGCTCCACCTCATCCACGATGTGCTCCGTGCCACCGCGGATGAGGATGGTCACGCTCTTGGGGTCCTTGCACTCGCGCACGAAGACCATCTCGTCGTCGCCTATCTTGACCTCCTCCACTGTGCCCGCGTAGCCCAGGTCCTTCTCGCTCAGGTCGTCGATGTTCGTAACGATGGTGGCGCCAGTGGCCTTCGCCAGCTTCTCCATGTCGCTCTTCTTCACCCTGCGCACCGCGAAGATGCCCTCCTTCGCGAGGTAGTGCTGCGCCAGGTCGTCGATGCCCTTCTGGCAGAACAGCACGTTGGCGCCGCTGCTCTTGATCTTCTCCACCATCTCCTTGAGCATGCGCTCCTCCTCGTCGATGAAGGCCTTGAGCTGGTTCGGGTCGGTTATGCGTATCTCTGCATCGAACTCCGTCTTCTCGATCTCCAGCGGCGCGTTTATCAGCGCAATCTTGGCATCCTTAACCCTGCGCGGCATCCCGGGGTGCACGCGCTCCTTGTCTATCACTATGCCGTTGATGAGCTCCGTGTCCTCTACGGCACCGCCCTCCTTCTTCTCGAGCTTGATGTCGTCGGTGTCGATGACGTACTTGCCGTTCTCCTTCTCGGCGACGGCGCGCACAGCCTTGACCACCAGCTCGGCGAGGTACTCCTTGGCCAGCTCGGCGCCCTTGCCCGTCATGGCGGTCATGGCGATCTTCTTCAGCAGGGCGTCGTCCTCCACGTTGATGTCCTCGGCAATCTCCTGCAGAATCTCCTGCGCCTTCTCGGCAGCCATGCGGTAGCCGTTGGCGATTATCGTGGGGTGCACATCCTGGTCCAGGAGGTCCTCCGCATACTTCAGCAGCTCACCCGCGAGCACCACCGCCGTGGTTGTGCCGTCGCCGACCTCGTTCTCCTGGGTCTTCGCCACCTCCACCATCATCTTCGCCGTCGGGTGCTCCACGTCCATCTCCTTGAGTATCGTCGCGCCGTCGTTGGTCACCACCACGTCGCCGATTGTGTCTACCAGCATCTTGTCCATGCCCTTCGGTCCGAGCGTTGACTTCACCGCCTCCGCTATGACGCGCGCCACCATTATGTTGGTGCGCTGCGCGTCCCTGCCCCTGGTTCTTGTGGTACCCTCCTTCAGTATCAACACGGGTGTTCCACCAAGCTGGGATGGTGCAGCTGCCATCCACTACCACCTCCGTTACCAGCTTTTTAATCAGGACTCAGAACGCGTTTTTCTAACCGGCGTTTAGAATAATAGCGCTTACCGTGGTAAAAAATTTTAGTAACCAATGGTTAGGAAATTTGGGCGGCAGGTATATGTGGCTGGGGGTGGAGGTACAACCATGGAGGAGTTCGACGTCGCCGTGGTGGGCGCGGGCGTTGGCGGTCTTGTCGCGGCGCTGGAGCTGTCAGCCTCTCACAGGGTGGTCCTGCTCGAGAGGCTGCCCCGCCCTGGAGGTACGGCGGCCAGCTTCCGGAGAGGGGGATACTCCTTTCCAGCAGGCCCCCTGGGCTTCAGCTTCCCCCGGCTGGTGGACTCCTACTTTGAGAACAGGTGCCTCAGGAGGGTGCGCTTTCACAGGAAGCACTACCACCTCCTTGCCGGAGACCTGGATCTGGTCATATCCCGCCCTCTGGAGGTGCTTGCGAGGGAGCTGGCAAGGAGGTACCCGGAGGAGAGGCTGGACAGGGCGGTTTCAGAGCTTAAGCTGCTTATAGCGAGGGCGAGGGGTGTTTTCGCCACCCGCAGTGGGCTCTTCAGCGCCCTTGAGAGGAGACGGGTGGATTACAGCCTTGAGGCGTACTACCGCCCTGCCGCAGAGTTCTTCTCGGATTTTCTGAAGGATGAGACGCTGGTGAACCTCTTCTCCTCTCAGGGGGTTAAGAGCTCTGAGCAGTCGGCGATTGCCAGCGCCTACATGTGGGACATTCTCACCGAGACGGGCATCTGGTATCCTGAGGGCGGGATAGATGCCCTTCTCCTCTCCCTCTACCGCAGGGTAAGGGAGCGCGTTCAGGTGATGCTCGGGACTCCGGTGAGGAGGATATCTCTGGAGAGGGGAGGCTATGCCCTTGAGGCGGGCGACAGGGAGCTCTCAGCCGGGGCGGTGGTCATAAATGCAGACTACAAGAAGGCCTTCCTGGAGCTCGCGGACGAGAGCTTCGCGGGCGGGTTTGCGGAGTCCGTCGCCAGGAGGAAGGAGAGCGGCTCCGTCTTCTCCCTCTACCTGGGCGTTGACCTCTCACGGGTGGATTTTTCGCGAATGAGGGCTGAGCACATGCTCTACTACCCTGCTCTGGATGAAGGCGCGGAGCACCTCACAGGCAACATGTTTTACGGGAAGGAGGTGGAGGTTGCCCTGCTCCCGGGTGGAGAGGGCGCCGCAGCGCCTCCGGGCAGGGGAGTGGTGGTTGTGCGCTCTCCCATGAGCTACGAGCGCTGCCTTTTTGATACAGGGGAGGAGTACCACGCCTTCAAGGAGCGCGCAGGCGACGAGCTTCTGGAGATTGCGGAGCACCTGCTCCCCGGCGTGGCGGGTGCGGTGGAGGTGAGGGACGCAGCGACTCCGCTGAGCTATGAGGTGTGGGGAGGCAGGTACCGGGGCTCCGTCGCCGGCTGGAGCTGGAGCGACAGCATAGCGCGCAGCCTGGTGGAGACGCCCTTTGAGAACCTCCTCACAGCCGGAATATACTCCTTCTCAATACCCTTCCTGGGAGGCTTCGCCTCGGCGATGTACTCGGCCCAGCTTGCGGCGCAGAAGTTGAAGCACCGGCATTAGTCGCTTTAGGAT
>JAADFX010000096.1 GCA_013152685.1 Methanobacteriota archaeon | reverse complement strand
CCCAGGTGCTGCCCCACCAGAAGGCTGAGAAGGTTGAGGAGCTGAAGAAGCAGGGGCTGCGCGTCGCCATGGTGGGCGACGGGATAAACGATGCCCCAGCTCTGGTTACAGCCGACGTCGGCGTTGCCATAGGCGCGGGCACCGACGTAGCAATAGAGAGCGCCGACATCATACTGGTGAAGAACGACCCCCGCGACGTGCCGAAGGTCATGGAGCTCTCCGCAAAAACCTACGCCAAGATGGTGCAGAACCTGTGGTGGGCCGCTGGCTACAACATCTTCGCCATACCACTCGCAGCTGGCGTGCTGTACAGCTACGGCATCGTCGTAAGCCCAGCAATAGGAGCGCTGCTCATGTCCATGAGCACCGTGATAGTGGCGCTCAACAGCCAGACGCTGCGCAGGCTGGAGCCGGGGGAAGAAAAGAGCCAGGGGGAATAGCATCTCTGGAATATTGTTGCAGAAATTATTTATAGTAGCAGCTACCACCGGAAATACGGGGGTGTTTTGAGTGGGGAGCAGTGGCGCAGGGATTGTGGCTATTTCCACCGTGCTGGTGCTTGTTTTCCTGAGCGCCGCTCAGGTTGCCGGAGGAAAGGTGGTCAGCACAGAGGCACCTGCGGGGCAGCCCGGGTACACCGACTTCACGAAGCTGAGCATTCTGCCGAAGCAGAAAATCCTGGAGATGAAGCCGGGGGATGTGGTGGAGTTCCAGGTTAAGGTCAGAAACAGGGAGGAGGCGTCCGTGGTGCTCGAGCCCCGCATCGTCGTCATGCCCTTTACAGAGTCGATACTTGAGGAGGAGTGGATCTCCGTAACCCCCGCCAGGGCGGAGGTGGAGCCGGGCGGGACGCAGAGCTTCAAGGTTGTGGTCTCCCTGCCGGAGGATGTGGAAACCGGGTACTACTCGGCACAGCTGGCCTTCACCAACGAGACCCTGGGTTACCTGCCGGGCCTGCCCAGGGCGGTGAATGCCCTGAACCTCAACATACGGGTGTGGAGAGAGCCGGCTGTGAGGATCACCCCCACCTTCATCTACGACCGCGTGGAGGCGGGGGGAAGCTACACCTACGAGGTGGAGGTGGAGAACACTGGCGAGGAGGAGGTGACGCTGAAGCCCAGGTTCGGGGCAGAGGAGTACAGCAGGTGCAGGGGGTTCGGGTGCCCGGGAGAGCTGAAGGAGGAGTGGGTATCCATAACCGCCCCGGAGAGGGTGGCACCCGGCGGGAAGGCCACTGTGGTTATAAGGGTCGACATCCCCGATGCCGCCAGGGGGAGGTATGAGGGCAGAATCGACCTGGGAGTGGAGGACCCCGCGAGGGCGTCCTACGACAGGTGGTGGAAGGTTGTCACCCTGAGCCTGGAGGTGTGGCAGCAGCCCGCGTCGCCCTACGAAAAGAGCTTCACTGTGGGGGAGGGGGTAAAGGCGGTGAGAATTGAGATAGGCACCGTAACGCGGGAGCTGGGCATGCCCAGGTACAGGAAGGCAGATGCGGGTGAGGTTGGCTTCCTGGTGACCCTGGTGTCGCCGGGGGGAGAGGAGAGCAAACCGGAGCCGGTGAGGCGGAGCATAAAGGAGAGGGTTGACCTGGGAACCTGGTACCTGCCTCCCTGGGAGACGGCGAGCAGGGGAATCTACGTGGTGCAGAGCAGCGAGTACAGGGTCGAGTACACGCTCAGAGCCCCGGAGCCGGGGGTGTGGAAAATCAGAATTATGCCTGTGAACACCAGCAACTTCGAGTACTCCGTGGTGCTGGAGTAGGGGGCAGGAAGCTGCGCCTGAGTCTGCTGCTCCTGCTGGTGTTATCTGTGGGGTGCACCCTGAAAGCAGACGGAGAGGTGGCACCCGCCGGTGAGACTCCGCCCCGGGAAGTAAACCTGGCAGCACCGCCTGACTTCCCCGAGGACCTGAAGGAGAAGCTGGTCGGGGAGGTGATGGGCGCGCTGCTCCCGCCCGAGGGGGCGGAGTACACGAAGATAAATATAACCGCAACGGAGAGGGGCGGGGTGTACCTGGTGGAGGTGGTGGCGGCGGGTGACTTCTCACCCCGCGTGGATGTTTACAGGTTCGTCTACGACCAGGGGGAGGGTGCCGTGGTGCTGGAGGGCTACCTTCTCGAGGCAATTCCCGGGGAGGTCAGGAGCAGGGTGATTTCCATAGCCCTCGCCGACGGTGAGGTGCAGAGGCTCCTGACCTCACCCGGCTTCGCCCCGGGGGAGCCCACGGTGAGGAGGATTCTGCCAGAAACCGCCGCGGAGTTCTACGCACCGGTGACCCTGTTCAGCGTCACCTGGGTGGATTTTCAGAGGGGCAGGGCATACTCAGTGCTGGTTGACCCCGCCTCCAGCAGGGTGGTGGAGCGCTGGCTCGGGGAGAGGAGTGAGGGCAGAGAAGCCCACGGGCCGGGTTAAACTTTATATCCACCATTAAACTATTTTTTAACATGGACGTAGTCGGCGTAGGCGCTCTGAACCTGGACAGGATATACCGCGTGCCCCGCATAGCAAAGCCGGGGGAGGAGGTCTTCGTAATAGAGGCGACGCAGAGCGCCGGGGGAAGCGCCGCCAATACCATAGCGGGTCTCGCCCGACTCGGGCTGAGTACCGGCTTCATAGGAGCGGTGGGCAAGGACGCCGACGGCGATTTTTTGATAGCCGAGCTGGAGCGCGAGGGCGTTGATACCAGCGCAATCCAGCGCTTAGATGCGCCCACGGGTATAATAATAGCGCTGGTGGACGAGAAGGGCGAGAGGAGCATGTACGCCTACCCGGGAGCAAACGACCTGCTTAAGCTTACCGAGGAGGCCATCGCCTACGCCTCGCGCGCTGAGTACCTGCACTTCTCCTCCTTTGTGGGCGACTATGGTCTGGAAGCGCAGCGCGCTTTGCTGGCGAAGCTTGAGAGGCAGAAGCTGAGCTTTGCCCCGGGGATGCTCTACGCCAGAGAGCGCTGCCTGGTGGAGCTCAGGGAGTTAATCTCCGCCAGCGAGGTGATATTCCTCAACCGCGAGGAGGCCTTCCACCTGACGGGCAACGAATATGAGCGCGGGGCCGAGATGCTGCTCCACATGGGGGCGAGGATAGTGGTGGTAACCCTGGGCGAAGAGGGCTGCTTCATAGCCAGCGATGGGGAGAAGCTTCGCGTGCCGGCGCTTAAAACACGCGTTGTGGACACCACCGGCGCGGGCGATGCCTTCGCGGCGGGCTTCCTCTATGGCCTGAT
>JAADFX010000095.1:3337-4350 GCA_013152685.1 Methanobacteriota archaeon | reverse complement strand
AGGAGATTTGGGGTGAGTAAGGGTTATGTAATTTATGAAGGAGAAGAAATACGTGAAATCAGAAAAGATGGCAAAAAGATAGTCTGTGTGCCTCTTTTGCACCTACTCTTCAACTTCAACCTGCCGGGTGCCCAAAGCTTTTAATTGCACCTGAGCAACTCTTTCGCATGGACCTTACCCAGGCGGCGCTGCTCGGCTTACTCCAGGGCATAGCGGAGTGGCTGCCCATAAGCAGCTCCGGCCAGGCGATGCTTGCCATGGTCAACCTGCTGGGCGTTGAGCCTGAGGCGGCGCTCAGCGTTGCCTTCTTCCTGCACCTGGGCAGCCTCCTCGCTGTGCTGGTGTACTTCCGCGAAGACCTCATCGCAATGCTGCGCTCCGCAGCGTCGCAGAGCGCAGGTGCACGAGAGAGGCGCACCCTGAGCTTCCTGATTTACTCCACCCTGGCGACCGGCATTGTGGGCGTGCCTCTCTACCTTGCCGCAAGGGAGAGCTTTGCGCGCATTGGCGAGGGGGTTAACTTAATAATAGGCGTCGCGCTCCTCCTCACGGCGCTTGTGCTGCGCTTCTCTCCAAGCTCGGGCACGAGGAGCGTGGAGAGCGCCCTGCTCAGGGACATGCTCCTCGCCGGCGTGGCCCAGGGCATAGCGGTGGTGCCCGGGATATCGCGCTCGGGCATAACCGTGGCGGCGCTGCTCATGCTGCGCTTTCGCGGGGATGAGGCGCTTAGGTTAAGCTTCCTCATGGCGGTTCCAGCTATAGCGGGGGCGAACCTGCTCTCCCTCGCGGACTCGAGCGCGTTTGACGCGAAGGTGCTGCTCACGGGCATAGCCGCGGCCTTCATCGCAAGCCTCGCGGGCATAAAGCTCCTGCTCGGCGTGGCGCGCAGCCTGCGCTTCGAGTACTTCTGCGCCCTCTTCGGCATTCTGGCGCTGCTCGCCTGGGCGGCGTAGCTAGAGCCGCTCCAGCCTCACCCTGTCCCCGTCCCTCACCCTCCTGAGCGCACCCGCGTC
>JAADFX010000095.1:0-3248 GCA_013152685.1 Methanobacteriota archaeon | reverse complement strand
GCCGGCGCACCAGAAGCAGATGTTTCCCACCTCCTGCTCCTCTTTGGCGTCCTCCTCCAGCTCCGCCTCAACGGGCACGTGGAAGTAAACCTCATCGCCCCAGCGCCTCGCCTCAGACTCCAGTGGCAGGGCTGCGTAAACCCGCCTCGCCGTGGGGGTGTCGTACAGCTCTCCCTCCAGCTCCACCTCTCCTATGGTGAGCCTCACCTTCACAGCTAATTCTCCTCGAAGTACTTCCTAAGCACCTTCTTCATCCCCCGCCTCAGCATGTCCGAGGCGGTGGAGATGCTTATCCCGAAGTGCTTTGCTATGCTGCGGATTCCCACCCTCTTTGGGGTGTCGAAGTAGCCGTTCACCAGTGCGTACTCCAGGATCTCCTCCTCCTTCTCGGTGAGGATCTCCCTCTCGCTGGTAAGCTCGCCAATGCGCTTTATCTCAAAGGAGTAGTTCTTCTCCTCCAGAATCTTCGCCAGCTTTATAAGCGAGGAGCGCCTGGCGATGATGTCCCACTCCACCCCCTCCTCGGTGTGCCTCGCCGACTTTATGAAGCAACCCGCCTCCAGGATGCTCCTCGCGGGGATGCACTGGTGCACCGCCAGCGCCGCCTTTGCCTTGCTCTCGGAGACCTTGCTTATGTCTTCCACGGTATCGTAGTTCAGGGCGCTGAGAACCTCCTCCAGGCAGGCGTCGCTCTCAATCTGCAGCAGGCTCTTAACGCCCTCGCTGTCGTAGGGTGCCGCGTCCAGAAGCTTGACCTTGGCCCTGTTGAAGGCGCGCACCGCAGCAACGGCGCAGGTCTCGGGCATCCTTATCTTCAGCCTCGCCTCAATCATTACCCCTTGCGAGGGGGTTACCCTCGGTAAAGTTTTTACCCCGGAGGGAAAACTAGTTCTACTCCGCCCGCCCACTATACCAGTGCAATGGAGAGAAGGCTTTACTCCTATGCGGGATTCGCCGTGGAGGTGCTCCTGAAAGGAGGCAGAGTGCTGCGGATACGCATAGCCGCCGAGGGGGGTGAGGGGCTGCCCCCGCTCCCCGAGCTGAGGGTGTCCCTCTCAGGGTTTACTCCCTTCCAGAGGGTGGTTATGCGCAGGGCAATGGAAGTGCCCCCCGGGAAGGTCACCACCTACGCACTGCTCGCCAGGGGAGCGGGGTACCCGGGAGCGGCAAGGGCAGTGGGCAGCGTGATGGCAAGGAACCCCTACGCCATAGTGGTGCCCTGCCACAGGGTGGTGAGGAGCGACCTGACGCCGGGCAACTATGCCTACGGGCTGGAGGTAAAGTACAGGCTGCTTGCTGCCGAGGGTGTGGAGTTTGAGGGTAAAAGAATAAAGAGAGGGTGCCTCCACAGGTTTTGAGCCTTTTCAAATTTTTTCTTGTCACTGAGGGCTTTTAATCCAGGTGGTAAATTGAGAATAAAATACTGTGCCTTCTGCGGGGCGAGGCTGAAGGAGGGCTCAGTGCTGTGCCCTCAGTGCGGTGCGGATATGGCACCCTTCTTCGCCATGGCGAACGCGGGCAGCTTTGCCTCCGAGCTTAAGCGGATAATGGGTGAGATTATCGACGCCAACGCCAGGGCGCTGGAGGAGCTCGCCAGGCAGATGGAGAAGGGGAAGGGCGGAGTGTTTTTCTCCGTGGAGATGCAGGGAAACAGGCCGCCGGTTATAAGGACGGGCAGGCCGGAGGACCTGGAGAAGATACTCAGGGAGATGCCAATTCCCGAGTTCGTGAAGCAGATGTTCAGCACCGGAGAGAGCTATCAGGCGGAGTTCAAGGAGGCCAGGGTGAGGAGGCAGCCCCACGAGCGGGGGGAGGTCATCCTGGTGGAGATGCCGGGTATAGCCGGCATGGAGGACATAGAGGTGACGAAGAAGCACAGCTCCCTCGAGATCGCCGGCAGGGCGGGAAGGAGGGTGTACTTCGCCCAGGTGCCCCTGGAGGGGGACGCCACCGTCGTGGAGACGTCCTTCAGCAACGGAGTGCTCACAATTGTTGTTGAGAGGACTGGGTGAGGGTCCTCACACCCGTCTTCCCCAGGATGTGCACCACCTCTATCCCGCGCTTTTCGAGCTCCCCCGCTATGAACCTGCGGTGGCAGTGGCGGGGGTTGTCCTCCAGGCACATTATCGCAACCCGCCTTCCGCGGGCCCTCTCAATTAGCTCCTCGAGACCGCGCCTGAATTCCTCGGTGCCGGTGTAGGCAAGGTAGCTCGGCCTGCGGTAGCCGCCAAGGGACCTGAGGTGGCGGTAGGCGATGCCAGCACGGCGCAGGTGCTCCCTTAGCCTGTCCTGCCTGAAGTCCTCCTTTTTGGAGGTGGGGAAGCTGCGCACATCTATGAGCTCCTGAATGCCATATCGCCTCAGGATCTCAATGAAGTCAGAGATCTCCTTCCCGGAGTACCCGATTGTGAATATCTTTATTACCATCTCCTGCACCGTCTGGGGAACCGTTGAGGAGGGCCTCCACTCCGGGATGGGAGAAGTGGGTGTAGTCCAGGATTATCAGGTCGCTCCTCTTCCCCAGGATGGTGTCGACGTAGCCGTACCAGTACACAACCACACCCGGGCCGAAGCAGCGGAGGTAGTGGGAGAGCTGCTTCCTCATGTAGAGCCTGTGCTCCTCCTCGTCGGCGAAGACCGCCTTGCTCTCCACCCAGGTTACGGGCATGCCCAGAATGCGCAGGCCCTTCACGAGAAAGTCGGGGGTCTTGCCTGTTCTGTCCATGCAGTCCTCGGTGGTGAATACGGCACCCCTGCTCTGGAGCCAGGACCTGGCTATTTCCTCCCCGAGGGCTCCCCGGAGGCGCTGCCTCTCGTGGGCCTTCTTCGAGAAGATGAAGTCTGCCCTCTGCGCCTCCTCCAGCTCGGCGTCCAGCCTGGAATCGCCGGTGCTCTCACTGCCCAGGGCGAGCTTTTTAACCTTCCTCCTGGAGAAGCCCATGGCGGAGAGCAGGAAGCGCGCAATCAGCACCGGCGGGAATCTCCTCCTCCCGGCAATCTCAACGATGCTGCTGCCACCGCGCCACTCCGCGAGCAGCTCCTCCTTCTGCTTCTCCACCAGGTGGTAGCTGGCCTTCACCCTCCTTATGACCTTGAGGGTGAGCACCGCCTCCAGCACTCCCCGCGGAAGCCTGAGCTTGCCGGCGTATATCAAGACGTCTTCCGGAGAGTCCACCAGGGAGTAAATCCGGTGGTACTCCTCCAGGGTGAGGGGCATTCTTATAGTCCCGAAGGTTAACGCCGGAAAA
>JAADFX010000094.1 GCA_013152685.1 Methanobacteriota archaeon | reverse complement strand
GCGTGTGCTTCCCGTGCACATCTTCGCCAGCGCGGAGGTGCTCATGCTCACGCCGATAGTGGTGAGGCGGGGCACGGTGGTGGCGAGGGTGTGCAGCAACTCCAGGGCGCTGAACTTCCTGCTGGAGTCTCTGAGGCGGGTTGGCTACCCCTTCAGCATAACCCGTGACCTCACCGGCGATGCCTACTCCGACGGCCTCACCAGGAGGCAGAAGCAGATTCTGAAGAAGGCGATTCAGTACGGGTACTACAGCTACCCCCGCAGGATAACCCTGACGAAGCTCGCCGAGAAGCTCGGGGTTAGCAAGTCCTACCTCTCGGAGACGCTTCAGATTATTGAGAGCAAGCTCATCAGGAGCAGGGATTTATAAACCCCTTACATGTTCGGTAAAATCACTTAAGCTTCTCCGCAAAACTTAGAGCAGGGAGAGGGGGGCCGTCACCTCCTCTGGGCCCAGTAGGGCTCGTAGAGTTCCATGTAGATGTTGTGGGCTGCCACCGCGCCCTGAGCTACAGCCACGACGAGAAGCTCCAGGTGCCCGACGCCGGAGACTATGTCGCCGGCGGCGTAGATTCCCTTAACCGAGGTGCGCTGGGCCGCGTCGGTCTTTATCCTTCCGTCGCTGTCGCACTCAAGCCCGAGCTTCGCGAAGATCTCGCTGTTGGGCACGTGTCCAACGGCGAGCACCACCGCGTCAACCCTCCTGGTAAACTCCTCCTCACCCCTGCGCAGGCGGACCCACTCCACCTTCTCGCTACCTCCTATCTCCTCCAGCTCCGTGTTCAGAAGAACCTCCACGCCGCTCTGCCTCAGCCTCTCCACATTCCTCGCAACAGCGCGAAACTCCTCGCGGCGGTGCACCAGGGTAACCCTCGCCACGCGCGAGAGCTCAACCGCCGTCTCAAGCGCCGAGTCGCCGCCTCCCACGACGAGCACTTTTTTGCCTGAGAAGCGCTCCGGCTCGGGGGCTGAGTAGTACACCCCCAGGTCAGCGTAGTTGAACTCCGCCTCCCCGGGAATGCCCAGCTCCCTGGGTCGGGTGCCGGTGGCGATAACTATCGCCCTCGCCGGGTACTCCCCCGCGTCGGTTTTGACCCTGAGCTCCCGGGTAATCTCCAGCACCCGCTCCCTGCGCAGCTCCACGCCGTAGTCGCGCGCCTGCTTTATAAAAAGCTCCGCCAGCTCCCTCGCCTTAATGCCGGCGGGAAACCCGGGGTAGTTCAGCACGAGCTTGTTGGGGTATATCGCCCTGAGTGCGCCGCCGAAGCTTCCGCTCTCAAACACGGCAACGCGCAGGCCGCGCTCGGCGCAGAAGATACCCGCGCTCAGGCCTGCGGGACCGCCTCCCACCACAATTACGTCGTAGCCCATGGAGATAACTCCACCTCACCAAAGATAAACCTCACCCCAGGCTGCGCCACACCCTGGCTATGCCCTCGCGCAGCCTCACCCTCGCCCTAAAGCCCAGCTCCTCCTCGGCGCGGGAGGTGCTGAGGCATATCCTGTGCACCTCCCCGCTTCGCGGAGGCAGGTGCCTCACCTCCGGCGTCGTGCCGGTAACCTCAGAGATAATCTCCACCAGCTGGTTGACGCTCGTCTCAATGCCCGTGCCTATGTTGAACACACCCTCCCGCTCAAGGGCGAGCAGGGTTGCTCCAACAACGTCGGAGACGTAAACGTAGTCCCTGGTCTGCTCCCCGGTGCCGAAGACCAGGAGGGGCTCACCCCGCCTCAGCCTCTCCAGAAATATCGCTATAACCCCCGCCTCGCCCCTGGCGTCCTGCCTCTCGCCGTAGACATTGGCGTAGCGCAGAATCGCATACCTGATGCCGTAATTGTACCCGTACAGCTGCACATACTTCTCGCCGGCCAGCTTGCTCGCCCCGTAGGGCGAGATGGGCTCCGTGGGGTGCTCCTCGTCCACCGGCAGGTACCTGGGCTCGCCGTACACCGCCCCCCCGGAGGAGGCGTATATGAACCTCTCGGCATCGCGGGCCTGCTCCAGCAGGTTCAGCGTTCCCAGCGCATTCACCTTCAGGTCGTACGCGGGCTCCTCCACCGACCTGCGCACATTCACCTGCGCCGCCAGGTGGAACACCACTTCCACATCGCGGAGCACGTGCTTTAAGTCCTCCGCCAGGATGCTCTCCCTGTGGAAGGCTATCCTCCCGTCCACACCTGCGAGATTCTCCCTCCTGCCGGTGCTCAGGTTATCGAGCACCACCACACTGTAGCCCCTATCGAGAAGTGCCTCCACCAGGTGGGAGCCTATGAAGCCCGCGCCTCCCGTTACCAGCGCTACCATAACCCAGAATCTCGCTTTCTCAACTTAAGCTTTACTGCCGTTGAGCGCCTTTGAGACTCGATCCAGCACCACCTCCGCAAGGCGCGGGTCTGCGCCTATGGCGTCGGCGTAGATTATCTCAACCCCGGGTGGGGCGTTGACCCGGGAGTAGCCGAACTCGGGCACCTCCCCCTCCTTCTTCCCCAGGAGTACGGGTATGTCGTCGCGCACGTGCAGGCCGGGCACAATAAAGAGGGGCACCACCACTATTCGCCTGAAGCCCTCCTCTATGAGCCCCTGCACCGCCTCCACCAGGTTGGGGCGGTGGTGCTTCATGTACCCCACGCGCACCTCGTAGCCCGACTTCTCCTGAGCCACGCTGGCAATCGCCTCGTAGATTCCCCGCGTCTCCGGCACGCGGGAGCCGTGACCCACTATTACCACTCCCACCTTCATTCAGCTACCTCCTTCTTCCCCATTCCATATAAATACTCCCCCCGGAGCACCCTGACGCGCACCCCGCTGATGCCGCGCACCCTCCTGCTCACCTCCGCTATCCTGCGTGCCGGAAGGAGCAGGAGCACCCTGTAGCCTGCCATCAGCTTGGTCAGCCACCCCTCCCGGGGGAGGCAGTCCTCAATGCCCAGCCGCTCCAGCGCAAGCCGCGCCTCGGAGCCCAGAGCCGCGACCACATCCGCTCCCGCCCTCTCCACCTCCTCCAGGAGGAGGGTGTGCTCCGCGGAGTCAACGGGAAGGAGGAGCAGCTCAGCATCCCTTAGAAGCCTGCCGGAGCAGAGCAGGTGCCCTTTCTCAGCCCTCTCCAGCACCCTGCCTCCCCCGGAGCCGCGCACCGCCTCAACCCTGCCCTTCCTAGCCCTGAGCACCACCTCCTCCCCCGCCTCCAGGGGCTCCGAAGCCTCCGCAAGGCGCACACCCAGGGAGGCGACGCTCTGCACCAGCTCTGAGGCGCACCTGGGCACCCTCCCATCCGCGAGCCCGTTCTCCACCAGCGCCTCGT
>JAADFX010000093.1 GCA_013152685.1 Methanobacteriota archaeon | reverse complement strand
CTGGATTCTTCCCTAAAGTTTTATTGATCCACCATCCTAAATTGGTCTTAAAGGATAGATGATTAATTTTCGTAACAAATTTAAGGTTTACTAGGGGGAGGTTTTCCATCTCAACTTTAAACCTCCTACTCCAGCCTGTACACCCAAATAATTGACATGCTGGACAAATTTGCTCATCTAAGGCTTCTTGAATAGATCTATTATCCTTAAT
The DNA here is from genome assembly GCA_013152685.1 of Methanobacteriota archaeon. Taxonomy (GTDB): domain Archaea; phylum Hydrothermarchaeota; class Hydrothermarchaeia; order Hydrothermarchaeales; family BMS3B; genus Pyrohabitans. The sequence goes on along the minus strand of JAADFX010000093.1, from coordinate 17,345 downwards.
TGCTCTCTGAAATCTCTTTTGATTCAGCTCACACCTATCAACAGAAGTCGGATCACACGCATAACCGCCCAGCCCCCTGACCAGAGCCTCATACCACCACCTCAGCGATCCAATGATCCCCGTCTCCCTGATTCTTCTACACTTTCTGTCCACATCCCCCGTCCATAACGGCGTCAGCGTCCTAATTCTAACTTCCACCCTTAAGCCTCCCTCCGGCTTCTACGACTACATCGTCCATCACCTATATAACAATTTCGCTTCTCCCTCGAAGTCTCACCTCCTATCCCAAAACCCGCTCCAAAACCTTTATCCTCTGCCATGCACCACTTAATATATGGTCTACTTCCTCAGCGAAGTGGAACACAAGTACATAATAATGAATCTGAGATCCAAAATCAGGCAGAATCCCGTTCCGGAGGAGCCCAAGGGTTGAAACTGGCATTCGCCGCCCATCAAAACCTACTACGACGTAAAGCTTCCCATATACCTCATGTCCGGCACCCACTGCTCTACGGCGAGGGACGTTTACCTCAGCCTGGTGGAGGATGTCTCAGGAGAGAAGAGCTTTCCTGTAGCTCTCGGTAGAGCCGTACATCATGCGGTTGCGCGGACTGTGGTAAGCGCTAAGAAGCTAAAATTCAGAGCCAAACCTAATCGCTACGACGACGAACTTTTAGACCGCTAGGGCAGGGTGAGAGGGAGCGCGGCGTGGTGCTCGCGAAGGAGTTCGCCTCCGCCAAGCTGAGGAATCAGATTCTGGTGCTGATCAACCTTGCGAAGGCGAGAAAGGATTCGCACCGGAGGTTAGTGAGAAGCTTATTCGGGCGAGGAGCGAGGTTAAAGCAGCCCTCGAAGCTCTTGCCAGTGGGCCAGTGCCTCCGGCTGTAAGCAGAATAGATTACAGTATTAAGCCCAACAAGAGAACACACTTCCTTTTCTTCACCTATCGCGCCACGTCCGGCATGCCGTGGCATTGTGTGCAGGTTTCCTCCACGTCGTGGCACTCCCTGCAGAACTCCCTGTGCCCCTCGAAGAGGGCGAAGCCCTGCTCGTGCACTCCCCCTCGGATTTCCTCCAGGGTAAGTGCCTCGTGGCACTGGTCGCACCTGCCCACGCCGTGCAGCACCTCCTCCTGCGTCTCGGTCTCCGCGGGCTGCGGCTCCTTTGCCTGGGGTGCAACAGCCCCCGACGCGGGCTTATTCTCTCCGCTGGCACATCCGGCGAGCAGCAGGAGGAAGATCGCCCCCGTCACCACCCTGGAATAGGGCATCGGGAAAAATTTAAAGGGTGCCTGTATATAAGGATTGGCCCAAATCTCAGATTCCCCTCGCCAGGTCGAGGAGCACCTCCCTGGGTTTCTCCGCCTTTACCACGCCGCTGGCGAGGAGCACGCCCTCGGCGCCCAGCTCAATCGCCGCGCGCACGTCCTCGCCGGTGCTTATCCCGGCACCGCACAGCACGGCGATGTCTTTATTTATGTTCTTCACAGCCTCAACGCTCCGCTGCACCACCTCGGGCTCTGCCCTGGAGACGGGAATGCCGGTGCCTATTAAGTCCGGGGGCTCCACCGCTATGCAGCTGGGCGAGAGCTCTGCGCATGCCCTGCTGGTGGCTATGTTGTTGGTGCACACCACCGTGTAGAGCCCCAGCTCCCTGGCGCGGGTAACCACAGCATCTATGTCCGCAAGCTGCATGCGGTGCTCGCTGTGGTTCACCAGCGTTCCCACTGCCCCTGCCTCCTTCACCGCTTCGAGCACCACGTAGCCAGTGTGTGAGCCTGGAGAGAAGGCCTCAGCGTGCTGCGCCAGCACCGGAATGCTCACCTCCCTCGCCACGAGCGCAAGGTCCACCTGCTGGGGGCAGTAGGCGATGCTCACCCCCGTCTCCTCGGCGACGCTCTCGCAGAGCCTCGCCAGCTCCAGGTCACGTGCCCCCATGCTCTCGCTGTACGCCTTGACGTTGAGCATTATCACCGGCGTCTTTATCCTCATCCGCTCACCCCGGGCGCCCTACTCCACCCTCTCAAAGCGCTCCTCCAGGCGCTTCAGGACGTTGGGCAGGGTGGTGTACTCCATGTCCTCCAGGGGCAGGCGGTGGGGCTCGAAGGGACCGTGGCGGCGCATGTACTCTGCCACCTCCAGCGCCTTTCTGCGGGTGTAGTCGAAGCCCGGGTCGTCGAAGAGGTCCACCGGACCAACAAGCCTGCCGTTGCTTAGCTGGAAGCCGGCTGCAACCACCCTGGGCGGGCCGTCGAAGCGGGTGCACCTAGCGTCCTTAAAGCTCACCGGCATCACGGGTCCGTTATGGGAGCCCCGCATCCACCCGCTCACCAGGTGGGGGAAGGCAAAGGCCTCAAGCACCTCACCCAGCGCGGGTAAGCCAGACTGCGACCTCACAAGCGCCACGGGGTCGTCCTTCCCCACGTACTCCCCAGCTATCTGGTAGAGCTTCTCGGTGCTCACAACCGCAACAGCCTCATCGCTGTCTATCTTGTGCCCCTCCTTCGGGTACACGCGCTTTATAACATAGCGCGACTTCGCGCCGATCAGGGCGAGGAGGTCGTACATCTCCTCGGGTGTGCTCAGAATAACCCGCCGGTGCTCCATGATGTCCCACACCTCAAAGCGGAACCCTCCGTGCAGAGCGGGGTCTATCACCAGGCCGGCGGTGTTGAAGGGGTCGGCGAATATCTTAAACATGGGCAGGTTGAAGGCCCCGGGCTCCGTCTTGTCCATCATAAACGCCACCAGGGGCTCCGACTTGCGCTCCTTGAACTCCAGCTCCGCCACTCCTGGACCCATGCCTCTCACATTTCCCGAGAAGGCGTCGCTCAGCAGGTCCTGGCCGGCGCCGTAGAGCTTGAGCTCCTTCGCCCTCGCCGTCGCCGCCTCGAAAGCGCTCCAGGCGAGGCGGTGCACCTCCTCGCTGTCCACGCCCCGGTAGTGGCTCATCACCAGCTCCAGGTCGTCGCCGGCGCTCAGCACGTGGAAGTCCACAATAACGCCTGTCTCCTTCCCCTCGCTGAGCACCCTCTCCGCCTCGCTTTTGAGCTCCCGGTGCACTGCCACATGTCCGGGATATCCACCCACATCCGCCTTAATCAGGCTTACAGTAACTTTGCCCATCTTCTCACCTCTCACTTCTTGCCTCCAAAGTATATCTTCTGCCCTGCGGCGTTGCGCCAGTATTTGCCGAACTCGGGCGACTTCCTGAGCTCCTTGTCCCTGAAGGTCGGGCCCTCCTTGCACACCCTCAGCCCTATGCCGTCAAGCACGCACTGCCCGCAGATGCCTATCCCGCACTTGAAGTAGCGGTGCAGCGACGCTTGAGTGGGTATGCCCTTCTCCCCCGTTATGGCGAGCACCTTCGCCATCATTATCTCGGGTCCGCAGGTGAAGCACTGGTCGAAGGTCTCCTCCTCCAGAAGCTCGCGCAGCACGTCGGTGGTGAAGCCCTTCTTGCCCGCGCTGCCGTCGTCGGTGGATATTAGCACCCTGCCTCCGGCGCGCTCAATGCGGTCGACGAAGAGGAGCTCACTCTTGGTTATCGCCCCGATTATCGCGGTGACCTCCTTCCCCTCGGCAAGCGCCTCCTCCGCAAGCGGGGCGAGGGGAGCCACGCCGACGCCTCCCCCTACCAGCAGGAGCCTGTCCCCGTAGACCTTGAAGCCCCGCCCCATGGGTCCGCGGATTCCCAGCAGGTCCCCCGGGCTGAGCTCGAAGAGCCTTCTGGTAAAGTCGCCCAGCCGGAGCACAGTTATCCCCAGGTCGCCCTTCGCGTAGGACACGCTCATGGGCTTCTCATCCACGCCCGGAAGCCAGACCATCACAAACTGGCCCGGGATGGCGCTCACGTCCAGGTCCAGGATAAAGGTCTTTATCCTCTTGGTCTCCTTTATAATCCTCTTAATCTCCACGACCTGCATCTCGTGCATTGCCACTACCTCAGGGCCAAGCCTACTATCTCATCCACGCTGCTGTAGCCGTTCTCCTCCAGGTACTCCTTTATCTCCTGCGACACCTTTTTGAAGACGGTTATGCCGCGGTAGAGCACCGCCGTGCCTATCTGCACCGCCCTCGCGCCTGCGAGGAAGAACTCCACCGCGTCCTCGCCTGTGGCTATGCCCCCGCAGCCTATTACGGGGATGCCCACCTCCCTGGCGATCTCGTACACACAGCGCAGGGCGATGGGCTTGATGCAGGGCCCCGAGAGGCCGCCCACCTCGTTGCCCAGCACAGGCTTGCCTGTGACCAGGTCTATCTTCATGGCGCGGAGCGCACCTATGGCCGTGATTGCATCCGCCCCCGCCTCCTCGCACGCCTTCGCTATTGCGACGATGTCGCCCGCACCGGCGGTGAGCTTCGCGAAGACAGGAAGGCTGACCTTCTTCTTTACCTCCTTCACCACCTCATGCGCAAGCTCCTCGCTGTACCCGAAGAAGGCTCCCGCCTTGCCCACATTGGGGTAGGAGATGTTGAGCTCTATCGCGTCCACGCCGTAGCTCTCCAGCTTCTCTGCGACGGAGGCGTACTCTGCGAAGTTGAAGCCGTACACGCTCCCTATTACCGGGACGCCGCCCTCCCTGGCCACGCGAATCTCGTCGCCGAACTCCTCGTAGCCGGGGTTCGCCAGGCCAATGGCGCTTATCAGCCCGCCGCTTATCTCAACCACCGTGGGGTTCCTGTGCCCCTCCCGCGGCGTGAGCCCTATGGACTTTGTGACAATAGCTCCTGCTCCGCCGCTCACGGCGACACGCTTCAGGGCGGCACCGCTCGTGCCCAGGATGCCGCTCGCCAGCATTGTGGGGTTTCTCAGCCTTATCCCGCAGAGCTCAACCTCCAGCATGCTCCTTACTCCAGAGCCTTGCCAACGTAACCCGCGAGCTCGACCATGCGGTTGCTGAAGCCCCACTCGTTGTCATACCAGGCGAGGACCTTTGCGAAGTTGCCCCTGCCGCCTATGACCTTTGTGAGGAGCCCGTCCACTATCGCCGAGTGGGGGTTGCCTATTATGTCGCTGGAGACCAGGGGCAGCTCCGAGTACTGCAGAATCCCCCTAAGCTCGCCCTCTGCGGCGCTCCTGAGCGCATCGTTTATCTCCTCCCGCGTCACCTCCTGCTCGAGTTCAACGGTTAGGTCGGTGATACTGCCATCAGCCACGGGGACGCGCAGGGACATGCCGTCCAGCCTTCCCGCGAGCTCCGGGAGCACGAGACCAATCGCCTTGGCAGCGCCGGTGGTGGAGGGCACTATGTTCAGAGCCGCTGCCCTGGCTCTGCGCAGGTCCTTGCTCTGCGCATCCAGCAGGCGCTGCGACGCCGTGTAGGCGTGGCAGGTGGTCATGAGCCCCCGCTTAACTCCAAAGCTCTCGTGGAGCACCTTAACCACGGGAGCAAGGCTGTTGGTGGTACATGAGGCGTTGGAGATGATGTGGTGCTTCTCCGCGTCGTAGCTCCTGTGGTTCACGCCCATGACTATGGTAATGTCAGGCTCCTTTGCGGGGGCTGAGATTATCACCTTCTTCGCACCCGCCTCCAGGTGCCTGCCCGCACCCTCGCGGTCCCTGAAGAGACCCGTGCACTCCAGCACCACGTCCACACCCAGCTCGCCCCAGGGCAGCTCGGCAGGATTGCGCTCCGCAAAAACGCGGATTCTGCGCCCGTCCACGATTATCTCGCCCTCTTCCGCCTCCACCTCGGCCTCAAAGGTGCCGTGCACAGAGTCGTACTTCAGAAGGTGCGCCAGCGTTGCGGCATCGGTTAGGTCGTTGACGGCGACGATCTCAATCCCCTCGCGGAAGCCGCCGTTGCGGTAGGCGGCGCGGAAGATGCACCTGCCTATCCTCCCGAAGCCATTGATACCTACCCTGACCATGCTTCTCCTCCTCGCTGTGATGGTATTGGATTCCCGTGGTAGGATTTAAAGTTTTTCATACGTGGTAAAAAGCTTTATATCCCGCCGCGGGCAAGTGTATAGCAATGGGAGAAAGTGTGATATCCGGAGAAAGGGCACAGGTGAGCCTGGAGTTTATACTGCTGGTGGGCGGGGTGCTGGTGGGTGCCCTCACGATATTCACCCTGCGCGACTCTCTCAGGAACTTCTCTCAGGTCATCGCCGACTGGGTGGAGGCCGAGAGGAACCTCTCCATAGCCCAGGTTACCAGGTAGCTACTTTTTGTTGTTGAAGTGCACCTTCCTGTGGTGCTCGTCGTAGGGCTCCACGTGCACCAGGGCGGAGGCGACCTCGGGTATTCTCTCGGTTATGCGCACCTGCACCTCATGGGCTATCCTGTGGGCCTCCCGGAGGGGCAGGTCCTCGTCAACACACACGTGCAGGTCAACCTTGTTGTAGGCGCCCATGGCGTGCACCCTGACGCGGTGCACATCGATCACCCCCTCCACCTCCCTGGTGAGCTCCTCTATCCTGCGCACCATCTCGGGCGATGGGACGGTGCCCATAAGGTTGAGGATGTTCTTCCAGCCTATTTCAACGGCGGTCCTGAATATCAGGAGGGTTATTCCCAGGGCTATCAGCGGGTCCAGGAGGTAAAGCCCCTGCCGGTTTGCCACTATTCCGGCGAGAATTGCCAGGGAGGTGTACACATCCCCTTTGAAGTTGGCGGCGCTGGCTGCCAGCGCGGGGCTCCTTATTCTCCTGGCAACGCCGCGGGTGTAGGCAGAGAGGTACGCCTTGGCGGCGAGGTTGAGGACCACCACCAGAGCCGCGTAAAGCTCCACCTCCCGGGGGCCTTCGATAAGCCTGGAGATCGCATGCCCAGCCAGCTCGTAGGCGAGCAGCAGCAGCATCATCGAGCCTATGAGGCCGGCTATTGCCTCGGCGTCGTAGTGGCCGTAGGGGTGGGTTTCGTCCGCTGGCTTCTGGCTGATCCTCATCCCCAGCCAGGTTATCAGCGAGGACACCGCGTCGGAGAGGGAGTCCAGGGCGTCGGCAACAAGGGCGGCGCTGCCCGCTGCCACTCCGGTTACAAATTTCAAAACTGCCAGGGCTGCGTTTCCGAACACGCCCACCAGCGAGGCCCTTTCACCTGCCCTGTACCGCTCCCTGTCCATTATCCTGCACCCTTTTCGCCCAGTAGCTCCCCTTTTATAATGCGCCCTACATATATATTAAGGGATGTTCAGACCTGCCCGCATGCTCAAGCTCCTCTGCGTGGTGCACCACTCAGCCCTCCACAGCCTGCTGGACCAGCTCCAGCGCCTGGGGTGCGTGCAGTTTTTTGACGTAAAGAGGGAGCTCCGGTTTCTGAAGCCTGTGGACACGGAGATGGAGAGGATTCTCGAGCTGCAGGAGAGGCTGGATAAGCTTCTCTCAGACATGAAGCCCGCGGCTCCCCCCTGGAGGCGGAGGCTCCTGGGACCCAGGGCTGTGCCCGTTGAGCTTGTTGAGAGCCCGAGGCTCGAGTTCGTGGAGGATGAGCTGGGGAGGATTGAGGAGGAGTACCTGAGCTACTGCCGGCAGCTCTCTGAGCTGGAGGAGGAGCTGCGCCGCCTGCGGGGCGGGGAGGGTGAGAACTCGCGGAAGAGGCTGCTGGAGAGGAGGAGGGAGGTGGAGGAGGAGCTTCAGCTCTTCAAGAGAAGGTCCTACCTCCACCTGCTGGCGCTGGAGGAGGTGCTGGAGAACCTCAGGGCGAGGGCGGAGGCGCTGGCGATGTTCGGGCGCATGCGCAGCGTCGTGGTGATGGCTGCCTGGCTTCCGGAGCGGTGCGCCGGGAGAGTGTGCCACGCCGTGGAGGAGGCCACCGGCGGGCTCGCCCTCTTCACCCTTGAGCCACCCTCCGCGGGAGAGTCCCCGCCCATCCTCCTGGAGAACCCCCGGGTGGTGAGGCCCTTCGAGGTGCTCACCCTCTCCTACGGTCTTCCCGAGTACGATGGCATAGACCCCACGCCGGTGCTGGCTGTGACCTTTACGGCCATTTTCGGGGTGATGTTCGCCGACCTGGGCTACGGGCTGGTGCTCGCCCTCCTCAGCCTGGCAATATACTTCCTCACCACCCGGAGGGAGCGCGTGGTCAAGGACATAAGCCTGGTTCTGTTCTGCGCCGGCATGGCATCGGCGCTTTTCGGCGCCCTTGCGGGTGAGTTCTTCGGCGGGGCGGTGGAGATAGGTTTCCTGCTGCCCGGCTACCTCCGCGACCTGCAGCACCTGCTCCTCCTCTCCCTTCTGCTGGGGGCTGTGCACATATCCATAAGCCTCATCTCGCGGCTGGCCTCGCGCAGGGACGTGCTCTACTCCGCCTCCATCCTCCTCCTGCTCTGGGGTGTGGCGGGGTACCTCTGGCTCCGGCTGGAGGCGCTCGCCCTTATGGCGCTTTCGGGGCTCCTGGGACTGGTGCGGGCGTCCGGTGCATCGGCGCTGGAGGAGCTCCTGGCCCTCGCCGCCAATGTGGTTTCTTACACCAGGATTGCCGCCCTCGCCGTGGCGCACATCACAATGACAGAGCTGCTGGTGGCGGCGGTGGGGCTCCTGCCGGAGGGCATCCCCGGAGCGGTGGCGTCCTTTCTGCTCTTCTGCGCCGGTGCCGGGGTTATCCTGGCCTCGGGCACCTTTATGGTTTTCGTCCACTCCCTGCGTCTGCACTGGCTGGAGTTCTTCCGGAGGTTCTACTCCGGCAGGGGGGAAATGTTTAAACCCTTCGCCTACAGAGGAGAGTACACCTACCTGCTGTGAGGGCTGGCATGATATCCAGAATACTCCTGGCGACGGATGGCTCGGCTTTCTCGGAGCTCGCGGGAGAGTACGCCATCTTCCTGGCCAGAAAACTCGGGGCTGAGCTTACCGCGCTGCACGTTTTAAAGCTGGAGCCGCCCCGGAGGCTGACCCCGGAGGAGGTGGAGGAGGAGAAGGCCAGGGCTGCAGTGCACATCTTCCGCCAGCTGGAGCGCCTCGCCGGTGAGGCAGGGGTGAGGCTGCGGAAGGAGGTGCTCATCTCCAGGGACGTGGCGGAGGCGATTATAGAGGAGGTACGCTTTGGCAGGTACGAGCTCCTGGTGGTGGGAAGCCTGGGGAAGACGGGGCTGAGGAGGCTCCTCCTGGGCAGCGTCTCTGAGCGCCTGGTCAGGCACGCTCCGTGCCCTGTGCTGGTTGTGCGGTGATAAACCGAGATAAACATAATCCGGCGCTCCCTTTGGAAATTAAAGGAGGACTGGCAGCATATTTAAAGCTGGCATAAACGATTCCGAGGGATATTTTATGTTCAATGCCGGTGATACATATAGCCAGAGGTGAGCGGAATGGAAAGGCTGGTAGCTTGGTTTGTGGTGCTGACTCTGGTGACTGTGCCTGGAGCGCTTGCCCAGTCCAACACCACCGGCGATGTGCCGGAGGAGGAGGCAGGCATAGCTCCCGACTCGCTGCTCTACTTCTTCGACAGACTGCTGGAGAAGCTGGAGCTGGCGCTGGCAATGAGCGAGGAGGAGAAGATAAAGGTGCGCCTCAAGCACGCGGAGGAGCGCCTGGCGGAGATAAAGGTGATGCAGAAAAAGAAGAAGCCGGAGCTGATAGTGGAGCTCAGCGCCGAGTACAGGAAGGAGATAGAGGAGGTCGAGCGGGAGATTGAGGAGGCTGAGAAGCAGGGCAGGAACATAACCGAGGTGAAGGTGGAGGTGGTCAGAACCACCGCCAGGCACCTGGAGACGCTGGAGTGGGTTTACGACCTGGTGCCGCCTGAGGCGAAGCCCGCCATAGAGCATGCACTGAACGCATCGCTGCAGGGGTACAGGAAGATAAAGATGGAGATAGAGGCCGAGGAGGGCGAGCTGGAGATAGAAATTGAGGGCGAGGGCTTCGAGATAGAGGTGGAGTCGAGGATTCCGGAGGAGGAGCGCGCCAGAGCCGGGAAGCAGAGGGACGGCGACGGTGAGGGCAAGATAGAGGCAGAGGTGAAGGGCAACACCACGAAGGTCGAGGTGGAGCTTCCCGGGGTGGAGTACGAGTTCAGCCTGAACACCACAGAGCGCGAGGAGATAGTCTCCCGGGTGGCGAATCTCACGGGGCTGACGCCCGCGGAGGTTGAGCAGCTCCTGCGGGTGGAGGTGGAGACCCCGGAGAGGGAGATAGAGGTGGAGGTTGAGAGAGAAGAGGAGGAGAGGAGCATAGAGATAGAGGTGGAGAGGGAGGAGGAAGACGAGGAAGAGGAAGCCGCTGTGGAGGTTGAGATTGAGGTGGAGGTCGAGACGGGCGGCGCCGCACCCGGCGGCTTCGGTGCCGGAGGAAGGAGGTAGCCCGCCTCCTCCCTACCCCTCTCCCCCGAACTCCTTTTTGAGCACCAGCCTGTTGGTCTTGCGGTAGGGCTCCTTGCGGATTATCCCCTTCTCCTCCAGGTTGCGCACAAGCTTGCTGACCTTGGCCTTGGAAAAGCCGGTAATGCGCACCACCTCCTCCTGGAGAATCTCACCGCGCTCCTCCAGGAGGTCGAATATCCTCTGCTCATCCTCCCTCAGGACGAGCTTGACCACCCTGCTCCGCTCCTCCTCCTGCTTCATGCGCCTCAGGCGGAAGTAGGCGTAGGTGAGCGCCCCACCGAGCAGGGCTCCCGCCAGGGCGAGTGCATAGCCCGCGCCTCCCTCACCGGCGCGGGTGTACATCACAAATATTCTGAAGCTCTCTCCCGGAGAGAGCTCCCACTTCCGCCACCTGATTATTATGTGCTCCCCGTCGGTCAGTATCCTGTCAGGAGCCGGATAGACGGCGGCGCGGGCACCGGCGGCGGAGCGCTGCTCCGATACCAGCACGCTTCCCTTGGGCAGCTTCACCACGAAGGTGAAGTTGACCACCCTCACGTCGGGCACGTAGCTCAGCGTGAGGATGCTGTCGTCCCTGTAGCTGGAGACCACATTGCGCAGCGTGAAGACGAACCGCAGCCGCTGGCTCTCTCCGGGGGTGAGCCTCTTCCTCAGGGGCACCACCACGCTTGAGTCCTCTGTGTAGAACCGCAGCTCTCCGGCATCGTCGTACACCCTGATCTCCTCCGGGAGGGTTGCCATGGCATACTCCACGGCGGAGATGTTGCCCCTGAGGTTTATAACGGTGAAGGCCACCTCCTCCAGGGCGTTTCCCTCGGAGTCGGGGGACAGGAATATCACGTAGTCCCTGAAGTAGTACTCCTGCCCCGCCACCGCGGCGGGAAGCAGCACGAGCAGCACCAGAAGTGGGCGCATTGATTAAAAGTTGTGGCGGTGCCCAGATAAAGCTTACCCGGGGGAGGTATTAAATACCAGGAGCACTACCCTACAAAGCATGGAAATCGGCGTTGTTGGCAAGCCAAATGTGGGAAAGAGCACCTTCTTCAGGGCTTCAACCCTCGGCAGGGCTGAAATAGCCGGCTACCCCTTCACCACCGTGGAGGCCAACCGCGGCGTTGCCTTTGTGCGCGTTCCCGAGCCGGCGGCTGAGCTAGGGGTGGAGCCGAACCCCCGCAACTCCTTCACCGCGGGAGGCTACCGCTTTGTGCCGGTGGAGATGATAGACGTCGCTGGCTTGGTGCCCAGGGCGCACGAGGGACGTGGCCTGGGAAACAGGTTTCTGGACGACCTGCGCCAGGCGGGGGCGCTTATCCACGTGGTGGACGCCAGCGGAGGTACGGACGAGGAGGGCAACCCCCTCAAGCCGGGGGAGCACGACCCCCGCGAGGACGTGCGCTTCCTGGAGGAGGAGATTGAGCTCTGGTTCTTCGGTATATTTAAGCGCAACTGGGAGAAGCTCGCCCGCAGGGTGCAGCTCGCCGGCGAGAGCTTTGAGCGCCTCTTCCAGGAGCTCTTTGCCGGACTTGGGGTCAGGGAGGCGCACGTGAAGGAGGCGCTCAGGGAGGCGGGGCTAAGCCCGGAGAAGCCCGCCCAGTGGAGCGATGAGGAGCTCTTCGCCTTTACCAGGTCGCTGCGCAGGCGCGCGAAGCCCATAGTGGTGGCCGCCAACAAGGTGGACATCCCGGCGGCGGAGGAGAATGTGCGCAGGCTGAGGGATGAGTTTACCCACGCGAGGATAATCCCGACCAGCGCCATGGCCGAGCTCATGCTCAGGGAGCTTGCGCAGGCGGGGGCGATAAGCTACATCCCTGGAGAGGGCAGCTTTGAGATTTTAAGCACCGGCAGCCTCTCCGCCAGGCAGAAGAAGGCGCTGGAGATAATTAAAAAGAAAGTGCTGGAGCGCTACGGCAGCACGGGGGTGCAGCAGGCGATTAATGTGGCGGTGCTGGAGGTGCTGGGCAAGATAGTCGTATTCCCGGTTGAGGATGAGCACCGCTACTGCGACGGCGAGGGCAACGTTTTGCCGGATGCCTTTCTACTGGACAGGGGAGCCACACCCCGCGACCTGGCGTACAGGATTCACACCGAGATAGGGGAGAACTTTATTGCCGCCATAGATGCGCGGACTAAGCGGAAGATCGCCAGCGACGCGCCGCTGAAGCACCTGGACATAGTTAAGATAGTGACCAGGAAGTAGGTGGCGGAGATGCGAATCGCCAGCTACGAGATAGAGGTGGAGCTCGAGGCGGAGGAGGGATTCGCCGACATCACGGCGAGGGTGCAGGAGATTGTTGAAAAAAGTGGCATTAGGCAGGGTGTCGCGGTGGTCTTCAACGTGGGCTCTACCGGGGCGATTACCACAATGGAGTTCGAGCCCGGGCTCAGAAAGGACATCCCCCGCGCTCTGGAGCGGGTGGCACCGCGAGGGGAGAGCTACGAGCACCACCTGACCTGGGGAGACGACAACGGCGCTGCCCACGTCAGGGCCGCGCTGCTCGGCCCGGGGCTCACCGTGCCAATCGTTGACGGAAGGCTCACCCTGGGCACCTGGCAGCAGATTGTGGTGATAAACTTCGACACCCGAAGAAGGCGCCGCAGGGTGGTGGTGCAGCTTCTCGGGGAGTAGCTACTGCAGGCACCTCCTGACCTTGTCCAGTAGCTCGCCCAGTTCCAGCTTCGGCGTCACAGGGTCCAGGATTATGCTGTCCTCGCTCTTGAGCTCCAGCCTCTCCATGCTCTCCGGCGACAGCAGCGCATATCCGCGGCGCGCGTCGGTGTAGCCGTAGTGGGTTCTGCGCTTCACCTCAACCACATAGTGGCGTCTCCTCAGGAAGTAGGGTCTGAGCTCGCCGAAGGGGTAGACGATGACCTCGTCCATGGCGGAGAGCTCGCTGCCCTCCAGGAGTTCCCTCGCAAAGCCTATCTCGTCCTCCCCAACATCGCCCTCGCGCACGCGGGCAACGTACTTGTTTCCAAGCACTCTCTCCAGCATCCTACAGAGGCGCGAAGGTTAACGTCACCTAAATACACTTTACTCCTTTATCCCCCAGGCCCCGAAAAGGGAAAAGGCGCGGGAGTACCAGAGTCTAGATGGTTATCTCTATGTCCAGCTTCTCAGCCAGCTCCTTGTAGCGGTTGCGTATGGTAACCTCGGTGACGCCCGCCACTTCAGCGACCTCGCGCTGCGTCCTGCGCTCCCCCAGCAGAACGCTGGCTATGTATAGCGCCGCCGCGCTTACTCCGGTGGGGCCTCTGCCCGAGGTGAGCTCCTTGTCCATCGCCTTCTTCAGGATCTCCCTCGCCTTGCTCCTCACCTCGCCGCTCAGCCCCAGAGCGGTGCCGAAGCGCTCGATATAATCTACCGGCGTGGTGGGGCGCAGGCTCAGCCCAAGCTCCCTCGCCACAAAGCGGTAGGTCCTGCCAATCTCCTTGCGGTTTAGCTTCGCCGCATCCGCGATTTCGTCGAGGGTGCGAGGCACGCCGCACTGCCTGCACGCGGCGTATATTGCAGCGGCGGTTACGCCCTCGATGCTGCGCCCACGTATTAAGCCCTTCTCCACCGCCCTGCGGTAGAGCACCGCCGCCGCCTCGCGCACATTCTTGGGCAGGCCCAGGCGGGAGGAAATTCGCTCCAGCTCGGTGAGAGCGATGGCGAGGTTGCGCTCCATGGCATTGCCCACGCGGATGCGCTGCTGCCACTTCCTGAGCCTGTAGAGCTGGGCACGTTTGCTCGCGGAGAGTTCCTTGCCGTAGCTGTCCTTGTTGCGCCAGTCTATAATTGTGCTCAGCCCCTTGTCGTGGATGGTGTACGTGAGGGGCGCTCCCGTGCGGGTGCGCCTCACCGCCTGCTCGTGGTCGAAGGCACGCCACTCGGGACCCTCGTCCAGCAGGTCCTGGTCTATCACCAGGCCGCAGCCGTTGCACACGATTTCAGCGCGCTCATAATCCCGCATCAAGCTGGTGCTCCCGCACTCGGGGCACTCATCTACGTACTCTACCCTTCTTTCCAAGGGACCTCCTCCTCTCCTCTTTCTTTGAACGCACAAATAATCCCCCGCTCTTCGCAGCCCGAAGCGCCTTCTCAAAGGCGCCCTCCTCCGGCTTGACCACGAAGTACGGCATGGAGACGGGGCCGATTATGTCAACGACCTTTCCCACTTTTACGCCATTTTTTGTGAAAACATCCGCATAAAGCGAAGGAAAATCCTTACCACGAAAAAGAAGCGTCCCGCTCTTGCTTGCATGGCTGAAAGTCCCCAGCATCCTCAAAGAACTCTCCTCCGGGCATAAAATTTAAAACTATAAACGACCTAATATTCTCTTGGGGTTAACACTGGTAATAATTTCTGAATACCTCCTGCTCAGCCCCGCCCCCAGGGCGACCTCTGCCAGCTCCCCGGGGGTGAGGATGTCCTCCGGCGAGTGGGCGTCGGTGCACACCAGCAGTTCGGCTCCCGCCTCTCTGGCAACCCTGGCGATGTGCCCGTTGGTGAGGCAGTGTCCCCTGCGGGAGGTGAGCTCCAGGTATACCCCGTGCTCCCTGGCGAGCTCCGCCTCCTCCGTGGTTATGAAGCCCGGGTGGGCCAGGATGTCCACGTCCTCGCACCCCACAGCCGCGGCGTTGGTTCCCCTCGCCACCGGCTCAACGGGGCTCTCGCCGTGCACCACCACTATTTCAGCGCCCAGCTCCTTTGCCCTTGCGGCAAGCACGGGGATCTTCTCCGGCGGGAGGTGGGTGAGCTCTATCCCGGGAACAACCCGGATTCCGTGGCCCTCCAGCTCCTCCCCGATGCCCTTCAGGCAGCGCAGAATAAGCTCCAGGTTGGAGCTGTCCGCGTGGTCTGTTATCGCAACTGCCTCGAAGCCCTTCTCCGCGTAGCGGCGTGCTATCTCCGCCGGTATAAGCTCGCCGTCGCTGAAGGTGGAGTGGACGTGCAGGTCGAAGGCCATGCAGATTAAATCTGCCCTTATAGTATAACTTATTTTCTGTGGGAGCCGGACAGCCTGCTGCAAAAATTAGAAGAAGTGAGGCGCAGCAGCGCCGATAAACACAAACTTCCCATCAGAACCTGTATCCTCTGCTCCTTCTCTCCGCCTTCTTCTTGTCGCGGCAGGGTTTGCAGCGCTTGGGGTCGGCGAACCCCTTCTCGGCAAAAAACTCCTGCTCACCCACGGTGAAGATGAACTCTTCCCCGCAGTCGACACAAACTAGGGTCTTATCTTCCATTTCCACATCTCTCCTTTTACTTTTTCCTGTACCCCTTGTTCGGTGGAGGCACACTTGCGCCCCTGAAGATTCTGCCGCAGTCGCAGCTGACCACCTGGTAGAAGGTGGCCTTGCCATGCTTGTAAACCCGGGTTGTTCCCACAACCGAGCTTAGCGAACAAAGAGTACCGCAAGAGGGACATCTTATCTCTGACAAGTGCACATCTCCTTTAAAAGAAGTCTCCCCCCAGGGGAAGGAAACCTCTTTTCTCCTCAGAGGAGGAACCTTCACGAGGAAAAGGGTTGCTGTAGTCCCGCGGGCGCCTACGCCCCCGCTCCCCGGTGGCGGCGCTCCAGGGCTTTAACAATCTCCGTAACCGTCTCGTTGACGGGGGTGGCTATACCCAGCTCCCTGCCGAGCCTCACGACAGCGCCGTTCAGGTAGTCTATCTCCGTCCTCTTCCCCCTCTCCATGTCCTGGAGCATGGAGCTTATGTGCCTTGCCGTTGGCGGGAGCAGGTCCCTGAGCAGGTGCTCGTAGTACTCCTCCCAGGTGTACCCCACGCGAATCCCAAGCGCCTTCGCAACCTCGAAGGCTTCCCTCAGCATCGCCCGCATTATGCTCAGCGTCTCCTGCATTTCCCCTAGCTTGCCGTAGGGCACGCGCAGAATCGCCGAAAGCGGGTTTAAAGCTATGTTGTAGAAGGCCTTGAGCCACTTGTCCCTTATTATGTCGTCGCTCGCCTTGGTGGGAATACCCGCTCGCGAGAAGGCGGCGGCGATTTTGCCAGCTCTCTCGCTTGCTCCACCCTCAAGCTCGCCCACCAGGCACTCGCTGGCATAGACGGTGACCTCCGCGTGCCCCGGCTCTACCAGGCGGGCTCCGAATATTGCCATTCCTCCCAGGGTTCGCCTCTCGCCAAAGGCGCGCGCGATTACCTCCTCGTTGCCTATGCCGTTCTGCATCGAGAGCACGGCTGTTTCCTCTCCAACGAGCGGGGCGACCTCCTCCACAGCCTTTGCGGTGTCGTAGGACTTGGTGGTGATCATTATTAAGTCAAAGCGCTCCTGCTCAGAAATCTGCTCCACAGAGGTGAGCGCCTTCAAGCGAGTGAAGCGGTGCTCACCCCATATGCCCGAGATGCGCAGCCCCCGCTCAGCGATGGCGCGCATGTGGGGCTCTCTCCCTATGAGCGTGAGGCTGTGCTCCTGCGAGAGGAAGCCGCCGAACACAGAGCCCATCGCTCCTGCTCCGAAGATGAGGACGTTCATGGCTCGGCACCCCAGAAGCTCAGAGAGCAGCCTCCACGTACTCCTCCATGGCCTCCTTCACTATTGCCGACGACTTCTTAATCCTCTCAAACTCCTCCGGGGTATAGCACAGGAAGTCCACGTGCTTCGGAAACCTCGCCACCTTCAGAACCCTCTCCATCCTCCTGAGGAAGGGAACATCTCTGAAGGCTTCAGATATGATTATGACGTCTATGTCTGAGTCTTCTCTCGCACCTCCCTTCACCCTCGAGCCGAAAAATATTACCCTAACCGGCTTAAATTCCCTTACAATTCTCGGCAGGGCCTCCCTCTTGAACCTATCCAGCCAGACGTCACCCATCCTCTTCCTCCGGCTGTTATTCAATTGCTTTAAAAGTAAAAAATTCTTTCTCTGAAAAAGTTTTATTGTAAATATTAATAGAGACATCTTCAAATAAATTTCCTATTTTATCTTTAATACATTGACCTGTGCTATTATCATTTGTAAAAATTATAATATCCTTTGAAAATACGATCTCTCCTGAAAATTCAATAATAATAGCTATAGATTTATTTTTATTTTTGGAATAAATTAATTTTTGAAAAGTCTGAATAGTCGCTGAGAAA
>JAADFX010000092.1 GCA_013152685.1 Methanobacteriota archaeon | reverse complement strand
CCACAACCGCATAGAGGGCACCGTTCCTTATGGCGAAGAGGCCGAGGTGGGTGAAGAGCAGGAGGAGCAGGAGGTCAAACCGCTCAACCCTCCTCGAAAGGGCGAGCACCGCCAGGGAGAGGAGCAGGGCGGCTTCAAAGGCGGTGAAAGTAGAGAAGCTGGGGGACTGCCACTCCACAATATACCTAGAGTGGACGCTGTAGGTCGCATACTGGAGCGGGTAGGTGAGCAGCTGGTAGGTGTAGGGGTTTACCATCACAGCCGCCAGAGAGGCGACAAAAATTTTGGCTGGCAGCGTGTCACCCCTTGAGAGGTGCCTGAGGGAGTACAGAAACAGGAGCGCCAAGCCCACGATGAAGCCCCCGTGGAGGTTTGCCCAGAGGGCGAAGAGGGGGGGCAGGAGGAGAAGCGCCCTCCTGTTGCCCCTCTCCAGGAGGTCGAGCAGATACAGGAGGAGGGGCAGCAGCAGAAAGGTGAAAAGCAGGGGTCTGCTCACCCAGGATACCTTTGAGATCATGACTATGAGTATAAGCGCAGGAATGTTGCAGTACCAGCGCATGTGGAGTGCGTTTCTCCTGTAAACAACATAGAGGGAGAGGAGCAGGAGGAAAACCTTTAGCATCACTATGCCGTAAAATCCAGAGGCGCTGTAGACCAGGTAAAAAATCAGCTGGGACAGCCACGCGTGGTTTATCCACGCCTCCCCCGCCTTCGTGTAGGAGAAGGGGTCCGAGTGGGGAACCTCGCCGGTGCTGTAGATTATCTCCCCGGTTTTCAGGTGCCACCAGATGTCATAGTTTTTTACAGGCTCCGCGGCGAGGAGGATGACAATCAGGAATGTCCCGGCAATCAGAATCCTCCTGGGATGTACCTCCACCATTCATCTTCCACCTGCTTCCTCTCATTCCCGGGGACAGCGCAGCTTCAGAACCCTGTACCTGCCTCCGGCTTCCCTCAGCCTCTCACTGAGGTAATTATCTCTGACTAGGAAATAATAAAGATTGTTAAAACTCCGCTGCTCAACAACCCTGCATACCTCCGGCGAAAATGAGCCGGTTGCCACAAGTGTGAGGTTTCCCCTCAAAACTCCACCGGCTTCGCCGCCGCTGTAAAACACCACCTCATTCTCGGGCAGAACTATGGAAAATTCCTCCGGAAACGCCACCCTCTCACCGGGGCTGAGCGAGAGCGAGTTCTCAATGAGGAGGTGGGCAGAGCGGTAGCTTGCGCCATAGGACGCGTCGTTGAGATTCACAAACGCCGAGAGCAGCATCAGGAAAAGCACCGCCGCCTTAAAAGTGCTCACCCTCACGCGCCTCACCAGCACCCCCGCTGTGACCACAAGCACAAAGACGCCCGAAAAGGCCGTGAGAAGCTTTATGTGCTGGTAGAGGTCCTCGTTGATGCCGACGGGAAAGGCGAGAACAGCGGCGGCCATCAGAAGCAGAACCGGGAGGAGCCTCCTGATGGGCGGCTGAATCCCAAGGCGGTGCAGGAAGCCGGCGGTTCCCAGAACCAGGAAGGGGAAGAGGGGCAGGAGGTAGCGCATGTTAAGCTGCCATCCCCCGTAGTCGCCGTTGGCACGCACAACCATGAGGAGCAGGAGGAGGTTTGCAGCAGAAAGTGCGGCAAACCTGAGGTCGCGCCTTGCCAGGAAGGGGTAAATCAGCCCCAGGGCGAGCACAGGTGACGACTGAAGCAGGGACTTCTGCACAAAGGAGTTCCAGTAGTTGTACTCCCGGGACGCCTCCACTGCTATTACCACCGCCACGCCGCTGAGAATGAACCTCTCAACACTCCGCTGAACCCCGGCCAGGCTATCCCCGAGACCGGCGCCCGGCACACTGTACTTTCCCGTGAGGGGGTCCCCGTAGTTGAAGTAGTTGTACGCCACTGACGGGAGCAGGAGGATTGCGAAGGAGAACAGGAGGAGCAGCCGCAGGCTCGCCGGGAGGCGCAGGGCCGCCGCTACCAGGATTACCCCCACCGGCAGTACCATGTAGTAGGCGCACATAACTGCTGCCGCGGAGGAAGCGGAGAGGAGGAGCACATCCCTCCGGCGCGGGACCAGCTTAAGAAAGATGTACTGGGAGAGGAGGAAGAAGAAGGTCACAGAGGTGTGGTGCCACATGCTGGATGCGTAGAACATGGAGGGGGTGAAGAAGACGTATCCGAGCGCTGAAAACAGCCCATACTCCCTGCCAAACTTCACCTCCGCCATGCGGAAGAGTACATAAGCTGCCGCCAGGTTTAGCAGGAGATTGTAGAGGAAGACCCCCTTTCTCTCCAGCAGCAGGTATAGGGGGGCGGCGAACACCGGAAATCCCGGATTTACCGCCGCATGCACCTCCCCGTTAAAGTAGAAAAAGGAATAGTACACCCCCTCACCCGGCACATGCCGAAGATATCCCGAGACATCCAGAAAATAGGGAAAGTTCTCCGAAATGGATTTAATCAGCAGGTAGTGTGCCCATTCGTCCGGTGAAAAAACCCCCCACCTCAGGAACAGCAGATGGAGGAGCAGCAGCAGGCCAAAAAGAGCCCTCACGTTCATAACCCTATTTTCCCCCGGGCCGCATATAACCCTTCCCGCCGGAGGTGCGGGAGATAACTTTTAGTATTCCCGCACACCTCTAGAATCATGGGGCGTGGTCTGGCAGGAAGGCGGGTGGAAGCGGTAATTGGAATCGCGAGCTTTTTGATATTCCTGATGTTTATTGAGCGAGGTCTGTTCACCGCAGATGAAAACGTCTACACCTACCTGGCCGCGTCAATTGCCACCCGCTTTCCCCATTTTCTCGACCTCTCACCCTTTTTCATGGCGGTGCAGCTCACCCAGTCGAGCCTCGCCCTGCCCTCGGGGTTCTTCTACCACAACGGAGAGGTCCACGCCGCCGTCTATCCGGGGTACCCGCTGCTGGCAGCCCCCTTCTACCTGCTCCTCGGCGAAACAGGCATGAAGGTCGCCAGCTCTGCGGTTTCCTCCCTGATAGTGGTCGTGACCTACAGGCTGGGGCTCCTCCTGACGGGGCACAGGGACACAGCCCTCCTGGCTGCTGTGCTCGCCCTTGCCGCCATTCCCTCCCTCTTCTACGCCACGAGCAGCTGGTATCACGCCACCTCCGCCCTCTTCTACCTGCTGGCGCTCCACTCCTACCTGAGCTGCCTCCGCTCTGAAAGCGCCGTGGACGCCGCACTGACAGGGCTCTTCACCGGCCTCATGCTCCTCACAGCACCCTACACCGCCGTTCTCATCCTGCCCCCCCTCCTGCACCTGCTCCACGCGGCACCCCAGAAAATCAGATACATCCTGATCGCCTCCCTGCTGGTGTTCTCCCTGCCCTCCGTGGCATACCAGCAGGCGAACTTTGGAAATGCGCTGACCGGCAAGTACAGCCCCTCCCTGGAGCCCCTCACCAGATACTCAAAGCCCGCCTGGTATGTGCTGGGAAAGGAGGTAACCGCCTACACCCTCTTCAGGGACCTGGACAGGAGGTACTTCTACCACTTCGCACAGAAGTCCGTATTCCAGTCGGCGCCCTTTCTTGTCCTTGGTCTGCTGCTGTTCCTCCGCAGGGACGGAAGGTACACAGCCATCCTCACCGGGGTGCTGGCATCCTTTGTGCTCTTCTCCTACTACTACTTCGACTATGGCGGGATGCAGTTCAGCATGCGCTACTCCTACCCCGCCTTCCCCGTGCTTGCCGCACTGAGCGCGGTGGCGATAAGGAGCCTACTCGGCTCCTCCACCGTCAGGAGGCTCGCCCTGCTGCTCCCGGCTTTTTTTGCCGCCGCCGCTTTAACGGCAGAACTGTGGACAATCTCCCCGAACTCCACCGCCTACCTCCACCTCAAGTACTTCGCCTCCGCCACAGCCGCAGCCACCGCAATTGCTGGAGTCCTGTGCACCGGGCACAGGAGATATGGAAACCTCCTGCTGGCTTTGTTAGTAGTGGGGGTGTTTACCGGCATCCTGAACAACATAAACGACACCGCCGTGGGAAACGACCACCGCAGGATACACGCGGAGGCAGTGGAGGAGGTCTCAGGGCTAAGCGCGGAGGTCCTCCTGCTCCCGAGGGCAGCGCCCTTCGACAAGATAGTCCTTCCCGGGAGGTATGTGCTCTACTACACCCCGCCCCCGGAGAGGGACGCGGACTGGGAGGCGGAGATGCGGGAGCTGATGGAGATTGCCGGGGAAGAGGGGGACAGGAGAATTGCAGCCGTACTCCTCCGGCATGACTCCACCCTGCTCTCCCGCTTCGCCTCCTGGAGGCAGATCAAAAATCTCAGCTACACCACAGACCTGTTCTATTCAGACGCCGTCGCGGTCGAAAAGCCCTAGAGGTTTGCTATCTCTCTGTTAACGCCCTTCTGAGTGACCTCCCCTGCCAGAACAACACTCTCGTTTGCCCTCTCCCCTGTCTCCCTGGCCAGCTCCCTGTAGATGGGTATGAAGATTATCGCAGCCACAATCACAGCACCCGCGATTAGTATGTACTCAATAGACGCCTGAGCACGCGTATCCTTCAAAAAAGCCACAAATCTTGCAAAAAACCGCCGCAACGGCCTCACCCCAAAAAATAAAAGAGGATTTAGAAAATAAAACTTTGAGCTTAAAGCTGCCCGAGCTCTCTATTCACCGCCGTCTGCACACCTACCGCAGACTGCTGGACAGTTTCCTCGGTCCTGTTTCCGGCGGTCTCCGCAATGTTCTTATATATCACAAATATCACCACAGCAGCGACAATGATGCCGCCCGCCAGAAGGATGTACTCAATCGCACCCTGAGCCTTTTCCTCTTTTAAAAATTTTTTTAACATCTACCGGCACCTCCTTGCTAAAAGTTGTTGAAGAAATTTATAGTTTTGCGCATATATAAAACTCTCGGTTGCGCCGGTGTACACACCGAGTTTACGCATGCGCCCAGAAAGCGGCCGCCTTTCTTTCCTCCCCCGGCGAGTTCTTCAAAAGGCGGCGAGCATGCCGGGCATAAGCTTCTTTACGCCGTAGAACACCAGGTACGCCACCACGCCCATGGGCAGGGCAAATTTAAATCCTTTTTTAAAGTCCCCGTACATCACCACACCCATCATTATCCCCCCGCTCACCGCCTGGGCAAACACGTAGAAGGACAGCGCCTTCATTATGGAGTTGATCTCCTCCAGCGGGAACTGCTCTGTGCCGCCCGTGCCAGCCATCGCCTGGGTCATAATCGTCGGCAGCGCGCCCACCACGCCCATCACGAAGGGCCCCGCCATCAAGCTCGCCATCGCCAGGAAGGAGACCTGCTGCGACGTCAGGGACTTCCTCTCGCGCTGTATCATTCGCACGGCGCGAATATCCTCACTCACCTCCTCCAGCACCTCGCTAATTGGACCGCCGCTCTCAATTCCCTCCAGCAGGAGCCGCATCGCCCGCTCTATCTGCTTTGAACCGGTTCGCTTTGAGAAGGCGAGCAGCGCATCCTTGAGAGGCCTGCCCCTGCGCATCTCCAGGGTGATCTGGGCGAACTCGTCGCTCAGTGCTCCGTACTCCGCCTCGGCTATCTCCTGAATCACCGCCTCGAGAACCATACCCGTGCGTATGCTCACCGCCATGTGGTGCAGCGCGTCCGGCAGCGCCTCCTCTATCTCCGCCCTGCGCTTGTCCGCCTGCATTCTGGGTATTGCCAGCATCAGCGCCTCCGTAAAAAGGAAGGCGCCTATGCCAGCGAACAGGTTGACCAGGAGGGAAACAACGACAAAGAGCACCACCCCTATTGCGAAGAATATCCCCATCCACTCCCTCGCAGAGAAGGAGATGTTGGCGTTCGCCAGCATGAGCTCCATGGACACCAGGAAACGTCTGGGCACCAGGAACTGGGGCACACTCAGCTTGCCCAGGATGCTGCGCACCCTCTCTGCTCTTCCGCTCTTCTTCCTCTCTTCCTCCGGCATGCTCTACACCTTTGGCTCAAAGCGCTTGACCATGAAGGACATGTAGATTCCCACCCCGAAGAAGGCCAGATACAGCAGCCACATTACATTCGGGGGTATGGGCAGCCCCTTCATCGCTATCCCCATGGCTATAACCAGGGTGGTTATCAAAACCGGCGCCACCACGATTGCGAACATGTACATCAGCGAAAAGGTGTTGAGCACCTGAATGTAGTCCTTGAGCTTCATCCTCATCTCCGTTGCCACTTCCTCCGCGATTATCTTCAGGGTGTTCGCCAGGTTTCCGCCGGTGCGCAGCGTGGAGATTATCTGCCTCGACGCCTTCTTCAGCCCCGGGGAGTCGATGCGGAGGTTCATCCTGTCGTAGGCCTCCTCAATGGTGGCACCGCGCTCTATCTCGAGTATGGCGCGGCGGAACTCCTCGCTGAGCACGCCGTATCCGCTCTGGGCGACACTGCGCATCGTCTCCAGCAGCCCCGCACCGCTGGTGAGCTGCGTAGCCATGTGGCGCAGGGCAAAGGGCAGCTCCCTGGAGAAGGCGTCCGACCTCGCCTTTACCTTTGACTTCGGGTATATCCGGGCATAGAAGAACACAAAAATTCCGAAGAGCGGTCCCAGCACTATCCCTATGAGGGAGCCCAGGGGGCCCAGCATCGTGGCGAAGAGGATGCTGAAAAGCACCGCAGAGACCAGCGCTGTGAGAACACTCGCACCTATGGCGAAGGCTATGTACTTGGAGGCTGGCATGAGGATGTTCGCCTTGTACAGGTCCTCCTGAATGTTGGCGAAGAAGGATGAGGGCATCCGGGAGTAGCCGGAGAAGAGGTCGGAGATAATGTTCACCAGCCTGGTGGCGAAGGGCTCCTTGAGCTCCTCCCTCTCGGGCACAATCTCGAAGCTCTCCGCCTCGTGCACCTCATCCTCCAGCACCACCGCCTCGCGCAGCTTAAGGAGCTTCTCCTCGATGGCGCGCTTCCTCTCCTCCTTTTCCTTCTCCTTCCTCTCCCTCAGCTTCCGCGCAGCCTCCTCCTGCTCCGACAGCGCCAGGGACATCTCCTGCGCCCTTCTCGCGAGCTGCTCGGCGCTGGTTACTGTGAGCTCTCCAATCTTCTCTATCAGCCTGACAATCGCGTTGGTCATTTCGCCTCGCCCATACTCCTGTGAATTTCAATCTCCTGCATAAAGCCCTCGGGGTCCGAGTAGTACCTGTTGAAGGTCCTCGACACCTCCCGCACGTCGGTGATGTGGTTCTCCACCATCCACGCGAGTATCCTCCTGCGCCTCTCCAGCTCCTCCTCGAGCTCCTCCGGCGAAATGCCCTTGAGGCGTGCCAGCTTCTGCTTAAGCACGCTGGGGTTCCCCGTCGCAACCAGCTCATCCCGCCTGGGGTCCCACTCGTAGACGTTGTTGAGGGTCACCCTGCCGCCCTCGTCGCTCACCACCTCCGCCACCTCCGTGATCCTGCGGAGGGTTTTGTCCTCGTGGTATATCTTGTTCTGCATGAGTATTAAATCCAGCGCGGGTAGCATTATCTCGGGCACCTCCATCGGGGGGTTTGTCAGCCTTATCAGCGTCTCCCTCGCCGAGTTCGCGTGCACAGTGCCCATGCAGCCATCGTGGCCGGTGTTCATGGCTGTGAAGAGGGTCCTCGCCTCACGCCCGCGCACCTCGCCCACGATTATCCTGTCGGGGCGCATCCTCAGGGTGTTCTTGACCAGGTCGTCCATGGTCACCTCGCCCTCGCCCTCCACGTTGGGGGGGCGCGTCTCCAGGCGCACCACGTGCTCCACCGGCAGGGTGAGCTCCGCGGTGTCCTCGATGGTTATAACGCGCTCCGTCTCCGGGATGAAGGAGCAAAGCACATTCAGCGTTGTGGTCTTCCCCGAGCCGGCGCCCCCCGCGGCGAGCACATTTCCCGGCTTTATGCCCAGGCCCTCCACCACCAGCCACAGGTAGGCCGCCACCTCCACGTTCAGGGTGCGGAACTCTATCAGGTTGACCACCGTCAGGGGCTGGGAGCGGAACTTTCTTATGGTGATGGTCGGGCCGTCGAGAGAAATCGGAGGTATCGTCGCGTTCACGCGGGAGCCGTCGGGAAGGCGGGCGTCCAGGAGAGGGGAGGACTTATCCACGCGCCTGCCCACGGAGGCGGCGATCTTCTCGATTATCCTCACTATCTCCTCGTCGCTCTCAAAGACCAGATTCGTTTTGCAGTTGCCGAAGTCCCTGTGGTTCACGTACACCGGCTTCCCGGTGCCTATCACCATAATCTCCTCCAGCTGGTCATCGCTCAGCAGAAACTCCAGGAGGCTGTAGCCCACCATGTTGTTGACCACCAGCCTCGCCATGTCCTTGCGCTTTGCCAGCCGCACCTCCGGGAAGAAGCGCTCTATAACCTCCAGAACCTTCTGCATGAACACCCGCTTTCTCTCCTCCCTGTCGGGTATGCTCTCCGGGTCTATGTTTATCTCCTTCACAGCCCTGTTCTCAATCTCCTCCAGCAGCTGCTTTTCCCGGGAGGTGAGCGTCGGAACAGGCACCAGGTAGCGGGGGTTCTTCTCGCTCTCAACCCTCACTATCCTCCTGTACTCGTTCTCATCCAGCACCTCCTCCCTCTCTTCCTCCTCCTCATCTCCCCCTATGAGCATCAGGTAGGCGCCCCGCTTCCGGCGCTTCTTCTTCTCTTCCCTCCTCTTCTCCCCGGAGATCTCCGCCAGGAGGCGCTCAGCATTGACGTAGTACTCCCTTATTATCCTGCCCACCTCGTCGATGCTGCGGAGGTTGTTCCTCACCATGTACTCCAGCACGCGCCTCCTGCGCTCTATCTCGGCGTCCACCTGCTCCGGGGACACGCCCCTCAGCTCGGCGATCTTGCCTTTGAGCACGCAGGGCACGCCGGTGGGTTTGATTGTGTCATCCCGGGGGTCCCACTCGTAGATTATGTTGAGCTTGACCTCGCCATCTTCTATTCCCACGACCTCCGCGATTTCGGTTATCCTGCGCACCGTCTTACCCTTGTAGGAGAAGCGGTTCTGCATGAATATGAAGTCCAGGGAGGGTATCATAATCTTGGGCACATTCATCGGCGCCGAGGTGAGTCTGGTTATGGTCTCCCGCGCCGTGTTCGCGTGCAGCGTGCCCAGGCAGCCGTTCTGCCCCGTGTTCATCGCCGCAAGGAGCGTCCTGGCTTCAGCTCCGCGCACCTCGCCCACGATTATCCTGTCGGGGCGCATCCTCAGGGTGTTCTTGAGCAGCATCTCCATGTTTATCTCGCCCTTCCCCTCCACGTTGGGGGGGCGCGTCTCCAGGCGTATCCAGTGCTCTATCGGGAGCTGGAGCTCCGCGGTGTCCTCGATGCTTATCACCCTGTCCGTGGGCGGTATGAAGCTGCCCAGGCAGTTGAGCGTCGTGGTCTTGCCGCTCCCCGTACCTCCGCTCACCAGGAAGTTGGCAGGCTTAACCCCATAGCCCTCTGCCACCAGCCACAGGAAGGCGGCCAGCTCGGTGGTGAGGGTTCCGAAGTTTATAATGTCCACAACGGTGAGGGGGTCCTTTCTGAACTTTCTTATGGTGAGGGAGGGCCCGTCCAGGGAGACCGGTGGAATCGTCGCGTTCACGCGGGAGCCGTCGGGAAGGCGGGCGTCCAGGAGGGGGGAGGTCAGGTCCACGCGCCTGCCTATGCTCCTCGCTATTCGGTTTATTATCTTCTCTATCTCAGAGTCGGTCTCGAAGATTATGTTGGTCTTGCACATCCCGTGCTTGCGGTGGTAGACGTACACGTGCTTTTTCGTGCCTACCACCATCACCTCCTCTAGGGAGTCGTCGTTGAGCAGCGGCTCAAGCAGACCGTAGCCTATCATGTTCTGCACTATGAGCTCTGCGAAGGCGCGCTGCTTGTGCTTCGGTATCTCGGGGTACCTCAGGTCCATGAGGGCGAGCACTTCCTTCAGGAAGGCCTCCCGCTTCTTCTCCCTGTCCAGGAAGCTCTCCGGGTCTATTGTTATCTCGGCCACCGCCCGGCGCTCCACCTCCTTGAGAATCTTCTTGTCCTCCTCGTCCAGCTCGGGAAGGAAGACCACGTAGATGGGCAGCTTCTCTCCGGGCTTTCTCACAATCCGGTGGTCCTTCGCCTCCTCCAGCACCTCGCCGACAACCTCTTCGCCCAGGCGCCGGATCTTGTCAAAGCTCTCCAGGTAGCTCCCCGCATCCGCCTCCTCCCTGGCGAGGCCCAGGAGCCCCGTGCCCCCCGGGGAGGAACCCCGGGCCAAATCAAGCCTCTTTTTTGGCTTTTCCCCTCCCAGTATGCTGGCTATGTCGGTACCTTTCTTCTTTCTCTTTTTCTCGAAGTCAAAGAAGTCATAAGGCATGGATATCCGCCTTAAAATAGTTTCTGGGTCGGGGTTATTTATAGGTTACCCCCCGGAATAACGACTCCAACAAAAAGCAATAAATTATTTAAGCCAGGCGGGGAGAATTCACAGTGGTGATCTCGCTTGGGACTGCCCACCCTGGACAGCGCACGGCTGGAGAACAAACGGGTTCTGATGCGCATCGACATAAACTCCCCCATAGAGCCGAGCACCGGGACAATTCTGGATGACACCCGGATGAGGAGCCACGTCGCCACCATCGAGGAGCTCTCGGGGACAAGGCTGGTGCTGCTCGCACACCAGAGCAGGCCGGGCCTCGAGGACTTCACCACCCTGGAGGCCCACGCGCGCCGCCTTGCCCAGCTGCTCGGCAGGGAGGTGCGCTACGTGGACGACGTCTTCGGGAGGGCTGCCAGGGAGGAGATCTCCGGCCTCCGCCGCGGGGAGGTGCTGCTGCTGGAAAATGTGCGCTTCTGCAGCGAGGAGGTCGCCGGGGAGGTGAAGACCAAGCCCCCGGAGGCGCAGGCGAAGACCAACCTGGTGAGGAAGCTCTCCTCCTATGTGGAGGCGTACGTCAACGACGCCTTCGCGGTTGCCCACCGCACCCAGCCCAGTGTCGTCGCCTTTCCCGTTGTGCTGCCCAGCTACGCCGGCAGGCTTCTTGAGAGGGAGGTGGAGAACCTCACCCGGGTGCTGAAAACTGAAGCGAGGCCCAAGGTCTTCTGCTTCGGAGGCGCCAAGGTAAAGGACTCCATCAGGGTGATGGAGAAGCTTTTGAGCAGGGGCATAGCGGACGTGGTGCTCACCTCTGGGATGGTGGCAAACATCTTCCTGCTCGCGCAGGGGGTTGACATAGGCGAGGTCAACCTGCGCACCCTGGAGGAGAAGGGGCTGCTTCCGCTGGTGGAGGGTGCGAAAAGGCTGCTGCGCAGGTACGGTGACAGTATTCAGGTGCCCTCCGACCTGGCCTTCAGGCGCAACGGCCACCGTGCCGAGGCGGGAGTTGACGACCTGCCGAACCTGATGATAATGGACATAGGAATAGACACCATCGCCAGGTACTCCCGCATAATAGAGGAGGCCGCCGTGGTGGCGGCGAACGGGCCTGCGGGCGTGTTTGAGATACGCGAATTTGCCCTGGGAAGCGAGGGGCTGCTAAAGGCCATGGCCAGGTGCAGCGGCTTCACAGTCATCGGAGGAGGGCACCTGGCTGCGATAGCCGCCAGGCAGGGGCTGAGGGACAAGATATCCTTCATCAGCACCGGTGGCAAGGCGATGCTGCTCTTCCTGGCGGGGGAGAAGCTCCCGGGCATAGAGGTGCTGAAGGAAGCGAGGGGCGATGACGCGGGTAATAGTGGTGGCCTCGGGTAAGGGCGGCGTTGGAAAGACCACAATCGCCGCGAACCTTGCCGTAGCCCTGGCGCTCTTCGGCAAGCGCGTCGCCGTGCTGGATGCGGACGTGGTGATGGCGAACCTGGAGATCATCCTCGGCTTAAAAAACCCGCCGGTGGCGCTTATAGATGTGCTGAAGGGCAGGCTTGAGCTCAGGGACGTGATGTACGAGGGGCCCGAGGGGGTGAAGATAATTCCCGCGGGCATCACCCTGGACGGCTTCAACGAGGAGAACATGGAGATGCTCAAGGCAGCGCTCCGCGAGATACCCCGCGATATAGAGATACTCGTGATAGACGCCCCCGCGGGTAGAGACGCGGCGATGGTGATGGACGAGGGGCAGGAGGTCATAATAGTGACCACGCCCCAGGTCTCCAGCGTCTCCGACGCCCTCAAGATGAAGCTGCTCGCCGAGCGCATGGGCGCCAAGACGATAGGGGCGATAATGAACATGGTGGAAGGCAAGGCGAGGGAGCTGAGCGTTGAGGAGGTGGAGAACACCCTGGACACGAACGTAATAGCAATCCTGCCCGAGGACGAGGTGGTGAAGGAGGCCCTCGCCTACGAGGAGCCCTTTGTGCTCCGCTACCCGCGCTCCGAGCCCACGAAGGAGGTGATGAGGCTCGCCGCGGAGCTCATAGGCAGGAACTATCGCCCCCCCAGGGAGTCGCTCCTGGAGAGGATGGTCAACTTCTTCCTGAGGCGCTAGCTCCTCTCCTTTATCTTCTGGAGCCTGCCCCTGAGCTGCTGGAGCTCATCCTGCGAGAGCTGCACCCCGCCCCTGATCTCGCGTATGTCCTCCCGCAGGTACTTTATCCTGAAGAGCAGGAGCACGTTGAAAACAACGCTTATGAAGAGCAGCACGTATATTATGAGGTAGGTGCTCATCTCCTATCCACCCCCGAAGAGCCCCCTTATCAGCCTCTTCATGAAGCTCCCCTTCTTCGGCCTGGGAGGCACGTACTTCTCGCCAATCAGCTCAGCCGCCAGCTTCTTAATCGCCACCGATGCGGGAGAGTCGGGCCTTCTGATTATCACCGGCGAACCGTAGGCGGTGCTCCGCCTCACCTCGGGGTCCTCGGGAATCGCCGCCAGCACCCGCGTCTCAAGTATAACCTCCACCTCATGCATCGTCAGGTCGCTCTTATCAAACCCCACGCGGTTCAGCACCGCACCCAGGATGTTGCAGCCCAGCTTCTTCGCCACTATCCTGGTCTTGAGGGCGTCGCTCATGCTGGATATCTCGGGGTTGGCCACCAGCAGCAGCTGCTCACCCGCCGCCAGGGCTGCCACCACGGGCTTCCCCAGACCGGCGGGGGCATCTATCAGCAGAATTTCAGTCTCACCGAGCAGGCGGGTGAGCACCTCCTCCAGCCTCTCCGGGTCCGCCCTGCGGAGGCCGTCGAGGCTTATGCCCGCGGGCACCACCTTCACCCCCGCCGGGCCCTCGTAGATGGCCTGAAAGACATCCGCCTCGCCCGCCAGCACGTCGTGAAGGGTGGTGGTCATCCCCTCCATCCCCAGGTGGAGCTCCAGATTTGCCATCTCAATGTCGGCATCCAGGATTGTTACGCTCCTTCCAAACTGGGCAAGCGCTATCCCCAGGTTGCTCGCCAGCATCGTCTTTCCTACGCCGCCTTTCCCGGAAGCGATTGTTATGGAAACTCCCATATGGGCATCGACCCTTTCAAAATATTTTTATCTTGCACACACTTAAAAGTTTTCCTTCAAATTTACCCTACTCGAGAACCCGGCGCAGCAATTCCGGAATCTCCTGCGGCAGGCGCGCCACCAGTGCGCCGCTGCCCTCGAGAGCCCTTATTTTGTCCTCTGCGGTCCCCTTTCCCCGCGTGATTATCGCTCCCGCGTGGCCCATCCGCTTTCCCGGTGGTGCGGTAATGCCCGCCACGTAGCCCACCACCGGCTTGCTCATCCCGGAGATAAACTCAGCCGCCCGCTCCTCTGCATCGCCGCCTATCTCGCCAATGAGCACCACCGCTTCGGTCTCCCCGTCCTCCTCGAACATCTCCAGCACCTCCACAAAGCTGGTGCCCACCACGGGGTCGCCGCCTATCCCCACCAGGGTGCTTTGCCCCATCCCCGCCTCGGTTATTGCCAGGGCAATCTCGTAGGCCAGGGTGCCGCTCCGCGAGACCACCCCAACTTTGCCAGGAGCGAAGACCTGCGCCGGCATTATCCCCAGCTTGCTCTTGCCCGGGGAGATTATCCCGGCGGTGTTTGGCCCCACAACGCGGGTGCCGTGGCGCTCCGCAAAGGCCTTTATCTTCATGGAGTCGTGCACAGGTATGCCCTCTGTAATTATCACCACCAGCTCCAGGTTCTCAATCGCCTCCAGCGCCGCGTCCAGGGCGAAGGGCGCCGGCACAAAGACCACAGAGGCGCTGGCGTCATGCTCCCGGAGCGCCTCCCTCACCGAGTTGTACACGGGCACGCCGTGCACCTCCTCACCGCCCTTGCCGGGGGTGACGCCGGCCACTATGCGGGTGCCGTACTCCAGCATGAGCTTCGTGTGGAAGCTCCCCTGGGAGCCCGTGATTCCCTGCACTATGACTCGAGTGTCTTCATCGACAAGAATGCTCATCCCGCTGCCTCCTGCTCATCTCCACCGCCATCCTGGCCGCTTCTATCATGTCCCTCTCCACCTCTATTCCCGCCTCCCTGAGGAGCCTCACCCCCTCCTCCTCGTTGGTGCCCCGGAAGCGCACCACCAGCGGGACGTCCACGCTCCTGCTCGCCGCCAGAATGCCCCTTGCAATCTCATCGCAGCGCGTAATCCCGCCCAGAATGTTCACAAAGATTACCCTCACCCCGGGGTGGGAGGCCACCTTAAGCAGAGCCTCGCGCATGACCTCCTCCCCCGCTCCCCCGCCTATGTCCAGGAAGTTCGCCGGCTCACCGCCCAGGTGCTTCAGCGTGTCCATGGTCGCCATCGCAAGGCCTGCGCCGTTGACGACACAGCCTATGCTCCCCTCCAGCCTCACGTAGGGCATGCCCCTGCTCCTCTGACCGAAGTCCTGCCTGAAGAGCGCATCCTCATCAACAATAACCTTCGCATCCGCCGCAACCACGCCTCCGTCCGTCACAGCGAGGGGGTTCACCTCCACCAGCTGCGCATCCTTCTCTGTGAAGATGCGGTAGAGCTTCAGCAGCACCTCTGCCACTCCTATGAAGGCCTCCCGCTCCAGGGACAGCCGTGAGGCAAGCTCCCGGGCCATGTAGGGGTAGAAGCCCACGAAGGGGTCAACGTGACGTGAGAATATCTTCTCAGGGGAGCGCTCCGCCACCTCCTCAATGTCCACACCACCCTCGCCGCTGACCATAACCACCGGCTTTCCCAGCGCCCTGTCGATGGTAACCCCGGCGTATATCTCCCGGCGTATCTTCAGCCTCTGCTCCACCAGCAGTTCTGTCACCCTTTCGCCGCCCAGCTCCATGGCGAAGAGCTCCGCCGCCACGCGCTCCGCCTCCTCGGGCGAGGAGGCGAACCTCACACCTCCCGCCTTGCCCCTGCCGCCCGTGAGCACCTGCGCCTTGAGCACAACCTCCCCCAGCCTGGAGGCTATGCGCCCTGCCTCCTCCGGGGAGGTCGCCACCTCACCGGCGGGCACCTCTATCCCGTACTCGGCAAAAATCCGCTTTCCCTGGTACTCGTAGAGCTTCATGCGCTGCCCTCCCTCATAGTTGGCACGCTCCTGATATAAAAATTTCCCAAGAGCTTTTATACTACGGCGGAGAAATAAGGGTAAATGAGGCACCGTGGAAGCAGGGAGATAGCTGAGCTGTACTCCGGGCAGCGTGTGGGTGTTTTTGTTGATGTGCAGAACCTATACTACTCCGCGAGGGCCCTGTACGGCTCAAAGGTCAACTTTAAGGAAATCCTGAAGGAGGCGGTGAGGGGGAGGAACCTCATAAGGGCGATAGCCTACGTCATCAGAGCGGGGGTTGAGGAGGAGCAGAACTTCTTTGATGTGCTCCAGGGCATGGGGTACGAGGTGAAGGCGAAGGACCTGCAGGTTTTTCCAGGAGGGCACAAGAAGGGGGACTGGGACATCGGCATCGCCATGGACGCCATAGAGCTCGCCCCGAAGCTGGATGTAGTGGTGCTGGTGAGCGGCGACGGCGACTTCACGCCGCTGGTGGAGCATCTGCGAAGAGCGCTCGGGTGCAGGGTGGAGGTTATGGCCTTCGGCAGGAGCTGCTCCGCCGCGCTCAAGCAGGCGGCGGATGAGTTCATAGACCTGGACCGCACCCCGGAGAGGTTCCTGCTGGGGAAGCCCTGAGGGCGCGGCTAGCCGGCGCCTCCCCCATCGCCGGCCATGCGCAGGAGGCTGTCCTCCGTCACCCTCACGCCCCCCTCGCCCAGCCTCTTGACCTCCTCCAGCAGCCTGCGGATGCCGCCGCCCTCCGGCTCAAGTCCCATCTCCTCCAGCTTCGCCGCCACCGCTCTTCTGCCGGAGTGCTTGCCCAGCACAATCCTGCGCTTCCTGCCCACCAGCTCCGGGAGGAAGGGCTCGTAGGTCAGTGGGTTCTCCAGCACCGCAGCCACGTGCACCCCCGACTCGTGGGTGAAGGCGTTCCTCCCCACGATTGGCTTGCCCGGGTGAATGGGAATGCCGGAGCACCTGGCCACCAGCTCGGAGATCTCCCCGAGCTTCTCCAGCCTTATCCCCGTAGGCACACCGTAGAGCACCTCCAGCGCCATCACCACCTCCTCCAGGCTGGCGTTTCCGGCGCGCTCCCCTATGCCGTTCACAGTGGTCGCCACCACCTCCGCCCCCGCCGCCACGCCGGCGAGCGCATTGGCGGTGGCAAGCCCGAAGTCGTTGTGGGTGTGCACCGCCACCGCCGCGCGCCTCAGGCGACTGCGGAGCATCGCCACAATGTGCGCCACCGCCTGGGGTGAGGCAACCCCCGCGGTGTCCGACACGGTTACCCTGCGGGCACCCAGGGCTTCTGCCTCCAGGTAGAGGCTGGTGAGCACATCCGGGCGCGTTCTGGTGGCGTCCTCCGTCGAGAAGGACACCCTCAGGCCGTGCTCCACCGCATACTCCAGGGCGTCCAGGGCTTCCCTGCGCACCGACTCCAGGGGCCTCCGCATCTTGTACCTGAGGTGCAGCTCACTTACCGAGGTAAAGATTGCCACATTCTCTGCACCGCACCTCATGGCGAGGTCTATGTCCTCCCTGCGCGCCCTGCACAGCACATAAATCCTCGCCCTGGAGCAGCTCTCCAGAACCGCCCCTATCGCCTCCCTCTCGCCCTCCGAAACCGCCGGGAAGCCCGCCTCCAGCTCCCTGACACCCGCCTCCTCCAGGGCGAGGGCTATCGAAGCCTTCTGCTCCGGGGAAAAGGCGACTCCGGGGGTCTGCTCGCCGTCCCTCAGAGTGGTGTCGTAAAGCACCGGCGACCTGCTCAGGCGGGGGTTGTAGAAGCTCGCCACCCACTTCATCATGCACCCTCCATCAGCAGCACCGGAAACTCCGCGTCCTCCTCACCCACAATCCTGCCCTCCCTCATCACGCACACCCTGTCGGCAAGCTCCGCCGCATCGGCCAGGTCGTGGGTAACTATAATCGCCGGGATGCCCATGGACTCAAGGAGGACGCGCAGTTCGCGCCTAACCTCCTGCCTCGTTTGCATGTCGAGCGCCGAGAAGGGCTCATCCAGGAGAAGAAGCTCTGGCTCAATCACCAGCGCCCTGGCGAGGGCAACCCGCTGCCTCTGCCCGCCCGAGAGGGCTACCACAGACCTGCGCCTGAGCTCAGCCAAGCCGAACATGCGGAGCATGCGCTCCACCCTGCTCCTCAGCTTCTCACCCCGCAACCCCCTCACCCTGAGCCCGAAGGCGACGTTCTCGTAAACGCTCATGTGGGGGAACAGCTCCAGCCCCTGGGGCACGTAACCAATGCTGCGC